>NZ_JBHSQB010000011.1:0-637 GCF_042658345.1 Flavobacterium qiangtangense
TAATTTAGTTTATGAAGCAGGCTGTTGCGGATTTACCGCAGCACGCTATTTCTTAAACTTGGGCTGGAATGTTTTAGTAGTGAATCCCGCTGACGTCAAAACGGGCGACAAAGAACGCTATCAAAAAACCGATGCCTTGGATTCCAAGAACTTATCCAACCAATTAAAAGCAGGAGTGCTCAAAGGAGTTTTCGTTCCCACAGAAGAGCACGACCAGTTTACAACCTTGGCACGCCACAGAACTCAAGTAACCAAAAAGCTCCGGCAAGCAAAATCTCATATCAAGAGCATGTTGCTTTTTCACGGAATAAAGGTTCCCGATGATTTTGACAACTCGAATTGGAGTACGGATTTCATTGCATGGCTGGAGAATCTTAAATTCAGCAGTCCTTGTGGCGATATGGCCCTGCAGGGCAAAATAAGGATGTACCGCTTCATCAAGTCAGAATATCTGGAAATTGCAAACCAGATGCGTGCCCATTGCAGGAAAAACCAAAAGAAAGATTACAACCTACTGCGGAGTATTCCAGGAATCGGCGGTTACCTGGCCAGTGTGATCTTAGCTGAATGCGGTGATTTGAGGCGTTTTAATACTGAAGGGCAATTCAGTTCCTACATTGGGCTGGTGCCGGGAATC
>NZ_JBHSQB010000012.1:0-643 GCF_042658345.1 Flavobacterium qiangtangense
ACAACAGCGGCGATTCCGAAAAGTGCTTGGGCATAACCCCAAGGAGCCGTTCCCAATTGCGAAGCTATCTGGTGGAAGCCGCCTGGATCGCGGTCAGAAAAGATACCGAAATGCAGCAATATTATAGAAAACACCAAGGCAAGAACGTAAAAAGCATCATTATCAAAGTAGCCCATAAAATGGCCAGAAGAATATTGTCGGTCATTAAGACCGAAACACCCTATCAGATCAATCGGAATTTAGTTCCAGAAACATAAAATAACCTTCTCGAAAGCTCAATTACACAAGAGAGACAGACTGCAAAACAGCCGTGGTGGTTCACCAGACTGAAGCCACAACGCCAAGCAGGCAGCTGTTTTATTTATTCTTAAAATCATACCGATGCTGGTGGCTGTTCAGTCAGACCACATATAGGAGCGTGAGCCTTGAGAATTTTAAAGAAATATTATGAGATAAAAGGCGAAGAACTTTCGTGGCATCATTGATAAAATCAGCCTAACTTTTAGTCAAATGCCTCCGGCAGACAAAAGTTAGCAGCCGATTTTACCAACAAGCCCTGTTACGGAAGATTGAAATCGAGAAAAAATTACATATAAACCTAATTCAAAGTTGTTGATAACTTACGGATGCTTTACATAGGAAC
>NZ_JBHSQB010000013.1:0-664 GCF_042658345.1 Flavobacterium qiangtangense
TTTTAGAAATTTTTATTTCCTCCTTTCTCTCACAGCCTGCGCAGATTCCCAATGAACTTCCGCTCTCGCGGGGCGCAAAGGTAATTCGCTTTTTTCTTTCCGGCAAGCTTTTCGTGAAAAAAATTTTATCTTTTTTACTAACTCCCTGCCTCCAGTAAATCTTAAGAACTTCGCCGTTATTGCGGGTGCAAAAGTACGCATCTTTTTCGCCTGCGCAAGCTTTTTCTTCATCTTTTTTTGATGTTTTCTTCATCTTTCCCGTAACTCGCTGGAACGCTTCGACTTGGAGGCGGAAGTTTTTTTTATCTTTTCTTTAAATATCTGGGATTTAGGGATGCCTGGGGAATGCACGGCGCTTGTTTTGCCATGCAAGGCATTGAAGGGCATCTGTGCCGGGGCGGCTTTTTTTTGCAGGCTGTCTGCGCGATCCCGGTCCCGTAGCTTCCAGGAATGCGGGAAGGCTTCTCCCCCAGCCCCGATTGGCGGCCGCGAGCTCTTGCCGCCGGGGTTCGGCGGGAAGACTGCGGCAGAAAGCGGGAATTGCGTGTGCTGGCAAAAGAAAGGCCTTTCGCTGCCGGGAAAAATTACATATATATAAGGAAGGGGTTTTGTTTTCTGTTTTGGGGAATTGGCCTGGGGTTGCCGCGCAAATAAAAAGACAGCC
>NZ_JBHSQB010000014.1:0-1167 GCF_042658345.1 Flavobacterium qiangtangense
TCTAACGGAAGCGGAATCGACACATTAAACGGTGCCCAAGTTCTTATCGGAAACGTAAACCTTACAGTTACAACTCCTGCAACGCCAAATACGGCCGGAGCCTTGGTTCCGACGATCGACCTTGCAACCGGAAACGTGGTAATTCCTGCCGGAACCCCAGCCGGAAGCTACACGATCACCTACCAGATCTGCGAAAAACTAAACCCGACAAACTGCGATACGGCAGTAGTTACGATTCCTGTTGCAAAAGCAGTTATCGACGCTGTTAACGACACGATGCCATCAACAAACGGCGCAACCGGAAGCACGAATGCCGGAAACATCTTCGCTTCTAACGGAAGCGGAATCGACACATTGAACGGAACACAGGTTCTTATCGGAAACGTAAATCTTTCGGTAACCGCTCCAGCAACGCCAAACACGGCCGGAGCCTTGGTTCCGACGATCGACCTTGCAACCGGGAACGTCATAATTCCTGCGGGAACCCCAGCCGGAAGCTACACGATCACCTACCAGATCTGCGAAAAACTAAACCCGACAAACTGCGATACTGCAATAGTTACGATTCCTGTTGCAAAAGCAGTTATCGACGCTGTTAACGACACGATTCCATCAACAAACGGCGCAACCGGAAACACGAATGCAGGAAACATCTTCGCTTCTAACGGAAGCGGAATCGACACATTAAACGGTGCCCAAGTCCTTATCGGAAACGTAAATCTCTCGGTTACGACTCCTGCAACGCCAAATACGGCCGGAGCATTGGTTCCGACAATCGACCTTGCAACCGGGAACGTGGTAATTCCTGCGGGAACCCCAGCCGGAAACTACACGATCACCTACCAGATCTGCGAAAAATTAAACCCGACGAACTGCGATACGGCAATAGTTACGATTCCTGTGACAAAAGCAGTAATCGATGCCCAAAACGATGCGATTCCATCAACAAACGGCGCAACCGGAAACAACAATGCCGGAAACATTTTCGCCTCTAACGGAAGCGGAATCGACACATTAAACGGTGCCCAGGTTCTTATCTCAAACGTAAATCTTTCGGTTACGACTCCTGCAACGCCGAACACGGCCGGAGCATTGGTTCCAACGATCGACCTTGCAACCGGAAACGTTGTAATTCCTGCGGGAACCCCAGCCGGAAGCTACACGATC
>NZ_JBHSQB010000015.1:0-1980 GCF_042658345.1 Flavobacterium qiangtangense
AAAAAAAACTTTCAAGAAAGCTTGCAGGAATCAAAAAGGATTTCTACTTTTGCACCCGCTTCCTGAAACACGGATGGCGGAATAAAACAGAATGACACGTTCATAGACATATTGGATTGACAGCAAATAAAAGAGAGAGCATTGCCTGATCCGATAGGACAGGAAAAAATAGCCAAGCGAAGCGTCTATAAATTATTAAAAATATACGATGAAGAGTTTGATCCTGGCTCAGGATGAACGCTAGCGGCAGGCTTAACACATGCAAGTCGAGGGGTAGAGCTAGCTTGCTAGCTTGAGACCGGCGCACGGGTGCGTAACGCGTATGCAATCTGCCTTTTACAAAGGGATAGCCCAGAGAAATTTGGATTAATACCTTATAGCATTACAGGATGGCATCATCTTGTGATTAAAGATTTATCGGTAAAAGATGAGCATGCGTCCCATTAGCTAGTTGGTAAGGTAACGGCTTACCAAGGCTATGATGGGTAGGGGTCCTGAGAGGGAGATCCCCCACACTGGTACTGAGACACGGACCAGACTCCTACGGGAGGCAGCAGTGAGGAATATTGGACAATGGGCGCAAGCCTGATCCAGCCATGCCGCGTGCAGGATGAAGCATCTATGGTGTGTAAACTGCTTTTATACGGGAAGAAACCCTGGGACGTGTCCCAGACTGACGGTACCGTAGGAATAAGGATCGGCTAACTCCGTGCCAGCAGCCGCGGTAATACGGAGGATCCAAGCGTTATCCGGAATCATTGGGTTTAAAGGGTCCGTAGGCGGCCCTGTAAGTCAGTGGTGAAATCTCCCGGCTCAACCGGGAAATTGCCATTGATACTGCAGGGCTTGAATTATTGGGAAGTAACTAGAATATGTAGTGTAGCGGTGAAATGCTTAGATATTACATGGAATACCGATTGCGAAGGCAGGTTACTACCAATACATTGACGCTGATGGACGAAAGCGTGGGTAGCGAACAGGATTAGATACCCTGGTAGTCCACGCCGTAAACGATGGATACTAGCTGTTCGGGAGCAATTCTGAGTGGCTAAGCGAAAGTGATAAGTATCCCACCTGGGGAGTACGTTCGCAAGAATGAAACTCAAAGGAATTGACGGGGGCCCGCACAAGCGGTGGAGCATGTGGTTTAATTCGATGATACGCGAGGAACCTTACCAGGGCTTAAATGTAGTCTGACAGGCTTGGAAACAGGTTTTTCTTCGGACAGATTACAAGGTGCTGCATGGTTGTCGTCAGCTCGTGCCGTGAGGTGTCAGGTTAAGTCCTATAACGAGCGCAACCCCTGTCGTTAGTTGCCAGCGAGTCATGTCGGGAACTCTAACGAGACTGCCAGTGCAAACTGAGAGGAAGGTGGGGATGACGTCAAATCATCACGGCCCTTACGCCCTGGGCTACACACGTGCTACAATGGACGGTACAGAGAGCAGCCACTGGGCGACCAGGAGCGAATCTACAAAACCGTTCACAGTTCGGATCGGAGTCTGCAACTCGACTCCGTGAAGCTGGAATCGCTAGTAATCGGATATCAGCCATGATCCGGTGAATACGTTCCCGGGCCTTGTACACACCGCCCGTCAAGCCATGGAAGCTGGGGGTGCCTGAAGTCGGTGACCGCAAGGAGCTGCCTAGGGTAAAACTGGTAACTGGGGCTAAGTCGTAACAAGGTAGCCGTACCGGAAGGTGCGGCTGGAACACCTCCTTTCTAGAGAAAGACGAAGAAGCAAGGCTTCCGGTTTCTTTCGGAAAAGCGCAATACTCTCGCTGTTGGTTCAAAATAATACAAGAAAAGCAAAACAGAGTCTCGTAGCTCAGCTGGTTAGAGTACTACACTGATAATGTAGGGGTCCCCAGTTCGAGTCTGGGCGGGACTACTATTTTACTGCTCTTGAAAAGGAAATTTTAGAGGTTGGGTGAAGCCGTTTTAAGTACTGTTAACTGAAAACTGTTAACTGACAACTA
>NZ_JBHSQB010000016.1:0-3143 GCF_042658345.1 Flavobacterium qiangtangense
AAAGGCGGCGACATACTCTCCCACAGGATTGCAGTACCATCTGCGCAGGCGGGCTTAACTTCTCTGTTCGGGATGGGAAGAGGTGAGCCCCGCCGCAATAACCACCTTAGGCTATTCTTGTCGCGTCGGGCGACATGTCCCTGATTTCTTGCGATGCTCAGGGCAATATCTTAACATACTGGGATAAAATCACGATTTTTTAGAAGAAAGTTTCCTCCCCCCGGCTTGCGCCGGGAGGAAAAGTGCGCATAAGCTTACGGGTTATTAGTACTACTCGGCTATGACATTACTGCCTTTACACCTATAGCCTATCGACGTGGTCATCTCCCACGACCCTTAAAAGAAATCTCATCTTGTGGTGGGTTTCGCGCTTATATGCTTTCAGCGCTTATCCCTTCCCAACGTAGCTACTCTGCAGTGCTCCTGGCGGAACAACAGATACACCAGCGGTTGGTCCAATTCGGTCCTCTCGTACTAGAATCAGATCCACTCAAATTTCTTGCGCCCACAGTAGATAGAGACCGAACTGTCTCACGACGTTCTGAACCCAGCTCGCGTGCCACTTTAATGGGCGAACAGCCCAACCCTTGGGACCTTCTCCAGCCCCAGGATGTGACGAGCCGACATCGAGGTGCCAAACCCCCCCGTCGATATGAGCTCTTGGGGGAGATCAGCCTGTTATCCCCGGCGTACCTTTTATCCTTTGAGCGATGGCCCTTCCATGCGGAACCACCGGATCACTATGCTCTACTTTCGTACCTGATCGACCTGTATGTCTCTCAGTCAAGCTCCCTTATGCCATTGCACTCTGCGCACGGTTACCAAGCGTGCTGAGGGAACCTTTAGAAGCCTCCGTTACTCTTTTGGAGGCGACCACCCCAGTCAAACTACCCACCAAGCAATGTCCCCCGGATTCCGGGGTTAGACCTCAGACAAGCAAAGGGTGGTATTTCAACAATGACTAACCAACGCCTGGCGACGCTGGATCGAAGTCTCCCACCTATCCTACACATCACTTGTCCAAGACCAATACTAAGCTATAGTAAAGGTGCACAGGGTCTTTTCGTCCCACTGCGGGTAATCGGCATCTTCACCGATACTACAATTTCACCGAGCTCATGGCTGAGACAGTGTCCAGATCGTTACACCATTCGTGCAGGTCGGAACTTACCCGACAAGGAATTTCGCTACCTTAGGACCGTTATAGTTACGGCCGCCGTTTACTGGGGCTTCAATTCAATGCTTCTCCGAAGATAACATCTCCTCTTAACCTTCCAGCACCGGGCAGGTGTCAGGCCCTATACTTCATCTTGCGATTTTGCAGAGCCCTGTGTTTTTGATAAACAGTCGCCTGGACCTCTTCACTGCGGCCAGCATTGCTGCTGGCGACCCTTCTCCCGAAGTTACGGGTCTATTTTGCCTAATTCCTTAGCCATGAATCTCTCGAGCACCTTAGGATTCTCTCCTCGACTACCTGTGTCGGTTTGCGGTACGGGTACTTATTACCTGAAGTTTAGAGGTTTTTCTTGGAAGCCCTTAGGTACGCTATCTCTTTGCCCGAAGGCTCCGAGTACTATCGATCTTTGCCATTCCCAGTGGATTTGCCTGCCGGGAATATAGCTACAATCTTCAACGAACTATTCCGTCAGTTCGCGGTACTTTCATCACTCCGTCACCCCATCACAGTAATAACTAGTACGGGAATATTAACCCGTTGTCCATCGACTGTCCCTTTCGGGTTCGCCTTAGGCCCCGACTAACCCTCAGCTGATTAGCATAGCTGAGGAAACCTTAGTCTTTCGGTGTGCGGGTTTCTCGCCCGCATTATCGTTACTTATGCCTACATTTTCTTTTCTGACCGGTCCAGCAGGCCTTACGACCCACCTTCAGCCCTGTCAGAATGCTCCCCTACCACTTAGAGCAAGCTCTAAATCCATAGCTTCGGTAATATGCTTATGCCCGATTATTATCCATGCCCGACCGCTCGACTAGTGAGCTGTTACGCACTCTTTAAATGAATGGCTGCTTCCAAGCCAACATCCTAGCTGTCTGTGCAGTCGGACCTCGTTCTTTCAACTTAGCATATATTTGGGGACCTTAGCTGATGGTCTGGGTTCTTTCCCTCTCGGACTTGGACCTTAGCACCCAAGCCCTCACTGCAAGGAAACATTATACAGCATTCGGAGTTTGTCAGGAATTGGTAGGCGGTGAAGCCCCCGCATCCAATCAGTAGCTCTACCTCTGTATAACTTATATCTTGCGCTGCACCTAAATGCATTTCGGGGAGTACGAGCTATTTCCGAGTTTGATTGGCCTTTCACCCCTACCCACAGGTCATCCGAAGACTTTTCAACGTCAACCGGTTCGGACCTCCACTGTGTGTTACCACAGCTTCATCCTGCCCATGGGTAGATCACACGGTTTCGCGTCTAACACTACCGACTATGGCGCCCTATTCAGACTCGCTTTCGCTACGGATCCGGACCTGAAGTCCTTATCCTTGCCGGCAACGTTAACTCGTAGGCTCATTATGCAAAAGGCACGCCGTCACCCCACTAAAGGGCTCCGACCGCTTGTAGGCGCATGGTTTCAGGATCTGTTTCACTCCGTTATTCACGGTTCTTTTCACCTTTCCCTCACGGTACTGGTTCACTATCGGTCTCTCAGGAGTATTTAGCCTTGGCGGATGGTCCCGCCAGATTCAGACAGGGTTTCACGTGCCCCGCCCTACTCAGGATACCAATATCTATTATACTCGTTACCCATACCGGGCTATCACCGTCTATGGCTGAACTTTCCAGTTCATTCTGGTTCCTCGTACATAAAATGTCTTGGTCCTACAACCCCAGCCGTGCCGTAACACTGCTGGTTTGGGCTAATCCGCGTTCGCTCGCCACTACTTACGGAATCACTTTTGTTTTCTTCTCCTCCGCCTACTTAGATGTTTCAGTTCAGCGGGTTTGCCCATCTATCGATGTGACATGTCTTCAACATGCCGGGTTGCCCCATTCGGAAATCTTCGGATATAGTGCGTGTGTGCCGCTCCCCGAAGCTTATCGCAGCTTATCACGTCCTTCTTCGCCTCTGAGAGCCTAGGCATCCCCCATGCGCCCTTATTTTGCTTATTGCGCTTTCTTGCATGC
>NZ_JBHSQB010000017.1:0-4277 GCF_042658345.1 Flavobacterium qiangtangense
AAATGCGCTTTAAATTCTTTGGCCACTCCCTGCTCACTGAATTCCACCCTGAACCAGTAGTCGGTCGAAGGAAGCGGGCTTCCGTTCATCGTTCCGTCCCAGCCCTGGCTGTCGATCGAAGGGCTCAATTGCTTGATCAGTTTTCCGTAGCGGTCAAATATATAAATTTTTGCGTTAGGTTGGTCATACAATCCTACAATATTCCAAGTATCGTGAATTCCGTCACCGTTAGGCGTGAAATACTTAGGGTATCCGATAAGGAAAGCCGTGCCTGCCGTATCCGGGCCGCAGCCGCCAAGGATATCCCTCACCGCAATATCGTGCTCGCCGCTCTGCGAAACCCCAAGGGGCACGTCATAGAAGACGTTGCTCGACTGCCAAGGGCCTCCGTCAAGGCTGTACTCGTATTCCCCGTATCCTTCTGCGATTACCGTGATCGTCTGGCTTTCCGTGAAGGCGTTGGTTACCTGTACGTCCGTTATCACTGCCGGGCCGGATCTGGTGATCGTGATCGTCGCCATAGGGTCAGAAACGCATCCCGTGGCGATATTGGTAACGGTAACCCCGTATGTTGCCGTGTCTCCCGCTATCGATGTTATCGTATAGGTAGGGTCCGTTCCCACTACGGTCGCGCCAAGCGTCCATTCGTAAGAATAGGCAGGATCTGTCCCGTAGTTTGTCGAAAGCGTTACCGGCGCAGCCACATCCGTCTCGAAGTCCACGCAGATGATTCCGTTGCTGTCGTCTGATATCACAGGCTCCGGAAGCGGGTTCACGGTAATCAGCACCTCCACGAATGCAGGGCATCCCGTAACCGAATCGGTATTCAAGACCAGCGCATAGATCGTCTGGCTGAAAGGCGTCGTATTCGTATAAGATGCCGGAGACGCGATCGCACCGCTGTAGTCCGTGGTCGGGCCTTCCGCGATATCCGCGTTCATGGCATCAAGGTCGTCATAATAGTGGAGCGTGTACTCCGGTCCCTGCGTCCCGATTACCGTGGCGTCCATCTCAGTAAGGTCGAACTGCATGAAGCCGTCGTTGGTGCCGTCAGTATCGCATTCCGTGATGTCTGCCGGCTGTCCGGCCGTAGATCCGTTGTCCGCGACAAGGGTAACCATCTCCGTGTTCACGCATCCCGTGGCGGTGTTTACCACCCTCACGTAGATTTCCTGCTGGAAAGGCGTGCCATTGTCATACTGGTCAGGAAGCGCTCCCGTTCCTGCCTGAGCTTCTGCAAGCGTCAGGTGGTAGCTGAAGGCAAATCCTGCAATGTCCTGCCCTGCCCCGAGCACGTCGGCATTGCTGCCTGAAAGCGTGAAGGTCGCAAAGCCGTCGTTGTTCTGCTGGCATACCGCATTCACCACACCTGCATTTACAACAGGAAGCGGGTTCACGATAAGCAGCTGTTCTACTACCACGTAGCAGTTCTCCCCGTCAGAATCGATCTGGCTGTTCATCACGTGGATGTAGACGATGCCTGCTCCCTCGTATGCCTCCGGCGTAAGTATCTGGCTTCCGTCAGCGTCGTAGTACTCGAACGAAAGGTTCGGGTCCCCGTCGGCAAGGTAGGCCTCGTTTACCGTCAGGTCGAAAAGCTCAGTGCCGTTCGGAGAGTCCACGTTGTCGCACGCCACAAGATCCTGGGGATCCGTGTTTGGCGTAGGAAGAGGAAGCACTCTTATGGTGAGGGTCGTGAAGCTCACGCATCCCGTCGCGTCATTGGTAACCGTAACGAAAAGCGTATACGGGTTGTTTACTCCTGGAATCGTATTGTTATAGAATGCTTCCGGAGAGGCAACCGCAACACCCGCCTGCGCGTCTGCAAGGTTAAGATGGTACTGCACCGTGTATCCCGGATTGTTCCCTGTTATCACGGCATCCATCGAGGTAAGGTCAAAAACTGCCTGGTTGTCCTGGAAAGGCGTCACGTTGTCGCAAACCGAAAGCTGGTAGGCAGGAAGCACCGCAAGAGGCGTGTCGATCTGAAGCACGAAGCTTCCTATCGTGAAGCATCCCGTGGCCGTATCGTTTACCCTCACCCAGATAGTCTGCCCGTTTGTCCCCGCATACGCCTGGGGAGTCACAATCGCTCCTGTTCCCGCTTCTGCCGCGGCCTGGCTCGCATAGTAGAAAACAGTATAGGTACTGCCTCCCGTCTGAGCGGCAAGGATTATCGGGGTCTGCTGGGTAAGGTCTACCGCATGAAGGCCGTCCTGGTTGTTGTCGCACACCTGGACAGGGTCAAGCTCCGGCATCACCGGAGAGGCTTTCACCTCAAGCTGCATCGCAACTACGGCATAGCATCCCGTCTCGGTATTTTCTGCCCTGATGTATATCGTCTGGGCAAAGGCGTTTATGTTTTCGTATGGAGATGCCAGCGGAAATACGTCCATGTCTGCATTGTCATACGTCTCGTGGAAAGTAATCTCTGTATCCGGGGCTCCGTCAAGAATGTCTTCTATAAGCTCGTCAAGGTCGAATTCGGCAAAGCCGTTTCCGTCGGCATCGCACTCGGCAACCGGCTCTGGAACGACCGGAGCAGGAAGGGGCTCTACCCTAAGATCAAGAAGCGTTATCGCGAAGCATCCCGTGTCTGCATTCTCGACTCTCACGAAGATCGTCTGGACACCCGCAACAGCATTCACGTAAGGAGAAGCAAGTGCCGGCGTTCCCGCAATGGCTTCCGCCTCGGTAAGGTAATAGCTTACTGCCATTCCCGGTACCTGCGTAATGTTCTGCGCATAGCCTGCAAGGTCGAATTCTTCAAATTCGTCTCCAGTATTGTTCACGTCGCAGAGCTCATAGGCCGGCGCCGGGAAAGGCACTGCCGGTAGCGGGTTCACGACAAGCACCAATGGCACTACGTCCGAGCATCCCGTTGCGTCTACAGTCACCCTTACCCATATGGTCTGGGTATTTATAACGGTATTGTTGAAGGCAAGCACGCTGGTGATAGGATTTTCTCCCGCAACGGCGTTGGCTTCCGTTACATGGTAGGTAATCGTGTGGAGCGCAGGATCCAGGCCTCCAAGAATCTGGTCTTCGCGGATCGTCAGGTTGAAGGTTCCGATTCCGTCTGCATTTTCATCGCAGACCTCGATCGGGTCTGGTGTAGTTGCTACTGGCGTAGGATTTACGATAAGCTGCAGTTCAACCGTATCGTAGCACGGCGCCAGGTTGGACTCCACCCTTACGTAGATGATCTGGGTCCACTGGTTGATATTTGAATAAAGCGGGCCGACAGCATTGGTTCCAAACGCAGCATCTTCAGGCGTCTCGTGGAAGGTAACCGTCACGTTGGCCGCTCCTCCGATGATCTGCGGGATGGCTAGCGAAAGGTCGAAGTTCCCGAAGCCGTCGTTGTTCGGGTCGCAGTATTCCAGTGGCTGCGGATCGTTGGCGATAGGACCCTCGATCACGTTAAGGGTAAGCGTTGTCGTGCTGAAGCATCCGGTGTCGGCATTTTCCATCCTCACGTAGATGATCTCACCCAGCTGGCCCGTGTAGGCATTCGGTGGGTCGATCGCCCCTGTTTCTGCCTGGGCATCCGCAAGGGTATTGTAATAGGTGATGGTAAAGCCGGCCTGTCCGCCAAGTATCTCGTTGTTCTTCACCGTAAGGTCGAATACCGCCTGGGTATTGTTCACTCCGTCGCTGCAGGCCGTAAGCGGCGTCGGGGCCACAGGCTGCGGAAGCGGGTTCACGATAAGGTCGAATGTCGTGGTGGTCGAGCATCCGGTGATGTCGTTTTCTATTCTTACGTATATAGTCTGAAGGAATGCGGGATTGTTTGCATGCGGCACGTCTGGGTCGATCGCCGCCGTGCCGTTCTGTGCATCCGATAGCGTCGCGTGGTAGCTGGCCGTAAGGTCTGGCTGGCCGGCAGTCGCTTCCGCTGTCTTCGTGTTCAGAAGGAATTCCTCGATGCCGTCTCCGGGGCTGTCGTAGTCGCAAAGCTCGTAGTCGGCGATCGCGTTGGCGACCGGCCTGGTGTTCACGACAAGGACAAGCTCGACGATCGTCGCGCAGTCAGGGGCGCCCTGGTTGGTAACGCTCGCATAGACCGTCTGGGTCCACTGGTTAAGGTTCGTGTAGTTCGGGCCGATAGCGGCAACTCCGTTCTGGGCATTCACGAGCGTCTCGTGGTAGGTAACAACAAGTGTCGTGTCGCCTCCTGTTATTTCCCCCGTTTTAAGCGAAAGGTTGAAAGCCGCAAAGCCGTCATTGTTGTCGTCGCAGACTTCCAGCGCGGTAGGCGTGACTGCATCGGGAGA
>NZ_JBHSQB010000018.1:0-38365 GCF_042658345.1 Flavobacterium qiangtangense
CCGGCAGACAAAAGTTAGCAGCCGATTTTACCAACAAGCCCTGTTACGGAAGATTGAAATCGAGAAAAAATTACATATAAACCTAATTCAAAGTTGTTGATAACTTACGGATGCTTTACATAGGAACGGCTGTTGTGTGCAGTGCTATTCTCCATTTTTCCACAAACTTATTAATTCAGCTTTAGTTTTCAACTTATATTCTTTAACGTAATTCTGAACAATTTCATTTCCTGGAAAATCATTCCGTAACTTTTCCATTTCCACTTTTGCTTGATTTAAGTTTTCGTTTGCTTCTAACGCTGAAATATATTCAATTCTAAAATTGAAATCTTGATTCATATCTTTCTGCTTCAATATTTCTTGGTATTTACTAAGTCCCAATTTATAACTTTCTTGAGCTTTAATTTTATTACCTTTAATTTCAAGAAACAATCCTCTTTGGATTCTCCATATTGGCTGATTTGGTCGTAACTCAATTATTTCCAAATTGTTTTGTAATAATCCGTCAATGTCTTCTTTTGCAGATAAGAAAATTGTTTTTGATTGATAAGCCGAAAAATATTTATCGTCAATTCTAATTGCTTCATCAATTAATTTTAAAGCTTTATTATTTTCAATTGAATCTTTGTAGAAAGATTTTGCACCAATTTCATTTGCTTTTTTTAGAAGTTCTACAGCCTTAATGTCTGGTTTATTTTGGCAACTTGCTAATTGTGAAAATAAAACAAGAAGTAAAAGTTTTTTCATAAAGTTCAATTTTCCTTGTAAGTTCTGAAGCATTGCACACAACGTTTCGCGTGTATGCGAAGTTGCGTAAAAAGGAGCAGAGTATTTTCTGCTACCGTGAACAAACTTAGTGAAAAAAGACATTCTTTTACCTGAAAACCAGCAATTTCGTCATAAACGCTGTTGTGCGCCGTTAACGGAAATTTACTAGACACTCTTTATTAATTGGGTCTTTCACAATGCTTGCCTCAACAAAATCTGTTTTTACTATTGTATTGAAACATTCTATTTCATCGTAAAAATTACCAGCAATGTGATTACATTCAGTGTAGCTTTGAGAGCAAATTGAGCATTCTGTTTTTTTAGCTATGCCTGTAACACTCATCCCATTTAATCTATTTTGTGCTACTCTTTTCTTGATTAATTTATCGGTTAAGATACCTTCAGCTTTTAATCCTTTATCATCTACGTGTAGCAAACACCATCCAACAATTTTAGGTTTATGTTCTAAAAAAATTGGAGTCGGATATTTTGAATTTGGCGAAATAATTTTGAAACTTGTTTGAAATCCATCTTTCAGTTTTTTCTTTTTTTCGACGAATTGTATTTGATTTTTTTTTGACTGACTCTTACCGTGACAATTATAAACGTTTGTTGAATTATCGACAGTGATGTTCACATTAGTAATGTTTGCTTTTGCTTTGTCTCCAAACTTATCTATAAATTTTTGTATTTGATTTGCAACAATAGTTGTAAAGACTGTAATAGGAATTCCGAACAATGCTACGTTAAGTGGATCGGCAAACAATTCTGCGAAACCTTTTCTATAAAGTATTTCGACTGGCGTAGCATCTTCTGGCGTGACAATGACATCGTACCCTTCAGTTCGCAAATATTTTATTAATATTAGCGTATCGCGAGTTATCAACTTTCTCTTTGGAAATCGACTTTCGTAAGGATTGAACGATTCGATCTTTATTACTTGTTTATTCATGGTATCTTATTAATGGCGCACAACTTATTAATATATAATATACACTTATACATATCCGTCTAATTCGGCTAGATATATACAATAGTCTAACAATACTACACAAAATATATTTCTTTTCCTACAAATGACGATTAAAGGAACTAAAATTCGATGAGAGGGATAAAAAGGTGTAAGGTTTTGGGTTCAGGGTTTTGGGGCTATGCTTCTATGTTCGCCAAATCTGTTTTTAATATTGGCTATATGCTTATTCATGATGTCTTTATTTTCTCCGTTTTTAACTGCGTTTTTTAAGAGATTCAGAATTTCTCTTTTATTGATGTAATTTGCGGGTTCATTTTCGTTTGTGATGTTTTTGATCACTTTTAAAACGTTGTGCTGTTTTACTATAAATGTTCCGTTGGGAATAAAAGATATGTCTTTAAATACACAATCGCCATAAAATACTAAAACGGAGTAAAAAGGGATGTTTTCAAATTGCGGTAGCTGTTTTTTTAAATCGAGAATGTGTTTGTTGTTTTGAAAAACAGGACTGTAGAACCGATATCTTTGTTTGCCATAGGCTAACAGTTGCGTCCATTTTGGTTGGTTTCCGTTGCCGAAAATCCATCCGCTGTATTTCTTTACTTCAAATACAATTATTCCAACTTTTGTGGGAACGACCAAATCAATTTGCGAATAACTTCCGTTGGCATTGGTGATATATAAATCGTGAAAGATGGTTTGAAAATGTATTCCAGATTTTAAAAGTTTTAAGACTAATTTTCTTTCTGTTTCTGTACCTCTGTGGTAATCGGTAACGCTCTTTAATAAATAATTGTTTTGGAGCCATGAAAAGAGTATGGTTTCAAATATTAAAATTATGAGAGTGATAAATACCATTGAGAATATTTTATTGTTAGACTCGAGGTTATAATAGTTTTAAAATTATATAGATTTTGGCACGAGCGGGACGCTCGCGCTAGCGGGTGTTAGTTGTAGTGTTTAGTTAGGTTTTTAAATTCGTCCCATTGTTTTTGTTCTGATAAGCAAAGAATATCAACGCTATTCAAATATCCTATTTTGTTGTTAATATAATAGTGTTTTATTACCACTTCGATTTCTTTAAATTCACAAGCATGATTTTGTTGAAATTGTATTTTCTGTTTTTTATTGTCGCTATATTCAATTAACAGATAATTTTTAGTGCCGTTAGATAGTCCATTTTCATACTGGCAATTTAATAAGTAATTTGTATTTCTAAGACCGATCCAGTCTATGCCTGTAATTTCAACTTTTTTTACTTTGTCAAGATTAATCTTTAATTCATTGATTTGAATATAGTCTTTCTCAAAAGAAAACTTTCCTGTTAATCTCCCTTGAAGTTGTTGAACACGATTACTGTTTTTAAGTTTTAAAGACAATCCTATGGAATAAAAAGCTAAAGCTATAAGTAATAATGAAGTTAAAAGTGTAGATTTTTCGATTTTCAAAATCAATGAAATGAAGATAATAATCAACACTAAAATTAAAATTACGAAATTGATAATATTAGTTCTTGTCCAAATAAATCGTTTTTCAAAAATTTTAAATTCTTTCAATTTTGTCTTTTTTTAATTACAGCTGTTTTTTTCTGCCGTTTAATGATATTACTGTTGATATATCGGGGGCTTTGCGATGGTGGGGCAATTTTGAAACCGAGTATTTTTCGCTAAAGATAAATTTCTTGCGAAACGTGGACGTGAATTTACTACAAAATTTGAAATCTTGACAGACGGCTTCTAGCGGTTGTTTGTTTAACTTATCCAGCCATTTAACGTTTTTATTCGTTTCCATTTTCCATCAATTTTTCTGTATAAGTATGTTCCACTTTGTCCTCCCAACATACAATTACAATCTTCAGTAATTTTAATAATCACAGATTGTTTGTCAGGAGAAACAATTGGTAAAGAAATTTTATAAAGTATTTCATATTGCTTATCACAACTTGGAATAATTTCAGAGTATTCCATTTTGTTTAATCTACGATTAAAATACTTAATCTTCTCCGCTTTGAATTTATGTTCCGTTTGAGTTAATTTTTGGAAATTTACAGATAGTTGCTCAAGAAAAGTAAAGTCGTTTAAATTGTTTTCGAAGATTTCAATTTTATTTGATTTATTACAAATTTTAAATAGAGCTAGCTCATCATCTTTGATAATTTCATTAAGTATTTCATATTTTTTGTTTTCGCTTGTAAAAGAAAACCAGTAGTAGCTACCAAAGATTATTACCAATAAAAATAAGATTTTTTTCTTCATATTTTAAAATACTATATTTTCCGTTTCAGTTCTTTAAAATAACCGTTAACTTGTTTATACATACTATACACTTATACATATCCGTCTAATTTAGCTGAATATATCTAATAGTTATACAATACTACTCAAAATACATTTCTTTTCCTATAAGTAACGATCAAAGAAATAAAACTCGTTGAGAGCGATTGAAGAGGTTTTGGGTTCAGGATTTTGGCGATATGTGTTTTGATTGCGTGCTCTTTTTTAGAAGGAAAATAGAAAAGAGGCTAGTTTTTAATCATCCCCGATTTTTTGAAGTATAAATGTTATCTACCGCTAAGAAGGAAAATATAACTCCTATTGCCAAAATAAAAGAGCGCACCCAGTTCATCGCACTCCATTCTGCTGATAGTCTTTTTAATGTTTCTGAATCAGGAATTGGGTCAGAAAACATCAGATCGGTTCTGGGATGAAAATAGGTGAAGGCTAGTACATCGCCGATTATATAGCAAAGCAAAGCGACTGCAAGTAGCAGTCTTGCTTTTTTAAAGTTTTTCCAAAATAAGGATATAGATAATAGCGTCAAAAGTTGCGATGCTGGCGAGAAAATTTTAAAAAAGTCGCCAGGATTGGCAAACCTAAAGTATTCTTTTCCGGCAATTATAGAATTAGGAATGTTACTTTCAGTTGCAACTGCAATTACCATTGAATTAAAGACATTTGCAAATAAAACGCCACTCGCAACAGCAACTGACATCAGAATAATTATCTTTTTCATTTTTTTTGAAAATTAAGATTTCATGATTTAGATTTAAGCTTCCTTTAGTTAGTTTCTGATTCGAAACTTGGTAAATTTTCTTTGCGACTTTTTAATTGGCTTATTACTTGCAAGTTAAGTAAAAACGTAATAAGAAATCCCGAAGTTCAAAATGTTTCTAAAAAAGAAAACGATCTATTGTATCAAACAAATAGTAAGCGACATTTTTGGCAAGAGTTAGTTGGTATTTGTTATTCTCTGCGAATGAACTATAAAGCAAACGAAGTTATTGAACCAAAAGTTGGTGGCGGGAAATCAATCTCAAAATACTTTATTTTGTGTAAACACGTAACAAATTTTATAAAGTTTAATTAACTGTTTGTAAAACCATTTGAAACTTTATTTTTATCTTTATTGTATTGATATAAAATGAATTACTATGGAAAATCAAGCGCTTTTTGATAAGGTTTTGACCACCTTTGATAACAATGATTCTGATGGTCTTTTAGATTTAATGACTGAGGATTTTGAATGGGATATGGTGGGCGAGCAAACAGTTAAAGGTAAGGAGCAGGTGCGCCAGATGTTTGCAAAAATGGACGGTTCAGAAATGATTTCGTGTACCAAAGATTTAAAATTACTTGACGGTAACAAAGGCGCGTGCCACGGAATCGTAAAAATGAAGAATGCTAATGGTGCCGTTTCTGAAATGTATTATTGTGATTTGTATGTTTTTGAGGGCGGATTGCTAAAGAAGATGGTGACGTTTAGTGTTAAGAAGGAGTAAGTTTTGAATGATGTTAAGGGTTCTTAGTTTGCAAATCACTTCTTTAAAATTCCTTTTTCGACGCTTTCGTTAATCAAGTTTTCGGCATACTCCCAGATGGTGGCTGAACCGTCTTTGATGGCTACTTTTTTGTCATAGACTTTTTGGTACGGGACGTTGAATTCTTTCCAGGTACCGCCGTTGTTAGAAGTATTTTGGAGTAACGGCTCAAAGCGATCCATGGTTTTGGCGAACTTTGCTTCGTCGGTTTTTCCATCTTCAAATTCTTGCCAGATGGCGATGAATTCTTTAGCTTGCTCTTCCGGCAGAAGTCCAAAGATACGCTGTGCGGCGAGCAGTTCTTCATCAGTGTTGGTGTGGTTTTTTATCGTGTCATAAATAAAAGTATCTCCGGCATCGATTTCTACAATGTCGTGGATCAAAACCATTTTCACGACTTTCAGCACGTCGATGGGTTTGTCTGAGTGTTCTGCTAAAACAATCGTCATCATTGCCAGATGCCAACTGTGTTCTGCGTCGTTTTCATGACGGTCGCTGTTGAAGAGCTTGGTCTTGCGCTGGATGTATTTTAGCTTGTCGATTTCTTTGATGAAGGCGATTTGTTGGAGGAGGTTTTCGGTTTGCATTTTTTGTAGTTTTTTGGAGATGCAATTTAGGGGAAATTTGGGTGGCATTTTTTGAAAGTTAAAAACCATTTAGGAAACTAAATGGTTTTTTGTTTTAGTCCAGTGGTGAGCATGATACTAGTGCTATCGATAAAATTTATTGTCAGTTTTTATTCAACAACCGTTTCTCTTTTTTAAATAGGTTAAACTTTGTAATGAAATCATCTTTAAAAATATTGATGTCAAAAAAAAGCCTCTCATTATAGTTGTTTGCAGAAAAATTTACAGCATATTTAAAAATATTATCATTTCCAAATATTCGCTTTTTGTAAAATGAGTTTGATATCGCCCATGTTTCGCACTGAAACATCATTAAATTTGTAATTCTGCTTTCTAAAACATCTTCATTGCCTTTAAAAAAATTGTTTATATAATTAATAACTTCTTTTTCTTCTGACTTTTTATAGCCCATCATAAAAACGGATTTGTTTTTATATGGAAATAAGTTGACAAAAATATCAATGACTTCTTCTTTATGTTTTCGATTCATCATTATATAAAATTGCAATTCCTCAGATGTTTCGTAATTATAGAAAGCGGATAAACATATCTCTTTATATTCAATTTCTCGTATTTTGAAAACAAAGGATTCTGTGTTATTGTTTAAGTCATTCCAAATTAGATTTTCCGTTCTTACAATATCTTCTAGTCCAAGATTGTCTGTAAATGATTTTTCTTTTAGTATTTCTATGTCAAATTTGTCAGAATGATTATCAGTAAGACATTGATAAACATCGATATTTACAAGTTTTCGGAATTTTTCATTATATATTGTTCTCAGGGTAAATAATAATCGATTTTTGTAATTTGTGAAATCTATATCGGCGGTTTCTATATTCTTAAATAATTCTGTGTCATGATTGTTGCAGAAACAATTAAATGAAAACGCTTCCTTTAGGCCTACTCTGTTAAAAAATATATTTGGTTCGCGAAATTGGTTGATTTCTAGCTGCATGACATGACTTTCTTCAGCTATTGTCGATAAAATACCATTTCGTTGTAAAATATGAGAGTTTATTGACTTTTCGTTACAACCTGGAACAAAACAGTATTTAATTTTTTTTATAGCCCGTGCCTTGCAATCTTGAAAAGCTTTTGCAACTAGTTTATTTTGATTGACTTTCATTTTTTTATTAGCTTTAAAGACTCTGATTATAGTATTGGTTGGTAAGTTTTTACCTTTGAAGAAATTCTTTTCCAGACTAGTCCATTATCATTATTGGTCGAATTTCTATCGAGTGAATATTCACCTTTGAATCTATACATTACATCACCTAACGGACTTTTTACTCTAGCAAACACAATTCGATCTTCTTTTGGTTTATGAAGTATATTTATTGTATGACTGGGATTGTTTATGCTTTTTTCAATGATAAAATCGTTATCATCAGAAATTTTGTTATCCCAGTCCGAATTCGAATAAAGTTTTGGAAACCATATTATTTTATTGCTTTCTCTTGGATGTCGAGTAGCAGCTTTTTGTAAACCTTTATAATTGTGTCCAAAGCAATTTGCTGCAAGAAAAGAGTTTTTAAAAGCGACATCATCTTTTAGTTCGATAAACCCTTTTGAAATATAAAAAGTAGGATTCTGCTCTAATTCTATATTCCATTCTTTAAATGATATTGTGGATGATTTGGCAGTTTTAATAATTTCAACTATTTCTTGGATTTGAAAATTTACATGTTCTATACCTACTTTAGTGTCGACTCTAAATATTTTATGATTGGTAGCATTTATAATGTCGGCTTCACGTAACAAATCTTGTTCTATTTGGTTTAAATGATGGGGTTCGTCAACTTCAATATGGATTCCTAGTTGCGGAAAATACATATCTGTTAGCGCACGGCCAGATGGGCGTATTACATATTGTTGAGTTGAGAATTTGATAGATAAATCATCTAGTTGATGCCATATTCTAGAAATAACATAATGTTCAAAACGCTTCCTCTCTGTTCTTGCAAGTTGTCGAGTTATGTAGTTTAATTTTTTCATAATTATTTAAATTTATTTATATACTATATTTAGGCATTTAACCTATAAAGTAAAGTATATTTTCTCACGAATGATGTCGGTTTGATTAAAATCTAATAAATTTAAAATTACAGTAAATTCTGCCCCCTAAATCGTTTGCGTTTATAAGTTTTTAAAAAAATAACGCATTCGCTTTTTAAAATCCTTAAATTTGTTTTTCGTTCAAAAAAAGCAAACAAATAGTATCAAATAAATAAAACAAAATGAGCATAATTATTAAAGTTCACGCAAGACAGATTCTGGATTCAAGAGGAAACCCAACAATTGAAGTTGATGTAGTTACAGAACATGGCGTTCTTGGAAGAGCGGCTGTGCCTTCTGGAGCTTCAACTGGAGAGCACGAAGCTGTTGAATTAAGAGACGGTGGAAAAGCATTCATGGGTAAAGGAGTTTTGAAAGCGGTTGAAAATGTAAATATCAAGATTGCTGAAGAATTATTGGGAACATCAGTTTTTGAACAAAACTTGATTGACCAAAAAATGATTGACTTGGACGGAACTCCAAACAAATCTAACCTTGGAGCCAACGCTATTCTTGGTGTTTCTTTGGCAGTAGCTAAAGCAGCGGCGAACGAATTAAATATGCCATTGTACCGTTATGTGGGTGGTGTTTCTGGAAACACGCTTCCGGTGCCAATGATGAATATCATCAACGGTGGTTCACACTCTGATGCGCCGATTGCGTTTCAAGAATTCATGATCATGCCAGTAAAAGCAAAAACGTTTACACACGCGATGCAAATGGGAACGGAAATTTTCCACAACCTTAAAAAAGTATTGCACGACAGAGGTTTGAGTACTGCTGTGGGTGACGAAGGTGGTTTTGCTCCAAACTTGGCTGGCGGAACAGAAGATGCTTTAGATTCTATCAAATTGGCGGTTGAAAACGCTGGTTATACTTTTGGTGATGATGTAAAAGTAGCTTTGGACTGTGCTGCTTCTGAGTTTTTCGTTAACGGAAATTACGACTACACAAAATTTGAAGGAGAAACTGGAAAAATCCGTTCTTCAAAAGAACAAGCTGAATATTTGGCTGAATTGGCTTCAAAATACCCAATTATTTCTATCGAAGACGGTATGCAAGAAAACGACTGGGACGGTTGGAAATACCTTACGGAACTAGTTGGAGACAAAGTACAATTGGTTGGAGATGATTTATTTGTAACTAATGTAGAGCGTCTTAAAAAAGGAATCGATCTTGGAATCGCAAATTCAATCTTAGTAAAAGTTAACCAAATTGGAACTTTAACTGAAACTATTGCAGCAGTAAACATGGCGCACAACGCGGGTTACACGTCTGTAATGTCACACCGTTCAGGAGAAACTGAAGACAACACAATCGCTGATTTAGCTGTAGCATTAAACTGCGGACAGATTAAAACGGGTTCTGCTTCACGTTCTGACCGTATGGCAAAATACAATCAATTGCTTCGCATCGAAGAAGAATTGGGAACAACAGCTTACTTTCCTGGAGAGAATGCTTTTAAAGTGAAATAATCTCTTTTTATATTTTATAGAAACCCTGCCAGAGCATAAAACTTTCGCAGGGTTTCTTATTTAGAATAATTCTTAAAAAACTGCTTTCTATCATAGTTTTTTAAAAACGACTGTCGTAACTTTCGGGCTTCAATATTTTATATAATTTAAAGTTAAAGATATGAGTACCACAGAGTCAAATCAGTCACAAGTTAAGCCAAAAGCACCAAAGGTTATGGAATTGGTTGAAAGCACGCAATCGTTGATTTTAGCAACAGTTGATGCAGACGGAAATCCAGTTTCAAGTTACGCGCCATTTGTTCTTATCGACAAAAGTTTTTACATCTATGTTTCGTTCATGGCAAAACATACTAAAAACCTTCAAGATCGCAAAAAAGCATCCATTATGTTTATCGAAGACGAATCAGCTTCAAAACAGATTTATGCAAGAACGCGTTTGACAATCAACACTGACGCAGTTTTAGTTGAAAAAGAAACCCCGCTTTTTTCACAGGCTTTAACCGCTTTAAAAGACCGTCACGGAAAAGTCGTTGACATTCTTGCTGAAATGACAGATTTCGTTCTTTTTGAATTAAAACCGCAAAGAGGTGCTTATGTAAACGGTTTCGGAAGCGCTTATTTCATAGATTCAAATCTTCAAGTTATCGAACAAAACACAGGCGAACAAGGCGGTCACGGTCATGGCGCTCCACAAAAGAATTAAAATTTACCACCTATATTTTAAAGAAGCAATTTCGTAAAGAAGTTGCTTTTTTTTTGAAGCTATTCCTGCTTTTCCTTACAAGCTTTTTTGAAAAACTATTTTTTTGTACGAAGAAAAATGAGCTTCCTCTGGTCGCTATTTTTCTCCAACAAAAAATATAGTTTTTTCAAAAAAGGCTTTCCAGTTCAATCAGGGCTATTGACGCAGCTTGAACTCACAGATCCTTGACAATTTCTGCTAAAAACTATAAATTTCTCATATAATTTTGAAATTTGTAGATAATTACTTACCATTGCGTGTTATAACCTAACCATAAAACAAAATGAAAAAAACATTCTTTTTTCTAGCTGCACTTGCAACAGTTTCTTTAACATCGTGTTCAAGCGATGATAGCGATTCATCAAATCAAAACCCAGATCCGTCAACTTCTGTTTTGCCAAAAAGAGTGGTTTGGGAACAACAAGATCCAGACGGATTTAATTATGACATCACTTACACTTACAACGGGAACAAATTATTACAAGGAAATTATACAAACGGTGACAAAGAAAAATTCTATTACACCGGAGATTTAATTACCAAAATTGAATATTTATACGATGGTCAAGTTGATGCTCAAGAATTATTCGAATATGATTCAAATAACAGATTGGTTACTTATAAATATCAAGATTTAGAAGATGGTTACCAAGAAAGAAGTGTCTTTGTTTACAACACAGGTGATACAATTACTGAAAGTTATTATTCTGAAACAATGACCAGCCCATCTTCAACTGCCACCGTAAGGATTTTGACTTTTGCGGACGGCGAGATGACAAAAATCGTACAGCAAGGTTTTTCAACATATAACTATACTTATGATTCAAAAAACAGTCCGTTTAAAAATGTAACTGGTTATGCAGCTATTGCGTATGCGGCACACGGCGATTTTGAAACAGAAGGGAAAAATCAAAATATTTTGTCTATTGTGGATCAGACAAATAATTCAGCTTATATGACAAATACTATTCAGTATAACGCAAACAATTATCCAACAAAAATAACATCGGTTGCTATTTTAGATTCTAATTATCCAAATACAACTGACGAATTAGTTTTGAAATATTTCTATGAATAGTCTTTTCTGAAATTTTTCAAAGAAGCCGATGCACTTTGTATCGGCTTTTTTATTGCAAATTCTCAATCAAAACCCTCAAATTCTAATTCGGTTCTAAACAATTAAAAGTAAATCTTACATTTGTTTGAATCAATATTTTTCGGAAGCTACTTTTGAAAAACTAACTATTTTCAGATGAAAATAAAATTACTATTTCTCTTTTTATTGGTTTCGGTGGCTGTTTTTTCTCAAAATAAAACGGCGGATAGTTTGATTAATGTCTTGAATAAAACCAAAAGCGACATTGATAAAACTGTTTTGTTAAACGCGATCGCCACAGAATATATGTCTTCTGATCCAAAATTGATGCAAGATTTTGCCAGCAAAGCTTTGGATTTATCTAAAAAAATAAAACATCGAGTAGAGGAGGGAAATGCTTATTTAAACCTAGGGAATTCAAATGTCATCAGCGGCAATTACCCAAAAGCATTAGATTATTTTTCAAAAGCGCAAGAGGTTTTTGAATCGCAATTGAACATCGCAATTGAAAATAAAGATGCTGTCAGAAATGGTTTGGCGAGAGCTTACGGAAGCATTGGGATTGTTTTTTCTGAGCAAAGCAATTATGCAAAAGCGTTGCAGTTTCATTTAAAAGCCGTCAAAATTTACGAAGAAAATAAAGATGAGGTTCGCGTGGTCAGAATTTACAATAACATCGGGATTGTGTATCAAGCGCAAAAAGAAGAATTTAAGGCGTTAGATTATTTCATCAAGGCGCAAAAAATCCAAGAGAAAATCAAGGATAATACCGTTGGGATTACCACAACCAACATCGGGAATATTTATCTGAAGCAGCAAAATTTCGCAAAGGCCTTTGAATATTATTCAAAGGCCAAACAATTGTTTGAAAAAAATCCAGATGCTCGCGGACTCGGAGAACTTTATAATAATTTGGGTTCGTATTATCAGCAAATTGGGAAATCTGAAGAAGCGCTAAATAATTGGGAAAAAGCCATAGGAGTGTTTACTTCTATTGATGATAAATTCGGGATTTCCGACACTTACACTTACTTGGCGAAATTTTATTTTGAAAAAGGAGATTATTCTAAAGCCTTGATTAATAGCAATAAATCGTTATCGCTTGCGAAAGAGTTGCAGATTTTGGAGCAAATAATGGCTTCCGAAAAAATGCTGAGCGAAATTTATCAAAAGCAAAATAATCCTTCAGAAGCTTTGATTCATTACCAACTTTTTAGTCAAGCAAAAGACAGTTTGACCAATCACGAAAATATTCGTCAGAGCGTTCAAACAGAAATGAATTTTGATTTTGAAAAAAGAGAAGCGCTTCAAAAAGAAGAACATGAAAAGAAAGAATTGCTGTTTTCTGAAAAATCAAAACGAACCACTTTAATCACAATTTTCGGATTTTTATTTGTTCTTTTATTATTCGGAATTGGATTTTTAATTTATAATAGACGACAGTTAAAAAAATCCTTGACGCTTCAAAAAGAGTTGGCAGAATATGAACAGAAAGCCTTGCACTTGCAGATGAATCCGCATTTTGTTTTTAATTGTCTTGGTTCGATTTCTAGTTTTATAGTGCAAAACGGAACCGATTCTGCGATAAAATACCTGTCAAAATTCTCAAAATTAATGCGACTTACTTTAGAATATTCCAAAGAATCGCTAATTCCGATTGACAAGGAAATTGAAAGCCTTCAAAATTATTTGGAACTAGAACAATTACGTTTCAACCAAGTTTTTAATTTTTCGATTACAAAAAATCCGGAAATTGAAGACGATATGGCTTTACCGCCGTTGTTATTGCAACCTTTTGTAGAAAACGCGATTATTCACGGATTGATTCCGAAGAAAGAATTGGGACAAATTGACATTCATTTTGACTTAAAAGATCAAAGTTTGATTTGCACGATTACGGATAACGGAATTGGGTTTGAGAAATCAAAAGAACTGAAAGAACAATCGGTTTCTATTCATAAATCAATGGCTTTGGATATTACCAAAAAGCGATTGGAAATGATGGAAAATGTAACAAATAAGACATCACAATTGGATATTGAAGAAATTACAGACGAAAACGGAAAATCCGTTGGAACACGAGTGATCTTGAAATTACCAATTCAGTATAATAGTCCAAAGTCATGAAATATGACGTGTTAAGTTAATAACTCAAAATAAGAAGCTTGTAGCCTAAAGCTTAAAGCCTAAAGCGAAAAAAATGATAACAGCATTACTCATCGACGATGACGCCAACTTAAGAAACGGAATGAAAAGCCTTTTGGCAAGGTATGCGCCAGAAATAAAAATTTTAGGCGAAGCAGATTCTGTGGAAACCGGCGTGGAAGCGATTCAGAATTTAAAACCAGAAGTCATTTTTTTAGACATTCAATTAACTGACGGAACTGGTTTTGATATTTTAGAACAAGTGGCGAAGAATCAAGGGAAATCTTCGTCGCACATTGTTTTTATTACGGCTCACGAACAATATGCTATTAAAGCATTTCGATTCAGTGCGTTAGATTTTCTTCTAAAGCCAGTTGATCCCGAAGAATTGCAAAAAGTGATTGCCAAGATAAAAAGTGTTTTGGAGAAAAATGATAATTATGCCCACATCGATTTGCTGTTGGAAAACATTAGAAAAAAAGTGGACAATTTTAAGAGAATTGCCTTGTCAACTTCTGATGGAATTCATCTTTTTGAAATCAGCGATATCATCAGATGTGAAAGCGAAGACAATTATACCAAGTTTTTTATCAAGAATAGCAAGCCAATTTTGATTTCAAAAACATTAAAAGAATACGAAGAATTGCTAACCGAACACGGTTTTGAGCGAATCCACCAATCGCATTTGATCAATCTTTCATATTTGAAATCTTATATCAAAAAAGACGGCGGTTATGTGATTATGGCAGACAACAGCAATCTGCCAATTTCGCAACGAAAAAAGGAACGATTGCAAGAACTTTTAAAGACAATTTGACGAATTCTAACCCAAAGCAAGCGAATACTCAATTGCCAGAATAAATTGTTATTGACTGTTTTACTTTTATAAAAGAAATACGACAAACTTAAATTATAGGTTATGAAAAAAATATTACTCTTTTTGCTATTTTTCTTGAGCATGTCATTTGCGATGGAAGCTCAGATTACGACACCTTCAGATTATGAGGTTTGTGATGACAACAATGATGGTGTTGCGATATTTGACTTAACTAGTAAAGATGCCGAGATTTTAAATGGCCAAAATCCAGGCGATTATATGATCACTTATCATGAAACGTTGACAAATGCAACTCAAGATATTTCGCCTTTAAATACTAATTATGCGAATGTTAATCAATACACAACAACACTTTATGTGAGAGTAGAAAATATTGCATTAGGTACGTTTGCAATTGTAGAATTAAATTTGATTGTCAATCCGTTGCCGATGATAATTCAGCCAAATGATTTGAATGTATATCAAAATCCTTATACAGGAATCGCGGTTTTTGATTTAACAAGTCAAAATGACTATATGACGGCGGGTGTTGCAGGATCTTATGTTTCTTTTTATTTAACCCAATTTGACGCAATGGCAGGAACTGCACAATTGTCAACACCTTCGGCTTATGTAAACACTTCACCAACGCAAACAATTTGGGTTCGCGTAACCAACGCTGGAACAGGATGTTTTGTCATTACAGATTTTGATATCATGGTTTGGCCAGAAAGTACTAGTGACGCGGTTTACATTCCTGATGCAAATTTTAAGACGGCATTGATTACTTTGGGATACGACACAAATGCTGATGGTGAAATTCAGTTTTCAGAAGCATTAGCTGTTACAACAACTTTAAATGTTACGAGTTCAAATATTACAGATTTAACAGGATTGCACGCCTTTACGAATATCACTGGCTTCTACTGCAGTTACAATAATCTAACGTCTGTAGATGTAAGTACAATTCAATTTGCAGGAACAAATTTTAGTTTTAGAAATAATCCAAATCTTTCATATATCAATATGAAAAATGGTGTTATTGACGAATGTTTTATTTTACCGCTGACGGGTTCAGATTACACTTGTTTTATGTTTTTAGATTTACCGTCGTTACAATTTATATGTATCGATGAAGGAGAAGATGCGAATTGGTTAATTCCTTCAAATGTTCAGGTAAATAGCTATTGTAGTTTTGTTCCCGGAGGAAGCTATAATTCAATTGTAGGCACCACTCGTTTTGACGAAAATAATAATGGATGCGACGCCAATGATTTTAGGCCTCCACTTGTAAAATTAAATTTCACGAATGGAACGACAACGCAGTCAATTTTTACAGATGCATATCAAGATTACAACTATTTTGCTGGTGCCGAAAGCCTTACCGTAACACCAGAAATTGAAAATCCATCTTATTTTGCTATTTCTCCGGTAAGCGCAACTGTAAATTTCCCGAGCTTAAGCAATATTGTTGAAACCAGAAACTTCTGCATAACTCCAAACGGAATCCATCCAGATATTGAAATTGCGATTGCACCAATTGTTCCAGCGCGTCCAGGTTTTCCCGCAATTTATGAAGTAGTTTATAAAAATATCGGAAACCAAACTTTGAATCAGCAATACGGAATCAGTTTCTTTTACAATCAAAATCTGATGAATTTCACTTTGTCAAATCCAGCACCCGATACGCAAAATGCAGGAGCTTTAAATTGGAGTGTGAACAATTTGCAACCTTTTGAATCTAGAAGTATTTATGTGACAATGAATATCAATGCGCCAACGGCAACAAATCCGGTGAATATTGACGATATTTTGACTTTGACCGCAAATGCGATTCCAGCGACTGGCGAAACAAATACGCAGAACAATATTTTTCAATTTAATCAGACTGTGGTTGGTGCTTATGATCCAAATGACAAGCAATGCGTGGAAGGCGATATTGTTTCTCCGGTAAAAATTGGCGAATACCTTCATTATCTGATTCGTTTTGAAAATACAGGAAATTATTATGCCGAAAATATTGTGGTAAAAGACGTTATTGATACTACAAAATTTGATGTTTCAAGCTTGCAGATCATGAGCTCATCGCATCCGGTAGAAGCGAAAGTTCGAGGAAATATTGCCGAATTTATTTTCAAAAATATCAACTTAGATTCTGGTGGCCACGGAAATATCTTATTGAAATTGAAAACAAAAGCAAATCTCACTGCAGGAACAACTGTCTCAAATAAAGCCGATATTTTCTTCGATTACAATCATCCGATTATAACCAATTTTGCAAATACGACTTTCCAAGAATTAAGCGTTCCTGAAAAGAATTTGAATCAAGCCATTAAAATTTATCCAAATCCAACAGATGATGTGGTAAATATAAAAGCAGATTCCACGATTCGTTCGATTCAGGTTTATGACGTGCAAGGACGGATTTTAATTTCTAAAATTCTTTCAGAAGAAAATGCTTCGGTTGATTTATCTAGTTACTCGTCAGGTATTTATTATTTAAAAATCAATTCTGATAATGGATCAAAAACCGAAAAGTTAATTAAAAAGTAGTTAAGTTTAAATAAATAGTTAAGTAGCTGAAAGCCCGAAGATTTTTTTCGGGCTTTCTTAATTTACGATTTATGTATAGCAATTTTACAAAATTTAATGAAATATTAACGAAATCGTTTCCGTATTGTTTTTCAGTTAATAATGAATTACCTATTTTTGTTAAATTAATTTTTCACAATTTTAAATAATTCCCATATATATTATGTCAAAAACAGCAATATTAGAACTTGACGGTAACAAGTATGAATTTCCAGTAATCGTTGGAACAGAAAACGAAGTTGCTATCGATATCGATAAATTACGCAGTGCTACAGGAGCGATAACAATTGATCCAGGTTATAAAAATTCAGGATCTTGCAAAAGCGAAATCACTTTCCTTGACGGAGAAGAAGGAATTTTGCGTTACAGAGGTTATTCAATCGAACAATTAGCCGAAAATGGTAACTTTCTTGAAGTATCCTATTTAGTGATTTTCGGAGAATTGCCAACTGCAAAACAATTAGAGCAATTTGAAACAGACATCAGAAAATATACTTTGATCAACGAAGAAATGAAAAACATCATCGATGGTTTTCCAAAAAACGCACACCCAATGGGCGTTTTATCTTGCTTGACAAGTGCTTTGACAGCATTCAACCCAAAATCGGTGAATGTTGAGAATGAAAAAGAAATGTATGAAGCGGTTTGCAAAACAATGGGGAAATTCCTTGTGATCGCAACGTGGACTTACAGAAAAAGCATGGGTTACCCATTAAATTATTATGACAATACAAAAGGTTATGTAGAAAACTTCATGCGTTTGATGTTTGAATTACCAACCGGACCTTATACAGCAAACCCAACAATCGTTGCGGCTTTAGATAAATTATTCATCCTTCACGCTGATCACGAGCAAAACTGTTCAACTTCAACAGTTAGAATGGTGGGATCTTCTCACGCTGGTTTGTTCGCTTCAATTTCTGCAGGAGTTTCTGCACTTTGGGGACCACTTCACGGTGGAGCAAATCAAGCGGTTCTTGAAATGCTGGAAGAAATCCAAAACAACGGTGGCGATGCTGACAAATATTTGGCAAAAGCAAAAGATAAAAACGATCCTTTCCGTTTGATGGGCTTCGGACACAGAGTTTACAAAAACTTTGACCCAAGAGCAAAAATCATCAAAAAAGCGGCTGATGAGGTGTTGTCAACTTTAGGCGTAAACGACCCAATCTTGAACATCGCAAAGAAATTAGAGGAAGCAGCATTGGTTGACGAGTACTTCGTATCAAGAAAATTATATCCAAACGTAGATTTCTATTCTGGAATTATTTACAGAGCTTTAGGAATTCCTACGGATATGTTCACAGTTCTTTTCGCAATCGGTCGTCTTCCAGGATGGATCGCGCAATGGAAAGAAATGCGTGTGAACAAAGAGCCAATCGGTCGTCCAAGACAAGTTTATGTTGGAGAACCATTGAGAGAATTTGTTCCTTTCGAAAAAAGATAATTATTTCTAAATAATTTAAAAAGCTTCACTTAATCGTGGAGCTTTTTTTTGGATCAGATTAGAATTATGAAAGAAAATTTTGGAAGCAATAATTATTCGATAATTTAACGTCTAATATTGCGAGAAAACTTCAAAAATAAAGTCGGTTTTTCTATATTTGCCAAAAGCCCTTTTTAGTATGCTACAATTAAATGTAAAAAATGAAACTTCAAGATTGAGGGCTGTCGTTCTTGGTTCTGCCATAAATAATGGACCAACGCCAACCGCGGAAGAAGCTTATGATCCAAAATCATTAGAACATATTTTGGCAGGAACCTATCCTGTTGAAAAAGATATGGTCAATGAAATGGAAGCTTTCAATCAGGTTTTTCAAAAATATGATGTGCAAGTTTTCCGTCCGCAAATGATTGAAAACTATAACCAAATTTTCACCAGAGATATCGGTTTTGTGATTGACGATACTTTCATTAAAGCCAATATTCTTCCGGATAGAGAAAGAGAATTAGATGCGATTCAGTTTGTAATTGACCAAATTAATCCAGCAAAAGTCGTGCGTCCGCCAGAAGAAGTTCATATCGAAGGTGGCGATGTGATGCTTTGGAATGACTATATTTTCATAGGAACTTACAAAGGTTCTGACTATAAAGATTATATCACAGCCCGAACAAATATCGAAGGCGTGAATTATATCAAAGAATTATTTCCAAATAAAATTGTGAAGGAATTTGACTTGGTAAAATCCAAAATAGAAGCCAGAGATAATGCGCTTCATTTGGATTGCTGTTTTCAGCCAGTTGGAAAAAACAAAGGAATTATTTACAAAAGCGGTTTCCGTCAAGAATCAGAGTATCTTTTCTTGGTGAATCTTTTTGGAAAAGAAAACCTTTTCCACATTGACAGAGACGAAATGTACAATATGAATTCAAACGTATTTTCAATTGCTGAAGACGTCGTGGTTTCCGAAAGAAATTTTACAAGATTGAACAATTGGTTAAGAAGCCACGGATTTACTGTGGAAGAAATTCCGTATGCTGAAATTGCCAAGCAAGAAGGACTTTTAAGATGCTCCACCTTGCCATTGATTAGAGATTAATTTTTAGATCGCTGTATTTTTTAATAACCTGTTAAGCATTTGTTTATTAGTGTCTAAATTGAGTAATATGAAAAAAAGACTGAAAATCACTTTAGCAATTTTTTCTTTTTGTTTTTTATGTGTTGCGATTATTATAATTGGCTATTTTACAAATGTAATTTTTCCGTGGGAAAGGACGAAATCAATTCAGGAAGCAATAGATATGGGCGGTTTGTCAGAATTACCTATTGATGCAGAAAATATAGAAATTGAAAAACGTGGTAGTATGTTCACAAGACAATACATAATTGAATTTAATTGTACGGAAGCTGAAATTGAAAAGTGGATTGATAAAAGCAAAAGATTAAAAAATAACATCCCAAAGATTGAGGGAAAAACAAAAATTTATGAAATCTATCCAGGAGAAAATGGAGCGATGGGCGGTAAAGTAAAAATTGAAAAAAGCAAGGTTTCAGTAAATATGAGCTGGAGCTAATAATATAATTTATAGATAATGAACAGTAAATTTTATTGAGGTATAATTGTAATTTGATTTTATATCCGAAATTATTGACATTTTGTAATTTTGCTAAACCTTAAACCTTAAACCTTAAACCTTAAACCTTAAACCTTAAACCTTAAACCTTAAATCATAATTCATTCACCTAAACCCTAAAGAAAATGAAACAGACAACAAATTCCATTTTAATGATTCGTCCGGTGGGTTTCAGAATGAACGAGCAAACCGCGGTTAACAATTATTACCAAAAAGTTTTAGACGGATTGCTTCCGGAAACTGTGAACTTAAAAGCGCAACTCGAATTTGACGAGTTTGTAGTGAAATTGCGAAATGCCGGAATCAATGTAACCGTTGTGGAAGACACGAAAAGTCCAGACACGCCTGATTCTATTTTTCCAAACAATTGGATTTCTTTTCACGAAAATGGAGACGTAGCTTTGTACCCAATGTTTGCTGAAAACCGTCGTGAAGAGCGTCGTGAAGACATTTTAGATTTACTGGAGGAAGATGGTTTTAAGATTGAAAACATCGTAGATTATACTTCTGCCGAAGAAGATAAAATCTATTTGGAAGGAACAGGAAGCCTTTTAATCGACCGTCCAAACGGAAAAGTGTATTGTGCTCTGTCACCGCGTGCCGATGAAGAATTGGTTATTGAATTCTGTGAGGATTTTGATTATGCACCGGTTATTTTTGAAGCATTCCAAACGGTTAATGGCGAAAGAAAATTGATTTACCATACGAACGTGATGATGTGTCTTGGTGAGACTTTTGCCGTAATTTGTGCGGATTGTATCGATGACAAAAAAGAACGCAAAATGGTTTTGGACAACTTGAAAGCTGACGACAAAGAAATCATTTTGATCACAGAAGATCAAGTGAATAATTTTGCCGGAAACATGCTTGAAGTAAAAGGAAAAGACGACAAAAGATACTTGATTATGAGTGACGCGGCTTACAAAAGCTTGAAACCCGCTCAAATCGAAAAATTAGAATACCATTGTGAAATTTTGACCTCAAGCCTTGACACGATTGAAGCGTGCGGTGGCGGAAGCGCAAGATGCATGATGGCTGAAATATTCTTGCCAAAAGAATAATTAGGCTTAAAATTTTTGCCACAGCTTAAAGATTCAAAGACTTTTGAAATCATCAAGTTGTGGCTTTTTTATGCTTTATTTTCGTTTTTAGTTTTTGCGATGTTTTTTATCATTCCGGCAAAAATGAAATAATGAAACGGAACTAATGAATACCAGTATAATCTTCCAAAAATCCCTTTTGGACGGAACGTCGCAATCTGGTGCAAGACATTTTTTTCATCGATTCTAAATTCAAGCCAAGCTTCTCCTGGAAGACGCATTTCGGCAAAAAGCAACAACCTTTTCTCGGATTTGTTGGCCAGCAAAACTCTCCAAAAATCTAAGGCATCGCCGTTGTCTAAATGTGTGGGATGTGTTCTTCCTCGGCGAAGGCCAACGCCACCAAATAATTTATCCATAAAACCGCGGGCGCGCCACATCCAGTTTCCATAATACCAACCTCGCAATCCGCCGATAGCCCAAATATTTTCTAGAACTTGTTCGATATCTTCTGGTTTTATTTCTAATTTTTGATGGTCTTTCAGACAGCCATATTTTGGAACTTCCACAAATTGGGACAAATTCTTCTTGAATCTTCCGGAAATCATGCTGTCTTTCCAGCTGGAAATTACTAAGTTCTGCTCAATTTTTTTGAACGCCAATTTGATAGCATCCGTGTAAGAAATAGTTTTAATTTTGAGTAATTCTTGAAGCCTTTTGTCTTTGGCAATGACTTCCATTTTCATACTGTCCACCAAGTTTAAGGCTAATTTGTAAGACGTTGAGGTGACAAAATAAAGCCAGTAAGACGAAAGCTTCGGAGTCATTACGGGAACGGTAATAATCGTGCAGTTAATCCCTCTCACTTTTGCATATAATTCCATCATTTGTTTGTAATTCAAAACATCGGGACCGCCGATATCAAAAGAATCGTTGTAACATTCTTCTCGTCCTAAAACGCCGATTAAAAACTGAATTACATCTCGAATGGCAATGGGCTGTGTTTTTGTCAAAACCCATTTTGGAGCGATCATAACAGGAAGTTTTTCGCATAAATCCCTAATAATCTCAAAGGAAGAACTTCCGGAACCCACAATTATTCCGGCACGCAGAACCGTCATGTTGAAATTTCCTTTGTATAAAATATCTTCTACATCTTTTCTAGATTGCAAGTGTTTTGATAACGTTTTGTTGTTCACGATGCCACTCAAATAAATCGCTTGTTTGACGCCAATATGATTCATATAAGCATTGAAATTTTGCGCAGATTTGGCTTCCATTGCATCAAAAGTATCGGTGGAAGACGACATTGAATGAATTAGATAATATGCAACATCAGCGTCTTTTGGGCAGTTTTCAAAGTTTGGTTCTTCTAAAAAATCCACTTCCCACAACGTAACTGCTTCCAGCAACTCTTCTTCAAGACCAAACCGATTTTTATCTCTGACGCAACAAATCACTTCATGACCTTGCGCAATTAGTTCTGGCAATAATCTTCGGCCAACGTATCCATTTGCACCTGTGAGAATAATTTTCATAAAGCGATTTTTCTTAAAGTTAAGAAGAAATGCGCCTAAACAGTAGTTAAGGTTTTAAGAATGTTTACCACAGAACTGCTGATGTACTGAACTCCGATTGCAATTACAATAAAACCAATGATTCTTGAAATCGCCACGATTCCTGAAGCTCCAAGAATTCTTGACAAATAATGGGCACTTCGCATGACTAAAAAGATAACGATTGCCACGGCGGCGATGGCAAGGCAAACTAAAATTTGCTCGTTTATAGAAACATAATCTTGGTAAAGCGCAATTAAAAGCGACATTGATCCCGGTCCGGCCAGCATTGGAATTGCCAATGGAGTCAGAGCAATATCGTTTCTTTTTTGGGCATCATTTTCCACTTGTTTGTTGACGCCTCGGGTTTTGCTGAATCTTCCGGAAAGTAAGGCAAAACCAGAATTTAAGATAATCAAACCACCTGCAATTCTCAACGCATCAATACTAATTCCGAAGAAATTCAAAACGTATTGACCAACGAAAAAGGAAATAATTAAAATGATAAATACGTTAATCGCCGTCCATAATGAAATTCTGGAACGCTCTTCTTTTGTGTCGCTTTGGGTTAATCCCACAAAAATGGGAACGGCGCCAAGCGGATTTATTACTGAAAAAAGTGCAGCGAAAACATAAATAAAAATCTCCATAGTTTTTTGGTAAAATTAAAGTGCAGACGGATGGTTTTAGTAAAGTTAAAAATAAATTACCATTATCAAATAGAAATACTCTTTTTCTTACTTCGTAAATTTTGCCTAAAGATTGGTTATCTTTACAAAAAAATATAAGACCGTTGTAATGAAATTAATGCCAAAAATTTTTTGCTTTTTACTCGTTTTTTTCATTTCGGGAAATGCTTTCTCACAAACTTTAGAAGGTTCCATTTTTGATAAAAACACAAAATTACCATTGCAATCGGCGACAGTTTATTTAGACGGAACGACGATTTCGACATTGACCGATGAAAAGGGTTATTTTAAATTAGATTCAAAAGGAAATACTAAGTCAGATTTGGTCATAAGTTTCGTGGGATACCTTACTTCACGTATCAATAATGCGTTTCAATATCAAAAAATAAAAACATTTTTAGAAGAAGATTCCATTGCAATCGACGAAGTTTTTATCGGCAAAGGACCTTTTACTCAGAAACAGATGCTGAAAGTTTTTAGGCAATATTTTTTAGGAACTTCGCAATATGCTTCGTTTTGTAAAATAATTAATGAAGATGATATTTATTTGTATTTTGATACCGACACGAACTCTTTAACGGCAACTTCCAGAACTCCGTTGAAGGTTATAAATAACTTTTTGGGATACGAAGTAAATTTTGATTTGGTAGATTTTGAAGTGAAATTTAATAAACGAACACTCGATTCAAAAAATGTGACATCTAGCTCATTTGCAGGAACTACGTTTTTTAAAGATATTTCAAATGATGATAAAATTCCGCAAAAGCGAAAAAATATTTACCGAGGATCTGCAACTCATTTTATGCGTACGATTGCATACGAAACTTGGGAAACTGAAAAATTTAAGTTAATCGTTGATAAATTTAAAGTAGATCCAAAGGAGTATTTTAAGATCAGCGATACTTTAGGTTTAAAAAAAATCACACTTATCAAATCACCGATGATTCGTGTTGAAAAGTTAAAATCAGATGCTAAAAATCAGATTCAAAATAGTAAGAAACCTGAATTTATTGAGCGTAAAGATTATTTTACAATAATGTATGATAATCATAATCAGTCAGTTGCTGATTTTATTTCGAAGGAATATTTTGTCGATGAAAACGGAAATTATAGTCCGTTTTATGGCGTTGTATTTGGAGGATTTATCGGTGCGCAGAAAATGGCAGAAATGCTTCCAACAGATTTTTATCAGAGTATTAAAAAGCAACCCTGATGTTATAATTTTTATAAATATAGCAAGGAAAAATTTAGAATTAATTAAATTTATACAATATAAAACACGTTATGAGAAACAAAAAAACATTGGTATTGGGAGCTTCGTCAAATCCGGCGCGTTATTCTTACATGGCCATCAGAAGCCTTACGGCAAAGGAACATTCGGTTGTTGCCATCGGATTAAAAGAGGAAGAAGTTTTGGGTGTAAAAATTCAAACCAAGCAAATTCCTTTTACTAATATTGATACGGTAACTTTATATTTAAATCCGCAAAGACAGCGCGATTATTACAATTATATCGTGTCGCTTTCACCAAAGCGCGTTATTTTTAATCCCGGAACTGAAAATCCAGAACTGTATCAGCTTTTAAAACTGAACAATATAAAAGTGGAAGTGGCCTGCACGCTGGTCATGATTTCTACAAATCAATTTTAAAAAAGAAACGGCAATTCAAGTAAGAGTTGCCGTTTTTTTATGTCTTTAAAATTGCGTCTGGCTTTCTGCCGGCTTACTAATTAACAATAATCCTAGGAAAGTAAGGCCTCCGTTTAAAATAATCAGTTCTTCTGCAAATTCATAATTTCCAAAAAGAGCTTTTGAATTTAAGCTGATTATAAAAGTAATGGCTGGCGCCAAGAGGCAAATTATTGGAACAAATTTATCTTTCACGGTTTTCGTTTTTACAAATAATCCAAAAGAATACAAGCCTAGAAGCGGTCCGTAAGTGTAAGCAGCGATTTTGAAAATTAGACTTACGACTGAATCGGAATTTGCCCAATAAATTACCAAAATTACGAAGAACATCAAAAGTGAAAATCCGACGTGCACAAAATGTCTGGTTCGCACCATATTTGGTTTTGAAGCATTTTCGGCTTTGTCCATTCCTAAAAAATCTACGCAGAAAGAAGTTGTAAGCGCCGTTAAAGCTGAATCTGTCGTGGCAAATGTTGCGGCAGTCAATCCTAATAAAAATACAACTGCTGGAACTATTTCCAGATAATTAAAGGCAATTTCTGGAAACAATAAATCTGTTTTTGGCTTTCCGGAAGCGAGATCTAACGGTGCGCTAATTCCATAGTTTTCAGCATATAAATACAGCAACGCTCCCACACTCAAGAAAAAGATGTTGATTATTACAAAGATTCCGGTGAAGGTGAACATGTTTTTTTGGGCTTCGCCGATGTTTTTACAGCTGAGGTTTTTTTGCATTAAATCTTGGTCAAGACCCACCATTGCAATGGTTACAAAGATTCCTCCTAAGATTTGTTTCCAAAAGAAATTACTTTTTAGCCAATCGTCAAAGAAAAATGTTTTTGAATAAGGACTTTCATAAACCGCCGTAAAAGCTTCGGGAAGTGTAAAATTTAAGCTGTCGCAAATAAAATAAATGGTAAAAATCACAGAAGAAACCAAGAAGATTGTCTGTAATGTATCGGTTATGATTATGGTTTTTAAACCGCCACGATAAGTGTAAGCAAAAATTAATGCCAAAGAAATCAAAACTGTGACAAAAAACGGCACGTGAAAAGCCCCAAAAACATAGCGTTGAAGCACAATTACCACCAAATATAAACGTGCTGCCGAACCAATTGTTCTGCTAATTAAAAAGATAGAAGCAGCCGTTTTATAAGAAATAAAGCCCAATCGCTGTTCGATGTAACCATAAATCGAAGTCAGATTCATTCGATAATACAACGGCAATAAAACCTTTGCAATCAAGATGAATCCGATAGCATTTCCTAAAACAAATTGAAAATATTTAAACTGAATATCGGGCGAACCCACTTGTCCTGGAACAGAAATAAAAGTCACGCCAGACAAGGCAGTTCCAATCATTCCAAAAGCGACCAAATACCATTTTGAGTTTTTATTGGCCTTGAAAAAAGCATCGTTTCCGGAGTCTTTTTTGCTGACAACATTTGAAATCAGAATTAAAATTCCGAAATAAATGACGATGATAAGTAAAATCGTTAAAGGTTGCATGTTTGTATGTTTATTGCAAAGCAACTAAATTTTGAGGAAATAATTGCTTTTTTAGATTTTATTCTTTGTTGATTTTCGTGAATGATTTTCATGCCGTTATCCATACTTTAACTACGCATTATCCGTACTTCAGTCTTACTACAGCGCGGTCTTCGATTCAATATATTGGGAAGGAGTGAGGCCAGTAATCTTCTTGAAGACCCTATTAAAGGTGGATTGTTGCAAAAAGCCTGCTTCAAGATAAATGTGTTCAATTGTAAAAACTTTATGTTCGTTTTTTTCAATTGCGTTCAATATATGATTTACCCGATATTCATTTACAAGATCTCGGAAGCTCTTATTAGTAAATATTGCCAGAGTTTTGTAAATATATGTAGTGTTTGTATCTAATTTTTTTGCAAGTAAAGTTATGCTGAAATCCGGATCTTTAAAGGGGTGTTCTTCGTTGAAGTAGGAAATTATTTTTTGGTATAAAATTTCGGCCCTTTCTTTTGCGAACTCATTTTTTTCCTCGTGCTCGTATAATTGTGATTGGCTACTAGAAATACTTTTTTTAATTTCCGTTTTAGAATCTTGAAAATTTTGAATCTCAATTTCTATTCTGTTAAATTCATTGTGAAAGTACAGTGTTAAGAGCGAGAAGTAAGTAACAATTATTACAACTATGTAATCTTGTAATTTGTGTAGTATTTCATCGTCTTCTGTATGTTTTACGCTGTTTGTAATTAAAAAATAATCGGCAATATTCGGGGTAAAATAGCAAATTATGAGTAAAATTAAAGTGGCTGTTATCGCGGTTTTTAGGTCAGTAAGCATCCATATCATCAGTACCACCGGGATGTAAAATAGTAAAATGACCGAAGTAATGTGATGTAAACAAAGGCTGAAATAGAATACCAGGGCTGCAATGACCAAAGTCATTATTCTATAAATTGGCCAAGAATCAAATTCAGTTTTAGAAAGTATGTATGTTGTTAAAGCAATACCGAAAAAAGAAAAAAGCAGTGGTTCTCTAGAAACCATTTGTTCGTGGCCAATAAAAGGAAGCAAAAATGTCAGAATTATGAAATACGCTAACACTCCAAGAATGGATAGAATGAATATCTTTCCAAATTTTTTTCTCTTATAATTCAGCTCATCAATTAGCTCTTGCATTTATTGGTTTGTTGTTTGAAATTTTAACTTAAAAAATAGTCTTTTTGCAAATCGAAACAATATTGCGACGGTGTCTTGCCCACGAATTTTTTAAAATTTCTGTTGAAAGTGGCTTGCTGTCTAAATCCTGCCCTCTCATAAACTTCCTTAATTATTACATGGCCGTGTTTTTTAATAAATTCTTCTTTTACCAGATTAATGCGATACTCTTGAATAAAATCAGAAAAATTTTTACCTCCCTCTTGATTGATAGCTCTGGAAACATAGGAAGGATTTGACTTTACTTTTTTTGACAACATATTTATAGTAAAATCTGGATGTGTATATGGCTTATTATTTTCGATATATTCTTGAATCTTCAAGTAAAGTAGCATAAGAGTAGAATCATCTACCGATTGTTGCTCACTGTTAAATGGTTTTTCCTTAACCGCACTATTTGCGATTTTAGTTAATTCGTTATAATAATACAGCGTTAAAAAGGTGAGGTAAAACGAAATTGTTACAATGATATAGCTTAGGTATTTGAGCGTCTGAGCATCATCTTCTGTAAGCACTTTTTCTGAGCCAAGATTAAAACGCTTCGATATATACGGAATTATAAGGAAGCACAGTAAAAATGTAATTGTTATCGCAATGATTGAATTTTTAAGGGATACCTGCATAATGACCAATGCCGTAATTGGCATGAAGAAAAACATGCACACCATCGAACGCTGACAGCCCAAAAGGGTCAGGTAGAAAACCAATATATATAACCCAATGGTAATGACCTTGAGAATTGGCCAGAAATTAAAATTTTTCTTTAGCGACAAGAATAACAAGTATCCCATGACCAAAAGAGAAAAAAATATGCTCGGCGGCCTAATTGACAATCTATAGTCGGTGTTTGCGACTTTAAAATAAAGTGTCAAACAAGTGTAAAATAAAAGGATAGCAAATAGCGAATAGATCAATATTCTACCAAATTGATTGCGCATTTTATGAATTTGTTCTTGAACTGTCATTTATTCAATGAATTGTGGTAATGATTTTAAAAGTCTGGGCGGACTCAAATTGTAATTCTTCAAGAAAAGTAACAAAAAAAAATTATAAAGCATTAAAAGGGTCAAAAATTACGTAGTGAGTAGTTACTCATTATAAGATATTGTAATAAAACATATAAGTCAAAATAAAAAAAAAGCGATTTTTTAAATTCATTTTTCTACTATAACAGATTGATAATAAATGTTTTAAATGTGAGTATAAGTGTTTTTTGATAATGACTGCTCAAGTGGAATTTTTAAACAATATAAATCGCAAATATTTGTCTGTATTTTATTTCTTAAAAACGCAATCGAATTATTTTCCTTGCTTTTTATAAAAAAGAAAGATAAAATATGTATGCTAGGCCCCAAGCTTTGCAACTTAACCACTAAAATTTGAATGCTACGGAAAATGATTTATTAACATTTTTCAAAAAAGTATTTATGAAGAGAAAATTCTGCCAGCGGATGAAGTTCATCTAATAAAGAACCTTTGTTGCCCATCAACCTTAATCTATAAAACCTATCTTTTGACAACAAGCACAGCTCACTGTGCTTTGTTTTGGTGTCTTTATTAATTTTTAAAAGCAATTAAAACAAACTTTAAAACGGCAACCTGAGGAAAGTCTTCTGGTTGCGAAAAACAAAAACAAATGAAACAAAAAATTACATTATTGCTACTCTTTTTCTTGGTTAGCCTAAGTGTGAATGCACAATCTTTTTTGGTTACTTTTCCAAATCATGACGCTGCACCAACACAAAACCCAAGAAATTTGACGGTCTGCGAAGGAACGTCGATGTTAAAAGTACGATTAGATGTTGCTGCAGCATCAACAACAGGAGCTAGTGTGACCATTCAGTTACCTCCTGGAGTAGAATACTTGCCAGGCACAGTAACTAAAACAAACGGAACGCCCGCTTTAACCATTGCAGACAACGGCGGTGGGGCAAATGCTCCTAACTTTTCAATAGGACCAAATGCATTAATACCAGGTCAATTTATTGAGTTTACGGTAACACGCAAGGCCACCTGCGCCGCAAGAACAGCGTCTATTGCAGGAACAGCATTCAGCGATATAGTATCAGGTACAATATCAGGAAACAATGCAAGTATGGCAACTTCTTCTGCTTACCAGCTTTTTTATCCAGTATTCAGTTTTACACAACCAGCCACACAAACCAATGCGGTGGTGGGCGCTAGTTACACCAGAAATTTCACTATTTCAAACGGTGGCAATGGCTGTGCAACAGCAGTATATTTTTCAATTGAAAATGTTTCTAACGGAACACAACAAACCGGTATTACATTGGGTGGTGTAACCATAGTGCCAACTTCCACAGTTGGAAATACATCTTACTATACCGTAACTGCTTCCAATTTACCGGGTGGCGATTTTTGTTTTGGAGAAACGTTAACGTTCACTGAAACTTATGTAGTAAAAGCATGTAATGCAATAACAAACTACAGTGCAGGGTGGGGCTGCAGTGAAATACCTGCCGATTGGTGTCAGACCGTGAGCGCAAGCGCAAGTGTGGCCATGGGTGACGGTTCTGCCTCACTTACTTCATTTACCGTAGCAAAACTTAACTATGTTAACGATTGTACGCCTTTTCAATATACCTTTCAATTTGTAACAGCAGGAAGCGGAACTACAAATGCTTCTGCAATGTTTGATGCCATTTTCAGAGTTGGAGGTTCTGCTGGTGCGACTATGGGTACTGGTGCCTTGTTGAATAGTGTTTTTCAATTAAGCAATTTGAATTATAATGGGCACGCAATACCAGTGGTATACGCTTCGCCAGGGAATCATTTGAGAATTGTGGTTAAAGACCTTTTTACATCAGATCCAGATGGTGGAGGGGTAGGTCTGGAAGATTTGGATGGTGATGGATTTTATGATGACTTGTTGCCAAATTCATCGATCATATTTACTACTGATGTAAATATGAATCTTGCCATGACCTGTCCCATATCACTATCGGGATACTGGGGTTATAGAGGAGATATACTTTATGGAAATATGTGTAATGAAGACAAAATATCTGTTCTTAGAGGCGATACGCACAATGGTATCGATCGAAACACATTATCAGCGACCAATGTTTCAGAAATTTTAGAGCAAGCAGATAATAGCTATGCTCCAGCCAATATTTTTGGAGGAGTGCCTTTCCGTATGCGTTTTGCAGAAAGTTGGTATTCCATGGGAACGATCAATTACAATCCAAACCAGCGTTATGAATGGCAGGTAACATTGCCTCCCGGTGTTGAAATTTCAGGTACTGGAAATATTGTGTGGGCAAATGGCAAAGATATTGCAACGGTTCCAACGCTGACGCCAACTTATAATTATAATCCAGCAACAAGGGTTTTGACTGTATTGTCGCCGGGTGTTGATATGGGTATGTTTTTTCTCGATTTAGTGTATGATTGTGCTTCTGGACCTGCAGGTGCAGTAACAATTCCATATACTGTAAGTTATATTAATGATTCCACAACCAATTGTCGTACGTTCGCACCAATGTTTTGTGGTAGTGAAGTATTGGCAAATGTGGTATGTCCGAACGCTCCTTGCCCTGATGGTGGAGTGACAACAACTTTTTTGAAAGTAGAACGTGAAGACAATTCTTTAGGATGGACTGATAGCTCCATGACAACCCACCAGACAAGAGCCAATATCTCGAGCTATGATTTGTCAAAATCATTATATCTAGATGAATTTTTTGTTACTGCCAATGGTGTGCAACAAACGGTTGCTTCGGATAACCTTTACATAAAAATGGGGCTTAAGAAGCTGGTAGCACAATCCACAGATATTGTAGCCGTAAAGTCAATCGATATACAAATAAAAAGGGCTGGAACAACGATCGCTTCAGGCACGTTACCGTCTTCGTTTGCGTTGAATACAGGAAGTACAAATACCGTTCAATTGATTACTTGGGAGTTGACTTCACTGCTTCCTGCAGGAGGGATTTTACCGGGCGATGTCATCGAAACGGTTTCACATTATAATGTTATAGCTGGTGATGGCGCACTTCCAATAACGGACAATCAAACAGGAGACTCCTTTAAAATATACAATATTATTGGCGGTGTAGAAAGAGCCTGTAATGGCTTGATACCAGAAATGTATTTGGTGGGAACCGTATTTAGATATTCTGGGGGTATTGCTGGCACACTTTCTGGTTGCGGGCAAGCCTCGTGGGGACTTACAGCGTCAAGAAACTTTTCGTCTGCAGGTAATAAATACTTAAATGAATTTCGTCCTGGTTTTGCTTTCACAGGAATGGATATTTTTATACCTACAACCTTGACACTGGTTAATTATAATGGGCTTACGCCAACAACTGTAACGCCAGTAACGGGAGGTACATTATATCATTTTGACTACACTTCTGAAAGAATAGTACAAATTATTGCGGGGAATGGTAGTGCTGATAATACTGTAGCAGGTGGTACCATCACTGTGTCAGGAAACTGCAGCACAGTGGCAGTTAACTCGATACAGGTTAAAGCGTATGGTCAAAATTATCTTTACCATTACAGAGATTTGCCAGTCACTAATCCTCATACAAATGCTTTTCCAACAAGTGGTAGTAACTTTAGCAATAATATAGTACTCAAGCCAGAAATTAGTATCAGCAACCAGAGCGGTACAGTTCAGGCAAGCAGACCTACAGAAAGCGCAATAGTTAGAGTGTCTTCTACTGGTGGTTCAACAGCTTCATATATTTGGTTAAAAGTACCAACGCAACAGGGTATCACAATTACTGAAGTGGTAAATGTGGCTACCAATGCCGTGGCTACGCCAATCGTTTATGCAGGCGGTGTATGGTTTCAAGTGTCAACTGCAGGTATTGCGCCAGGTAGTAATGAAAATTACCGTTTAGATTTTACTTACACTACATGTGTGGCAGGAGCCATTCACGTGGAAGCAGGTTGGGACTGTACAGGTTATCCAGAGACTCCTGACGAGTATATTTGTACACCAATCAGCGTAAATTTACCATTTATTCCGCAAACTGCTGAGGTACAAATTATCACGGTAACGCAGCCATCCGATCCGGTAGATTTATGTACCGCTATACCATTTGAGTATAGAATGAACTCGGCTGGTGCAGGTAATACCATCAATAATACATTTGTGGTGGAACTTCCAGTAGGGATGTCTTATGCAGGCCCATTAGAAGCTGAATACCCAGTAGGTTCAGGAAGCTGGGCAGCCGTTGCAACCAATAATGCGGGAACTCAAACTACAGTAGACTTGACAACGCATCCAAACTTTCCTGCACAAGGATTGCCAGGAACATTAACAGATTTAGGCGATGCCAATTCACGTTTAATTGGTTTACGTTTTTCATTAAGCACAAGCTGTGATTTTATTGCAGGTTCAAAAACAAATATTTTTGCAAGAGCCAACCGCTCATGTGGTGCACCGGCAACCGGTAATGGAACAAGTTCACCATCTTTAGATATAAATATTGATGGTATCACCGCAGAATATATCATTGAAAGTTCTGTTGTTCCTTCTGGTACCTTCACTAATTGTAACAATACAGTGAATTATACGATTAGTCAAACAATTGTATCGCCAACACCGCTTGGAACAACCGCTACTACGCAAGTAATATTGCCAACAGGTTTCAGTTATATAGCAGGTTCACTTGTTTGTAACGATCCAGATTTGACCAGTAGTGCGCCTTATGCTTGTCCTGCTTATTTAGGTACATTTACAAATACTGCTGGACAAGACTATGCTGAATTCAGCGTTCCTTCAGGATTAGTTTCTGGAGACAAGCTGAACTTTACAATCGGGTTGCAACAGGCAACTACGGTAGCTTGTGGTGATTATTCTCTTCTTGTTCAAACGGTAGATAAGGTTGCTTCAGTAAGTTGTCCTTCTGCTCCGGGAGGAGTTTGTAATAACTTTACAATAGAAACAGGTAGCGTTACGCTCCCAATAAAAGTAGAGAAGCCAGAATTAGAGATTGTATCAGTGAATTACCAAAAAGAAATCCCTGCTTGCGGTGGAGATCCAATGGTACCGTCTAAATTGATTGTATCTGTTAAAAACAACAGTTTAATTAATCAAACCAATGCGAGCCCTGCGAACCCGGTTATTGTTCAAATTTTTGCAGCTGATGTTGCAGGACAGCCAATGGGTGCAGCATTGGCAACATACACAATGACAGGTCCAATTGTTGCTGGAGCGACAGTTACTGAAACAGTAAATGGCTTGTTTAACACAACAGTAACTGATTTAGTGGCGGTAATTGACACTACTCAAAACTGCGTTTGTTCATTAAACATTTTTGAAGTAGATGTAGCACCAATCGCAACTTGTAATGCTTTGTGTTACACACAAGGAAGTAGCTCGGTTCCAGTAAATGTTTTAGCAAATGATACCACTGGAGACACGGTTGTTGCCACCACGGTAAGTTTAGTAGTTCAAACTGGAGCGACTGGAGTTGTTACAGATGCAAACGGTGATGTGACAAGCATGACTATTACTGGTCAGGGAACTTGGAATGTAGACCCAGTTACAGGTGTGATTTATTTTGCACCATTAACGTCTATAACAATTAATCCAACACCAGTTTATTATACTGTTGACGATGCGGAAGGTAATACTTCAAATATTGCAAAAATAACATTGACAGCTGCAGTTAGCTTGTCTGGTACTGTTACAGCAGTTTGCGTAGCAGGAGGTTCAACATATACTGTGACAGCTACCTTAAATGGATTAGCTCCATTTACGGCAACTGGAACAGGTGCACCTGGAACCTGGGTTGGAAGCATTTGGACATCAAGTCCAATAACTTCGGGAACAAATTATAATATTAATTTTCAAGATGTTAATGCATGTAGCGCTTTAAACATTACCGGAATATCACCAGTTTGTTGTGCATTTCAAGTGATTTGCCCTACTTTCCCAGCGACAACTGTAGCTTGTTACAGCGCAATCCCTGTAGCTTCAGTTTTAACAGAAACACAATTTGAAGCATTAGGAAATGGAAATGGTGTAATTGGAAATAACCCATGTGGCGTAATCGTGATTACAGCTTCAAATGCGGCAGCGCCTGCCTGCGAAGGAAACGTAATTAGAACATACACGATTACGGAATATGCAGATACTAACAACAATGACGTTAGAGATGCAGGAGAGAATACTATTTTAAATAGTACGACCTGTTCACAAACGTTCACGATCGAAAGAGCAGACTTTACAGTTCCAGCCAACACGGCTTCTACAGTAGCCTGCGCTTCGGCAATCGTTGCACCAACTCTTCCAACGGTGACGGACAACTGCGGAAATGTACTGACGGCTTCGGCTCCGGTAATTTCTTCGGCTCCTGCTTGCGAAGGAAACGTGACTTATACTTACACATTCACTGATTGTGAAGGTAATACACATAACTGGATGCATACGTTCACGATCGAAAGAGCAGACTTTACAATTCCAGCCAACACGGCTTCTACAGTAGCCTGCGCTTCGGCAATCGTTGCGCCAACTCTTCCAACGGTGACGGATAATTGCGGAAATGTACTGACGGCTTCGGCTCCGGTAATTTCTTCGGCTCCTGCTTGCGAAGGAAACGTGACTTACACTTACACGTTCACTGATTGTGAAGGAAATACTCATAACTGGATGCATACGTTCACGATCGAAAGAGCAGACTTTACAGTTCCAGCCAACACGGCTTCGACAGTAGCCTGCGCTTCGGCAATCACAGCTCCGACAGTTCCTGTCGTAACTGACAACTGCGGAAATGTACTTACGGCTTCGGCTCCGGTAATTTCTTCGGCTCCTGCTTGCGAGGGAAACGTGACTTATACTTACACATTCACTGATTGTGAAGGCAATACACATAACTGGATGCATACGTTCACGATCGAAAGAGCAGACTTTACAGTTCCAGCAAACACGGCTTCTACAGTAGCCTGCGCTTCGGCAATCGTTGCGCCAGCTCTTCCAACGGTGACGGATAATTGCGGAAATGTATTGACGGCTTCGGCTCCGGTAATTTCTTCGGCTCCTGCTTGCGAAGGAAACGTGACTTATACTTACACGTTTACAGATTGCGAGGGCAATACTCACAACTGGGTTTATACGTATACGATTGAAAGATTGGATTTCAGCATGCCAGCTAACGGTTCATCGACTGTTGCTTGTGCTGCTAATATTGTAGCTCCTACGGTTCCTGTAGTAACTGACAACTGCGGCAATATACTGACGGCTTCGGCTCCGGTAATTTCAGCAGCTCCTGCTTGCGAAGGAAACGTGACTTATACGTATGCGTTTACGGATTGCGAGGGAAATACTCACAACTGGGTTTATACGTATACGATTGAAAGATTGGATTTCAGCATGCCAGCTAACGGTTCATCGACTGTTGCTTGTGCTGCTAATATTGTAGCTCCGACGGTTCCTGTTGTAACTGACAACTGTGGCAATATACTGACGGCTTCGGCTCCGGTAATTTCTGCGGCTCCGGCTTGCGAAGGAAACGTGACTTATACGTATGCGTTTACGGATTGCGAAGGAAATACTCATAACTGGGTTTATACTTATACGATTGAAAGGCTTGATTTCAGCATGCCAGCCAACGGTTCATCGACTGTAGCTTGTGCATCTGCTATCACGGCTCCGACTGTTCCAGTAATAACTGACAACTGTGGCGACATATTGACAGCTTCCGCTCCGGTAATTTCTGCAGCTCCGGCCTGTGAAGGAAACGTGACTTATACTTATGCGTTCACGGACTGTGAGGGCAATACTCACAACTGGGTTTACACGTACATTATCGAAATGCTTGATTTCAGCATGCCAGCCAACGGTTCATCGACTGTAGCGTGTGCATCTGCTATCACGGCTCCGACTGTTCCTGTCGTGACTGACAACTGTGGCAACATATTGACGGCTTCGGCTCCGGTAATTTCTTCGGCTCCGGCCTGCGAAGGAAATGTGACTTATACGTACACGTTTACAGACTGCGAGGGAAATACTCATGACTGGGTTTATACGTACACGATTGAAAGGCTTGATTTCACAATGCCTGCAAATGGTGCGGTGACAGTTCAGTGTATCTCTGAAGTAGTTGCGCCAACAGTTCCTGTTGTGACTGACAACTGCGGTAACATACTGACGGCTTCAGCTCCGGTCATTTCAGCGGCTCCGGCTTGCGAAGGAAATGTGACTTACACGTACACTTTTACAGACTGTGAAGGAAACACTCACAACTGGGTTTATACTTACACAATTGACGATGTGACTGCTCCGACCGGAACTGCTCCTGCAAATATTACTCTGCAGTGTATTGATGATGTCCCAGCAGCAGACATAGATGCAGTAACTGATGAAGCTGACAACTGCAGCGGTTCTGTAACGGTAACAGTTTCGGACACAAGCAATGGAGGTACTGGATGTACTGGTAATGCATATATCTTGACCAGGACTTATACTTTGACGGATTGCAGTGGCTTGTCTACGAATCTTGTTCAGACTATTACTGTTGAAGACACTACTGCACCAGCATTTACTGAGGTATTGCCTCAAGATGCGGTATTCTCTTGTGATGCTCCAATTCCTGCAGCGGTAACATTGACTGCGACTGATAATTGCAGTGTTGCAACGGTTACTTTTGACGAGCAGATTGTTAATGCGGGATGCATTGGCAACTATGACATCATCAGAACTTGGACGGCAACTGATGCTTGTGGCAACGAAACGGTTCACATTCAGACTATCATGGTTGAAGACACGACGGCTCCGACATTTGTTGAACCGCTTCCAGAAAATGAATTTGCAGAATGCGATAAGCTTCCGGCAGCGCCTGTTCTAACAGCGATTGATAATTGTGGCACGGCAACGGTAACTTTTAACGAAGAGGAAACAGACGGAACCTGCTCATTTATGAAAGTAATTACCAGAACTTGGACAGCAACCGATGATTGCGGAAATTCAATTAGCCATACACAGACAATTGACGTTTCCTGTCCCGTGATAGTTTACAATGCCTTGACTCCAAATGAAGACGGGCTGAACGATATCTTCTTGCTGGACGGAATAGATTGCTATCCGAATAATCAGGTAACTATCTTCAACAGATGGGGCGTGGAAGTATTTGGAACAAGAGGCTACGATAACACAAGCAAAGTTTTTAAAGGCTATTCTGAAGGCAGAACTACAATTTCTGCAGACAGCAAATTGCCAACGGGGACTTACTTCTACATTTTAAAATACGAATTCAAGGTAGGAGAAACATCTAGAAACATCGAGAAGTCTGGCCATCTATACATTAACGGTAACTAATAAGATATGAATCTAAAATATAAAAAAACACAGATAACTTTCCTGACACTGCTGGCAACGGCAGTGTTGGGGATCCCTTCGGGGTATGCCCAGCAGGACTCACAGTTCACCCAGTACATGTACAACACGGCGAACATCAATCCTGCGTATGCGGGACAGCGAAAGGCCCTGAGCATCTTCGGGCTTCACCGAACACAATGGGTTGGTCTTGAC
>NZ_JBHSQB010000019.1:0-64655 GCF_042658345.1 Flavobacterium qiangtangense
TTTTAGAAATTTTTATTTCCTCCTTTCTCTCACAGCCTGCGCAGATTCCCAATGAACTTCCGCTCTCGCGGGGCGCAAAGGTAATTCGCTTTTTTCTTTCCGGCAAGCTTTTCGTGAAAAAAATTTTGTCTTTTTTCATCCCTCCCTGCCTTCAGTAAATCTTAAGAACTTCGCCGTTATTGCGGGTGCAAAAGTACGCATCTTTTTCGCCTGCGCAAGCTTTTTCTTCATCTTTTTTTGATGTTTTATTCATCTTTACCGTAACTCGCTGGAAGGCTTGCTCTTGGAGGCGGAAGTTTTTTCATCTTTTCCTGAAGTATCCGGGATTTTGGGATGCCTGGGGAAGGCCGAGGCGCTTGTTTTGCCATGCAAGGCATCGAAGGGCATCTGTGCCGGGGCGGCTTTTTTTTGCAGGCTGTCTGCGCGATCCCGGTCCCGGGGCTTCCAGGAATGCGGGAAGGCTTCTCCCCCAGCCCCGATTGGCGGCCGCGAGCTCTTGCCGCCGGGGTTCGGCGGGAAGACTGCGGCAGAAAGCGGGAATTGCATGGCCTGATAAAAGAACGGCCTTTCGCTGCAGGGAAATTATACTATATATAAGGAAGGGGTTTGGGTTTCGTGTTTTGGAGAATCGCATTGGGGTTGCTGCGCAAATAAAAAGACAGCCTAGTGGGCTGTCTCTACGGAAAATTGTCCTTATATATTAAGGTAGATTTTCTCATTATATATATGTAAGCGAAAAGATAGTTTTTTGGGATTGACTTCTTGCCCCGAACAATAATGAATCCTACATATGACTCAAGATTTCTTTTTTTAAGGTATCGTACTCGCCTTGCATAATCAATCCGTTGTCTAATAATTTTTTGTAATTCTGAAGTTTTTCAAACAATTCGTCTTGAGACAAATCTTTCAAGGCGCGTTCTTTTGAGCTTGGTATTTCGTCAGGAAATTGTTTTTCATCACGATAACCTGATTGAGAAACCGGAACTATTTCTGCAAAATCAGTCACTTCTTCTGTTTCCACCTCTTCAATCACCTGAGCTTCTTCAATAACTTCTTCTAAAGGTTTCGTAAAGATATCTTCTTCAAGGTCTTCCTCTAAAAAAGTTTTTGACTCTTCAGTAATTGGTTCAACCGTTGCAGTAGCACCATTTTTCAAGATATCTAATTGTTCTTTGGCAAATGTGTTTATTTTTCTCGCTTGCATTTTGGGAATATAATCAATCGAAATTGTCAAGTCTGTTCTTGTGGTAAAAGAAAATTCAGAGCCCAAGATGTTTTCTTTCACAAAAGTTCCGGCCACATCGTCCCATGTATAGTCTGTAAAATCCATTGAAAGCCCTAAATTCTTAGGCTTGCAGATAATAATTCTTTTATTTGTAAGAACGATGCTATCTGGAAAAACGGTAATTGCTGGCTTTTTCTGAACCGCAATATATCCGATTTCTTCATTTTTCATCAATAAATCCGTCAACTTTGAAGTGATTTTATCAATTGCTTTCGGATCTTGTTCTTCGTTCAAAAATTTCTTAATATGTTCGTTCATGATTTTCAGTTTGTAAGTCGCAAAGTAGATAAGTTACTAGTTTTGTTATACAAAAATACTATGTTAATTATAAATTTGATACTTCGTTTTGCAATTTTTTCGTTAAACTTTTGAAAATTAAATCATAAGAATGGTCGATTAATTCCCGAACCATTTTATCGGAAACATCGCTATTTACAGAAATCGTGTTCCAATGCACTTTGCTCATGTGGAATCCGGGTTTGATGTCATCATATTCTGCCCGAAGCTCTTCTGCACGCTCTGGATCACATTTTAAGTTTATAGCTGGATTTCCATTTTCCCACTGCGATAATGACGAAAGTGCAAACATTTTTCCGCCTACTTTAAAAACCAAGGTATCTTCGTCAAACGGGAAATGTTCTGTCACGCCTTTTTTTGAAAGACAAAATTCGAAATATTGCTGGATGTTCATTTTAAAAAATTTTGAAAGATTGAAGGATTTAATAATTGAAAATTTACTGTGGCTTATAAAATTTGATACAAAACTGGTTTACTTGGGGATGCATCATTTTCAAAAGAAGCGATTTGTAGATTCAGCAAATAACTTCCGTCTAAGATTTCGCCTTTCACAAAAATCATTTCTGTGATTGTAGCGTCTAATCGTGCTTCATCATTCAATTCTTGAACATTTTTTACATTCCAAAATGCTTTGTGTGCCAGCAATTTTCCTTCGTCTTTTTCTTTATCAACGCTTGGCAAATCGATCAGCAAATGTTTTATTCCGATTTCTCGGATGAATTTTGAAGCTTTTTCATCCAGATAAGGCGGATTTGTATTAGAATAATTCTTAGAAATTTTTTGGTTTAAATTAGGCAAAGTCCTGATGACAATAGCTTCCGTAGTTTTTCCATTTAACGCTTTTTCAATTTGTTCTTTTAAAATTACAAAATCTTCACCATGGATTTCTGGTTCGACCGAAATTAGTTCCGCTGTAAAGAAAAACGTCTTTAAACTGTCATTAATACTATAAAATTCTTTTGTGATGTGTCCCAAACATTCTGTATGCGTTCCATGTCCGTGTGGGTTGAAGAAAATATTATTAAAATTGGTCGATGATTTTCCTTCAGAAACTTTACCGATCCAATCACCAAAAACGACCGGTTCAATCACCGGTTTTTCAATATACCAAGCAATTGGATTTTCATCAGTATTTGTCAACGTGATGGAAATGTCAATCGGTTTTGAAAAATCAACTTGAAATGTTTGCGAATTATGATTTATGGTTGCTTTCACGTTAGAAATTTTAATATTCAAAGCTAAACTTTTTTAGCATAAATTCTTTCTTTACTTTGCGAAAATCTTTGCGTACTTTGCGTTTGAAATTTAATGCAAAGATTAAAAAGGTTCCGCGAAGTACAGCAAAGTTGAATATTAATCGTTGCTGAGCATAAATAAGTCACTCGCAATTCCATCAGCTAAAAACTTACCTTTTCGTGTGGTTTTCAGCACATTTTCTTCGATGGAAAGCAAATCATCAGCAAGAAATTTTTCAGCTTGTTTCATTAAATAATTTAGGAAATCTGTGCCAAATTCATTTTCAATTCTGTCTAAAGAAATTCCCCAAATTGTTCGCAAACCCGTCATCACATATTCGTTATATTGGTCTTCCCTTGATAAAATTTCTATTTCGTTTGGTAATTTGTTTTCAGCAATTTCTCTCAAATAAATTGAATTGTTTGCAATGTTCCAGCTTCTGGAAATTCCGTTATAACTGTGTGCCGACGGACCAATTCCGATGTATTTCTTACCCAACCAATAAGCCGAATTATTTTTTGAGAAGTAATTTTCTTTCCCAAAATTAGAAAGTTCATAATGCACAAATCCGTTTTTTTGCAACATATCAACCAAAATTTGGAAATGTTCTTGAGCAATATCATCTTTTGGCTCTGCAATTTTTCCGGTCTGGATTAATTTTTTCAAAGCCGTTTTTGGCTCAACAGTCAAAGCATAACTTGAAATATGTGGCATTCCAAAACTCAAAGCGGTTTCGATATTCTGTTTCCACATTTCATTGGTCAAACCCGGAATTCCGTAAATTAAATCGATGGAAATATTGTCGAAATATTTTGTCGCAATCTCTAAAGATTTTTTAGCTTCCGCCGAATTATGTGCGCGGTTCATCATTTTCAAATCGCCTTCAAAAAAAGACTGAATTCCAATGCTGAGACGATTAATTTTAGATTTCGAAAGTTCAATAATTCGTTCTTCAGACAAATCATCTGGATTGGCTTCCAGCGTAATTTCTGGATTTTCAGAAACTTCAAAATTGGAATAAACCTCTTGAATCAGAAAATCAATTTCTTCCAAAGTCAAAACCGAAGGCGTTCCTCCACCAAAATAAATGGTTTCAACTACTTCAGAAACTTCACTTTTTCGCAACTGCATTTCTTTGGCCAAAGCCAAAACCATCTCGTCTTTCTTTTTCATTGAAGTTGAAAAATGAAAGTCGCAATAATGACAAGCTTGCTTGCAGAATGGTATGTGAATGTAAATTCCTGCCATTTTTAGTGTTCAGTATTCCGTTTTGAATTGACTAATTTTCTAATTCGTTTATTTTCTAATTTTATCTTCATTTTGCTTCACGAAAGCATCCCAACCAGAATAACTTTTTGTCCCAACAACTTTCCCTGAATTAAAAAAGTGACAAACTGCGGCCGCCAAACCATCAGTACTATCGAGGTTTTTTGGCAATTCTTTTAGACCTAAAAGTTGTTGTAACATTTTTGCCACTTGCTCTTTGGTGGCATTTCCGTTTCCGGTAATGGCCATTTTTATTTTTTTCGGTTCGTATTCAGTAATCGGAATTTGACGTGAAAGTCCAGCGGCCATTGCAACTCCTTGTGCTCGGCCGAGTTTTAACATCGACTGAACATTTTTCCCGAAGAATGGTGCTTCAATCGCAATTTCATCAGGATGATGCGTTTCAATCAACTCAATTGTTCGCTCAAAAATGACTTTCAATTTCATATAATGATCGTCATATTTGTTCAAAATCAACTCGTTCAATTGCACAAATTCCATCTTTTTATTGACGACTTTGATCAATCCAAAACCCATAATCGTTGTTCCTGGGTCAATGCCTAATATGATGCGTTCGTTTGCCAATTTTTTGGTTTAAAGTTTAAGGTTTAAAAAGTTTAAAGTTGTTCCTTTGCCGAATGATTTCAATTCCCCACAAAGCTAAACAATTCCTCACGTTTCTAATCAAACTTTTGATTGTTGGTGGCGCATTTTATTTTATCTGGAATCAGCTGGCAAATAATGATAAATTAGATTGGAAACAATTTTTAGAATTATTAAATCGCAAAAAATCATTTTGGGGAATTTTATTCCTGCTTTCTTTCAGCTTTTTCAATCGGTTTTTTGAGATTTTAAAGTGGAAGAATTTAGTGCAAATCATTGAAAAAATATCGCTTTCGCAAGCAACTGAACAAGTTTTAAGTGCATTGACCGCTTCTATTTTTACACCAAACGGAATCGGAGAATATGGCGCAAAAGCTTTATATTTCGAAAAAAGAGAAGCTAAAAAAGTGGTTTTCCTGAATTTAATTTGCAACGGAATTCAGATGATTTTGACCATTATTTTTGGAACAATTGGACTTTGGATATTAGGTTTTGGGTCTTGGGTTCTGGCCATTTTTGCAATCTCTTGCTTCTTGTTTTTTGCTTCTTTTCTCTTTAAAAAAATCACCATTAAAGGTTATTCGATAAATCGGTTACTCGAAAAAATAAATGAAATCCCGAAGCAAATTCATCAGAAAAATATCTTTTTAGCAGTTTGCCGTTATCTGATTTTTTCGCATCAATATTACTTTTTGTTTTTGGCTTTTGATGTTGACTTGCCTTATGTTACATTAATGGCAACGATCACAAGTGTCTATTTTTTGGCATCTTCTCTACCTACTTTTCAGTTTTTAGATTTTGCCGTAAAAGGAAGCATTGCCGTTTATTTCTTCGGAATTTTGGGCGTAAACGAATGGATTGTGGTTTTTATCAGTACCTTAATGTGGTTTTTAAATGTGGTGCTTCCGGTAATTATCGGGAGTTTTTACGTCTTTAATTTTAAATCAAAATGGAAATCTTAAATTATATTTTTTTCGGAATCATAGCAATTTATACGTTCTTCATCGGAAGATTAGCATTGGGATTCAAAAAAGTGGCTTCGTTCGAAAGTCTTGAATTATCTCCAAAAACTAGATTTTCAATCGTAGTTCCTTTCCGAAATGAAGCTGAAAATCTTCCCGATTTATTGCATTCCTTTTCGCAATTGGATTATCCGAGATCGCTTTTTGAAGTTGTTTTTGTAAACGATGCTTCCCAAGATAATTCCGTTGAAATCATTGAGAAATTTCCAGCTTTAAGTTTTCCTTTCCAAATAATTGATAACGAGAGAAATTCAAATTCTCCTAAAAAAGATGCGATTTCAACGGCAATAAATCATATTAAAAACGATTGGATTATCACAACCGATGCCGATTGTTTTGTGAGCCAAGCTTGGTTGAAAATTTTAGACAATTATATCCAAAATTACAGTCCTGAAATGATTGTCGGCGCCGTTTCTTACTTTGCCGACGAATCGTTTTTACAGCAATTTCAGCAGCTAGATTTGATGAGTTTGCAAGGCGCAACAATCGGAAGTTTTGGTATCCAAAAACCCTTTATGTGCAACGGAGCGAATTTTGCCTACACAAAAAAGTTGTTCCAAGAAATAAATGGTTTTGAAGGAAACAACGGAATTGCAAGTGGTGACGATGTTTTTTTACTGCAAAAAGCAAATGCAAAATATCCAGAAAAAGTACATTATTTAAAATCAGATGCGAATATTGTCTTGACAAAACCTTTAGAAGATTTCAAATCGCTTTTTTTCCAGAGAGTTCGTTGGGCTTCAAAAACGACTTCTTATAAAAGTAGCTTTGGAAAAACTTTGGCCGTGACAGTTTTCGCAGGAAATTTGGCAATCGTGATATCTTTCTTCTTGACTCTTTTTTCTATCTTCTCTTTTTGGAATTGGTATCTTTTATTCGCTGTAAAAATCTTCGCAGACTTTTTTATTTTATACCAAACCGGAAAATTTCTTAAGCCAAAGTCAGTCAAATTCTTTTTGATTAGCAATTTGTTTTATCCGTTTTTCAGCGTTTCTGTCGCTGTTTTTTCTTTCTTTGGAAAATATGAATGGAAAGGAAGAAGATTTTAGATTGCAGGTTTTAGAACACAGATTTCACAGATTAACACCGATTTTGGAATAGATTTATATTGAAAGTTTTCACGAAAGATTTGAAACAAAATTCAAACAGAAATTAATCTGTGAAAATTTGCGAAATCTGTGTTTAAAATTATTCCACATTTAAAATCACGGGCAAAACAAATTGGGTTTTTACCGGAATTCCACGTTTTAAAGCAGGATTTATTTTTGGGAAATCAGTCAATCGACTGTGAAGAATACTGTCGATTTTTATCTTATCATAAGCCAAACTGTCTGATGGAAATTGTGGCTCAAATTCCAATCTTGAATCTGGATAAACCGTAACTTTAACCTGAATCGTGTCAATCTGCGGATATAAAATCGAAAGTGTATCTAAATCTAATTTCTGCTGGATTGTTACCGTCAAGAAATCAAAAAAGCATTGTTTTCTTGTGGCCGAATCTTTTATTGAATCACAAGTGGCAACTGACGGAAATTCGTCAACTTGTGTCCAGTTTATCTTTTTTAATTCTTGCTGTAACAGTTCTTCCTCAGAAATCTCGCGCTTTTGGAGATTCTGGCAAGAGCTAAAAAAGAGTCCTAAAAAAAGAATTGCAGTCAGTTTTTTCATTATATGTTTGGCAGGCATTTTGTAATATTACGATTTTCAAAAATACTAAAATTAATTTATGGAATATTTTTTATTGATTGCGGGATTTATTTGTGTCATTGCGGGTGTTCTGGGAAGTTTTCTTCCGGTGATTCCCGATGCGCCACTTTCGTGGATTGGCTTGCTTCTGCTATATTTTTGCGACGGAATCGAAACTGAATATTGGACACTTGGAATCACACTTTTAATCGCAATTATCGCAGGAATTTTAGATTACGTCATTCCGGCAAAAGGAACAAAACGTTTTGGAGGAAGTTCCTACGGAATTTGGGGAACCAATATTGGCCTTGTCATTGGATTGATTGCGCCGATCCCATTCGGATTTATTATCGGTCCGTTTGTTGGCGCTTTTGTTGGAGAACTGATTTATGATTCAAAAGATCACAAACGCGCTTTAAAAGCGGCAACCGGTTCGTTTATTGGCTTTTTGGCATCCACGTTTATGAAGTTTGTGGTTTGTATGGCTTTTCTGGGATTCTTTCTTTATAAGGTTTGGGAATTTAGAGAGATTTGGTTTTAGATTATATCAAAAAAAACGGAGCAAATTGCTCCGTTTTCTGTTTTAAAAAAGTAACTAAAGTTATTCAATCACGATTTTTTGTGAGTGAGAGAAATCGTCACCTTTTACTTTTAAGATATATAATCCTGTTTGTAAGTTTCCTGCTTGAATTGTTTTTTCATTGCTGAAGCTTTCATTTTTCAAGCTGTAAACCACTCTTCCGTTGATGTCATAAATTTCTACATCTACGTTTCCAGAGAAATCGTTGATTGCGATATTAAATTGACCACGAGAAGGATTTGGATATACTTTAATTCCGTTTGATTTATCAAAACTATCAACAGACATAAATGTACAGTTTGGACCTGCTGGAAAAGCTGTAAAGTCTTCCACTTGGTCTAATGCGTTGTTTGCAGAACCAGATGATGCGTTTAATCCCATCCCTCTTCTTCTGAATACTTCAGTAATCATACAATAATCTTGACCTCCTGTTGTAGCTTGGTCTGCAGCAATTAAAGCATCTCTATAGTTAACTGTAGATGGCCCACAAGGCTGCAATTTGAAAGCATCAATTGCCAATCTCATTACTTTGTTGTTACCAGCAGTTCCTGTTGCAAGATTAGCATCGAAGCCATATTTTGCAATATAAGCCCAAGTTAGATCCCATAGAACCGCTGCCATAAATTCTCCTCTTGTGTGCTGCAAACCTGTACCTTGGTTAGAATCTGCAAACGTCAAAGGATTTATGCTCATATCTGTAGAATATGGATATGTTCTAATTCCAGAACCTGTTGTTGGTTGATTAGAGGCGTATGTTGCGATAGTTTTTGCCATTGCACCATTATCTGTGCTTTTTGCCAACATCATTAAAGCGATCCAGTCAGACCATCCTTCTCCCATTTGTTCTGCATTTTGCAAACATCCTGCATTTGTTGGTCCACCTGTTAGTCTTGAAGAAATTCCGTGACCATATTCGTGCGCGATAATTCCGTTATCAAAATCACCATCACCGTTTACATATGCAGCAGTCTGCAATTGCAATTTACCATTAACTGTTTCAACTTTCATTCTTGCGATAAGCGGTTCTCCTAAAACTTGAGAGATGCTAATTGCAGGAATAGTAATCGTGGCGTCAGCGCCAGACATTGAGATGTTTCCGTCTACATTGTTTACAATTATAACACCTGTTGCTCCCGCATTTTGAGCGTTTTTCACTTTTTCAGCAAAAGCACACGGAGTACCTCCTGAAGCTTCTGCAACTGATCTTCTGATTACGGCAATTTTTCCGTTTATTGCAATTGCATTTACAGCTGGACCACATGCATCTGCATTGTCAGTCATACCGATATCAGGAGTTCCATCGTTATAAAGTACTAAATCTGACTGGATCATCGCTGGGGCAATTGGAATTGCAACGTGTCCAGGAGAAAAAGCATTGTCAAAACCCACTCTTGGTCCTGCAATATCGGCAGGCGAATTAATTGTTAAAGGCTGTATTGCAGTTGTAGGAGCATTCCATAAATACATTTGCATTCTTGGTCTAGTTCCGTCAGCAGTAATACTAAAATTCGCATTATTTAAATTTGGTGGTGAAAGTTCAGCTCCATCTTGGGCATCTGCTTGTACAGCATCACCTTGAAACGTTACAACTCCTCCACGTCCATAATTGTTTTGTTGAAAGTTACCGTTTGCTTCATTGAATCCATATTTATACCAAACATCATGCATCATGTTGTTCATATAAAAAAGGTTTGTCAAAGCTGCATTTAAATAAGTTGTTGGTTGAGCAGAGTCTCCACCATAAGGAAAGTCAAAAAGTAAAGCGCTTCCACCTTCAGCAGTTGCTCCTCCAATATTATTACCGTCTCTATCATCAACTGCGTGAACATTATTACCTCTTGTAAAAGTATATTCTGCTCCAGCAACTCCATTTGTATCATGCCAACCATAAGGCGAAGAAGTTACATCGTGCGGATTAGTAACCAATTGTCTTGAACCAAATGTTGGCCCTTCAACATTATAAGGATAAACACGGTAAGAACCAGATTGAACGTCTAACATCGAAGCAGTATTCGATTTATAGAAATTTTCATGATAATCAGCTAGTTGACTATTTTGAGTCAAAACGTGAGTATGAGGTTTTTCTCCAAAATTACATTTAACTACCATATCATGTTGATCTAAAAGCTGACCGTTTGATGCGTCAATTCTTACATTCCACATATGTTGGTGTCCAGGAACGTCAATTGTGAAATCCCAAGCTAAAATCAGTTGCCCATTTTCAAGATTTTGGTAATAAACTAAATTAGCAGGAATTGGGTCTAAAGAATTTCCGTTTGAAATCTTAAATTTTTTTGTGCTAATTTGTTCGATAATTTCGTGTGTTCCAGAATTTTGTATTTGCAATTGCGTAAGAGCGCTGTTCAGTCCATTCAGCACAGTAACTGACGGGCTTGTTGCGTTAATTTTCTGTGCAATATTTTTTACAAAACGATCACCGATATTAATGACTTCGTTCTTTTTTACCCAAACATTAGAAACTGCTCCATAGATTTCAGTTCCCAAATAGCGTTGTTTGATGTAATAGTTGTTAATGTTTGTTGAAGTAGAGCTTGCCTCACCCTCAATTACCCAGTCACTAATATCCTGGCTGGTCAAACCAAGTTTAGTCACATTTCTATCCAAGTATTGCTGAATTAACTCTTTATTTGATTGAGAAAATGCAGAAAATTGAATGAAAAAGATAAACAGCAATGTAATTTTTTTCATAATTTAATTTTACGATATAGTTAAGGACACAAATTTATCTAAAATTTTCTTAAATCATAATTTTACGCTATGAAATACAAAACATTAACTATTATCAAATCAGAATTTTAATAGGAATCAACGAGCAGATAAGTGATTTGTTATTTTTAACATCGAAAAACAACTTTTGAGTGTTTTTATTCTATTTCTAAAATTTGAAGAAATCGTAAATTAAAAAACTTGTAGGGGAATTTATGAAACTATCTAAAATCAAAAAAGCCCTCCAAACAAATGGAAAGCTTTTCATTGGTCTAACTACTAAACCTGGTACTTTCGTACCTAAACAACACAACTAATCTTAAAAACCTTTTTGGGACAAAAAAGCCTTTCTTTCGAAAGGCTTCTCCCAATTTAGCGGTCTGGACGGGACTCGAACCCGCGACCCCATGCGTGACAGGCATGTATTCTAACCAACTGAACTACCAAACCAGCGCTTAATTGCGAGTGCAAATATAAGACTCTTTTTTGCTTCTGCAAGCGTTTTTTGAAAAAAAATTAAACTTTTTTTTCGAGTTTTATCCAAACAATTGTTTTTCAACTAAATATGTAGTCAATATTTTTTCGAAATTTTCACCTGTTGACACCGGAACGTACTTGATTTTGTTCTGAGCACACGTCAAAGCTAACTTCTTGAAGTAACTTTCGGTTCTTTTTTCATATTCTTCTTTGATGTTTTCAGAGAATAAATTGACTTCTTCGCCACTTTCAAGGTCAATAAACTTTCGTGGCGTGCTATCGAAATTGAAATTCAGCTCGGTTTTATTATCGACAACGTGAAAAAGAACCACTTTATGTTTGTTGTGTTTTAAATGTTGCAACGCATTTAAAAGCGTTTCCTCTTTGTCAGGTTGAAACATATCTGTAAAAAGAATGATCATCGAACGACGGTGCATTTTTTCTGCGATTTGGTGCAAATAGGTGACCGTGTCTGTGTTTTTAGATTGTTTTGGTTCTGCCAATAAATTCTCCAGTTTGTTTAAAAGCATTCTTTGATGGCGCTCGCTTCCTTTTTCTGGCGCATAATATTCGTATGAATCTGAATAAATACTTAAACCAACTGCGTCTCTTTGTTTTTTAAGCAAATTCATCAATACGGCTGAAGCCAAAACAGAGAAACCGATTTTACTTTCGTAGAATTGTTGCTTTTCGTTCAACTTTGGGTAATGCATCGATGACGAGTTGTCTATAATAAGGTGACAGCGAAGATTAGTTTCCTCTTCAAAGCGTTTTGTATACAAACGGTCGGTTTTTGCGAATAATTTCCAGTCGATGTGTTTGGTGCTTTCTCCAGGATTATACACTTTGTGTTCGGCAAATTCTGCTGAGAATCCGTGGAAAGGACTTTTGTGCATTCCTGAAATGAAACCTTCGACGACTTGACCTGCTAAAAGTTCAAGGTGCTGAAAGCTGGATATTTTTTGTATTTGAGATTCAATCTTCATAAATCAAATATATTAAAGATTCAATGATTAAAAAATTTAAAGATTGCTTTTTAACCGATTGCTTTTCGACAAAGATTGGGACTGACCTCAACAAAAATTCAAATGGTTTCTCAAATAGCCCTGATGCTGCCATTGTTTGAGCTCTTAAACTGGTGACCAAACCGGTTTAAAGCGAGTGGCTGCAGCAGGAAAGTGGATTGCTGAAATTACCTTACCTTTCGCTTCTAAACAAAAAAAAAGCTCAACTTTCGCTGAACCTTTTTGAAACTTTTGCTTTCGAATTATTGCAATAATGCGTCGATTGCGTCTGTGTAATTTTGTTTTGGAGCAACTCCCACTTGTCTTCCAACAACTTCTCCGTTTTGAAAAACCAATACGGTTGGGATGTTTCTAACGCCATATTTTGCAGCAAATTCTTGGTTTGCATCAACGTCAACTTTACCTACAACGGCTTTTCCGTCATATTCTTCGCTGATTTGGTCGATGATTGGTCCAACCATGCGACAAGGTCCGCACCATGCTGCCCAAAAATCTACTAATACTGGTTTATCTGATTTCAATACAACTTCCTCGAACGTTGCATCTGTGATTGCTTGTGCCATATTTTTTTCTTTTTAGTTTAAATTCTATGATACAAAATTAGTGATTTAATCTGTAAAGTTTTGTTAATTGAAAATCAGTTTTGGTTATAAATGTATTAACAAATACTATTTCTGTTTTTAATTTAGCTTGAAATTTAAATTCAAACTTTCTAATTCTCGAAGCAATTCGCCAGAAATATTGACTTTTAATTTTCGGCTCGGCATTGAAAGATACGTGATGACTTTTGTTTCTTCCACAACCGTCGGAACAGCTAATTCCATTTCTTCATCGATAATTTCTTCGTCAGAAACATCTTCTGAAACAACTGGTTCTGCAACAACAGCCGGAATTTCCCTGGTTACTTTTTCGACTTCCATCACTTCAAAAGTCACGTTATTGTCGCCCGAATTTGCTTGGAACAAATGACTCAATTTCGTAATCATTTCTGATTGGAATTCCCTGATATTTAAGGTGATAATTAGCTTTTTAGCGAAACTTCCCAAAACATCCTGCAATTGTTTTGCTTCCAAAAACTGCATTCTGGCTTCTGATTTTTTTCCGGTATCGCGATTTACCCAGCCTTCTTTTACGTTGATTTTGAAAAATATAAATTGGTTGTTCACCAAGAAATGACGGAATTTCAAATATTCTTCATTAAACATTCTGAATTCAAAACTTTCGTCATAACCTTCTAATGTAAACATCGCCCAATCTTTTCCATTTTTTGCGGTTCTATATTGAACATTCGTGATAATTCCTGCAACGGTAAGGTTTTTCCCGACGTGTAATTCTAAATTTTTCAGGTGCTCTAATTTTGCATTGCAGAAATATTTCATCTCAAATTTAAAATCGTCAAGCGGATGTCCTGAAATATAAATCCCCACGACTTCTTTCTCTTTTGCGAGTTTTTCCATCGTGCTCCAATCATCGCACGGCGGAACTACCGGCTCCGGAATCTGAACGTCGCTCGCTTCACCAAACAAACTTACTTGTGAGGAATTCTCGTTCTCTTGGAATTTTGCGCCATAACGAACTGCTTTTTCTAAGAACGTAATTCCGTCGCCCTCATCATGGAAATATTGTGCACGATGTGCCATAAAACAATCGAAACCTCCCGCCAAAGCCAAGTTTTCAAAAGCTTTTTTATTCGCTGCGCGTAAGTCAATTCTTTTGGCCAAATCAAAAATCGATTTGTAAGTCGCGTCTTTTCTGCATTCCACAATGGTTTGAACCGCGCCAGAACCAACGCCCTTAATCGCACCCATCCCGAAACGAACGGCGTAATTTTCGTTTACGGTAAATTTATAAAACGACTCGTTCACATCCGGACCCAAAACCTGCAATCCCATTCGCTTGCATTCTTCCATAAAGAATGAAACTTGCTTGATATCGTTCATGTTATTGGACAAAACCGCCGCCATATATTCCGCTGGATAATGTGCTTTTAAGTACGCCGTTTGGTACGCAATCCAAGCATAACATGTCGAGTGCGACTTGTTAAAGGCATAACTTGCAAAAGCTTCCCAGTCTTTCCAGATTTTTTCTAAAACCACAGGGTCATGACCTTTTTTTGCCGCTTGTTCGACGAATTTTGGCTTCATTTTATCCAAAACCTCTTTCTGCTTTTTACCCATCGCCTTACGCAAAACGTCGGCTTCACCTTTTGTAAAGTCGGCCAAAGATTGCGACAGAAGCATTACCTGTTCTTGGTAAACCGTAATTCCGTAGGTTTCGCCTAAGTATTCTTCACAGGCATCTAAATCGTATTTGATTTCTTCCTCGCCATTTTTTCTTCTAACGAAAGAAGGAATATATTCCAAAGGTCCCGGACGATAAAGTGCATTCATGGCAATCAAATCCCCAAAAACCGTAGGCTTCAAATCCTTCATGTATTTTTGCATTCCGGGAGATTCATATTGGAAAATTCCAACCGTTTCACCTCGCTGGAAAAGCTCATACGTTTCAGCATCATCAATCGGGAAAGTGTCTGGATCTAACTCAATTCCTGTTCGATATTTCACCAATTTAACCGTATCTTTTATCAGCGTAAGGGTTTTCAAACCCAAGAAGTCCATCTTCAATAATCCGGCGCTTTCTGCTACCGAGTTATCAAATTGGGTCACATATAAATCAGAATCTTTTGCTGTTGTAACCGGAACGAAATTCGTGATATCGGAAGGCGTGATGATGACACCGCACGCGTGAATTCCGGTATTTCGCATCGAACCTTCGAGGATTTTTGCTTGCTGAATGGTTTCCCCAGCCAAATCGCCTCCGTTTGCAATCGCGATTAATTCTTTAATTCCGTCAAATTCATCCGAACGTAAAGCCTTTTTGACATCTTCTTCTTTTTCGGAAATAAATCGAGCCAAATTCCACTTTGAAGGCATCATTCCCGGAATCAATTTTGCAATTCTATCGGCTTCAAATAAAGGTAAATCCAATACACGAGCCGTATCACGAATCGCAGATTTTGTCGCCATTTTACCATAAGTGATAATTTGGGCCACCTGATTTTTTCCGTATTTGTTGATAACGTAATCCATCACGCGACCACGGCCTTCATCATCAAAATCGATATCAATATCGGGCATCGACACACGGTCTGGATTTAAGAAACGCTCAAAAAGCAAGTCGTATTTGATGGGGTCAATGTTGGTAATTCCCAAACAATAAGCCACCGCAGAACCTGCCGCAGATCCACGACCCGGCCCAACCGAAACATCCATATTTCTGGCTTCGGCGATGAAATCTTGAACAATCAAGAAATATCCCGGATAACCAGAATTTGAAATTGTCAGCAATTCAAAATCCAAACGTTCTTGAATATCTGGCGTGATTTCACTGTATCTTTTTTTGGCGCCAACCATCGTGAGGTGACGCAAATATTTATTTTCTCCACGAACTCCGCCGTCTGCTTCATCTTCAGCAACAAAAAACTCTTCAGGAATATCAAATTTCGGAAGCAAAACGTCACGGTAAAGCGAATAAATTTCGACCTTGTCAACGATTTCCTGAATATTGATAATCGCATCTGGCAAATCAGAAAATATCTTTTTCATTTCGTCTTGCGACTTGAAATAATATTCTTGGTTTGGCAATCCATAACGATATCCGCGACCGCGACCAATTGGCGTTGCCTGTTTTTCACCATCTTTTACACACAGCAAAATGTCGTGTGCGTTGGCATCTTCTTTATTTAGATAAAAATTATTGTTTGTTGCAATTAATTTGACGTTGTGCTTTTGGGCGAATTCAACCAACGTTTTATTGACACGATTTTCGTCTTCTTGATTGTGGCGCATAATTTCGAGATAAAAATCATCTTGAAATTGTTCTTTCCACCAAATCAAGGCTTCTTCGGCTTGATTTTCACCAACATTCAGAATTTTACTCGGAATTTCTCCGTATAAATTTCCGGAAAGCACCATAATATCTTCCTTGTATTGTTCAACTATCGCACGGCTAATTCTTGGAACATAATAAAATCCTTCGGTAAATGCAATGGAAGACATTTTGGCCAAATTATGGTAGCCTTTTTTATTTTTTGCTAAAAGCACAACTTGATTTCCGTTGTCTTTTTTGGTTTTATCTAAGTGATTGTCGCAGATATTGAACGTACATCCGACGATTGGTTTGATTTCAATTTCTGTTGGTTCTTCACCGCTTTCAACCAACGTTTTATTTTTGGCGGAAGCCGCTTTATTGTGGTTCATCACCGCACTCACAAAGTGAAAAGCGCCCATCATATTCGCCGTATCGGTCATTGCCACAGCGTTCATATTATTTTTGGCTGTCGCCGAAACAATATTTCCGATTGCGATTGTGGATTGCAAAACCGAAAATTGCGTGTGATTGTGCAAATGCGCAAATCTGGCCGCTTGAAAATCTCTTTTGTCAGATTCTGAAACCGTAGTTTGTTTTCCGGTAGATTCTAAAGCTTTTAACTGCTCGCGAATTTTATCAGAAGCCGCTTTTAAGTTAATATGTCTTAATCCGATTAATTGAAATTCCTGCGGATTTCTGGTTTTGAAATCTTGAAAATAATCAGCCGGAACATCAAGTTCTTCTTTTGTGAAAATTTCTCTTCTAACCAATTCAAGGAAACAACGCGTGGTTGCCTCAACATCGGCGGTTGCGTTGTGTGCTTCTGCGAAAGGTTTGTTGAAAAGAAAACTGTGTAATTCAGTCAATGTCGGAAGTTTGAATTTCCCACCACGGCCTCCAGGAAGTTGTAATAAAGAAGCCGTAACTTCTGTACAGGTGTCTAAAACTGGCATGGAACTCATTTGAGATTGCACGCCCATTCTGTGAAATTCAGAACCCATAATATTGACATCAAAACCTAAATTTTGTCCGACAATAAATTTAGTCTTGCTCAAAGCAATGTTGAATTTGGCTAAAACTTCGGCTAAAGAAACTCCGTCTTGCATTGCCAATTCTGTGGAAATTCCGTGGATTCTTTCAGCGTCATACGGAATATTAAAACCTTCTGGCTTGACTAGATAATCTTGGTTTTCGATTAGATTTCCCATTTCATCATGCAATTGCCAGGCAATCTGAATGCAACGAGGCCAGTTATCTGTATCGGTAATTGGGGCGTCCCAGCGTTTTGGTAATCCGGTGGTTTCTGTATCGAATATTAAGTACATTGCTAGAAATTAGGGTTTTATGTTTTTGGAAAATCAAAAAGTGTGATTGACAAAATTAAGTTATTTTTTTGAAAAAAAATGTGGTTATAGAAGTGTGTTGATAAGTATTGACGTTAAAATTTTGGAACTTTAAATGGTATGAAATTTCAGCTTTAACATTAGCAGTTTACCATATAAGGCATTTAAGAACATAGAAAGTATGGTGTTTATTTTTTTTAGGCTTTCCGAAAACTGGAAATTGGCGTGTGGCTTTTACATATAAGACATTTAATAATATGGAAGAAATATTGTCACTTGTACCGACTTCTAAAAACTGAGTACTGAACACCGCAAACTAATTTTTAGGCATAAAAAAACCACGCTAAAAGCGTGGTTTTTCTCACTATATTTTGGGTTTAGTATCCTCCTCTGTTTCCACCACCACGGTTATCTCCACCACGGCTGTTACCACCATATCCACCACCGCTATTGCGATCGTTTCCGTATCCACCACGGCTTCCACCACGTGAATCTCCACCACCACGGTTTCCACCGCCATTGAAGCTTCTTCTTTCTCCTTCTGGTTTTGGCTCTGATTTGTTAACTACGATAGCACGTCCTTGAACAGTTGCTCCGTTTAATTCGTCAATTGCCTTTTGTGCTTCGTCATCATTTGGCATTTCAACGAAACCGAATCCTTTACTTCTTCCAGTAAATTTATCTGTAATAATTTTTACAGAATCAACTGCACCATAAGCCTCAAAAGACTCTCTTAAATCTGCTTCCTCAATACTGAATGGAAGGCTTCCAACAAAAATATTCATATGTACACTATTATAATTACAACAAATGTAACTTAAATTAATTTGTAAAGCACTATTAATTAGGATATTTATAGCTAAATTTTTCTTAATTTCTTGAGGGCGTGTTCTCATTGGTTTCGCAAAGATTCAAGGTTTAAAAGAAGCGAAAAGTTTGAAAATAGCCCTGATGGTTGCGACTATCCTTTTGTTCTTTGTCCCGAAACTTTAGAAAGAACAAAAGATAGTGCAAACCAGCAGGAATTTCGTTTAAAAAACACTCGCCCGTTTGGCTCAAAAAAAAACCCGATTACTTGAAAGCAATCGGGATTTAGAATCTTATTGGTTTTATTTACTGTGCTGCTTGAATTGGCACGTGGTAAAAAACGCCGTCGATATAATTTACTACGGTTCCGCCGGTTCCTGGAGCGTTAAACTCGAAGGTTCCGGTTACTGTTCCGGCTGGGCTTGTTTCAATTGTGATTTCGCCGTCGCCTAAACCTGAACCTGTTGCGTATTCTGTATTGATTCCGTCTGCAGAAAAACTGTATGTTGCCGCGTTCGAATTGTTTTCTCCTAAAGTGTAAACTCCTGGTTCGATTGACGAGGTTGTCAATGTCAGTACTTCAAATGGCGTTACCGCAGTAACTGTCAATGTGTTACCAACAACTGTTGCGTAAGAACTTGTTGCTCTCCAGAAAGCTCCGTCTTTTGTACCTTGCACTGATGGATTATTGAAAGTTGCATCGTCTTCGCAAGCAGAGAAAGCGATTACAAGCACTAAAAGTGATAAAATCTTTTTCATATTTATATTATGGATATGGTCTTTTTATTTTAATACCCGACAAAAATAGTTTTTTATGGAATATATGCTAACGAAATTTTAAAAAATAACAACTTAATCTGAAATTATTATAATCTTAAAACGCAGATTTTGACAAAAATTGCTGTTGGAATAGTTTGTATTGCAAAGTTTTGTATATTTGCACCCTTAATTAATCGAGGTCGAGTACCTCAAAATTTAATCTTAGATTATGTCTGTAAAAATTAGATTACAAAGACACGGTAAAAAAGGTAAACCTTTTTACTGGGTTGTAGCTGCTGATGCACGCTCAAAAAGAGATGGTAAATTCCTAGAAAAAATTGGAACTTACAATCCAAACACAAATCCTGCAACTATCGACTTAAACCTTGATAGCGCTGTTCAATGGTTGCACAATGGTGCTCAACCAACTGATACAGCTAGAGCAATTCTATCTTATAAAGGAGCTTTATTGAAACACCACCTTGATGGAGGAGTTCGTAAAGGTGCTTTGACTCAAGAGCAAGCTGACGAGAAACTAACTAAATGGTTAGACGAGAAAGCTGGAAAAGTTGACGCTAAAAAAGATGGTCTTTCTTCTACTAAAGCTGACGCAAAAGCAAAAGCTCTTGCTGCTGAGAAAAAAGTAAACGAAGACCGTATTGCTGCTGCAAAACAAGCACAAGCTGATGCTGAAAAAGCAAACGAGCCTGTTGCTGAAGAAGTTGCTGAAGTTGAATCAACTGAAGAAACTCCTGCCGCAGAAGAAAACAACGAAGAAACTCAAGCTTAATTTTGATGCGATAATGCGTAAGGAAGAATGTTTCTATTTAGGTAAAATCGCTAAAAAATTTAGTTTTAAGGGTGAAGTCCTTGTCTATCTTGACACTGACGAGCCTGAGTTATACGAAAACTTGGAATCAGTGTTTGTCGAATGTGGCAAACACTTGGTTCCTTTTTTTATTGAAAACAGTTCTATCCACAAAAATGACTTTCTGAGAGTTCGTTTTGAAGATATGAATACTGAGGAAGATGCTGATGCCGTGATTGGCAATGCGGTTTACCTTCCTTTAAATATGTTGCCAAAACTGGAAGGCAACAAATTTTATTTCCACGAAGTAATTGGCTTTGAAATTGAAGACAAGCGATTGGGCGTTGTTGGAAAAATTCAATCTGTTAATGATACGACTGCGCAACCTTTATTTGAGGTTTTGAACGGCGAAGTGGAAATCTTGATTCCGATGATTGATCACTTTCTTCTGAAGATTGATCGCGAGAACAAAAAAGTGGTTATGGATTTACCGGAAGGTTTGATTGAAATGTATCTTTAAAAGGTTTATTCGTTTATTCGTTTATTCGTTTATTCGTTTATTCGTTTATTCGTTTAATTGTATTACTCACAAAATCTTTTCTTTTGCCTCTTTTTCCTATTATCTCAATTCTAATTACTAAAACCTCAATACCACAATGTTCCAATTCAAACAATTTTCTGTAGAACAAGATCGTTGCGCGATGAAAGTTGGGACTGATGGTGTTTTACTTGGAGCTTGGTCACCGATTCCTGAAAATATTTTTAGTGTTTTGGATGTTGGAGCCGGAACCGGAATCATCGCCTTGATGTTAGCTCAAAGAACCAATGCCGAACAAATTGATGCTTTGGAAATTGACGAAGAAGCTTATGAACAGGCGGTAGAAAATTTCGAGAATTCTCCGTGGGGCGATAGATTATTTTGCTTTCACGCTGGTTTGGATGAATTTATTGAAGAACCGGAAGATGAATATGACTTGATCATTTCAAATCCTCCATTTTATACTGAAGATTTTAAAACCGAAAGCGAACAAAGAGATTTGGCTCGTTTTGCAGACGCAATGCCTTTTGAAGATTTAGTCGAAGCGGCCGATTTATTGCTTTCTGAAAACGGAATCTTTTCTGTGATTATTCCATTTAAAGAAGAAGAGAAATTTATTGCCTTGGCGAAAGATTTTGATTTGTTTCCAACTAAAATTACCCGCGTCAAAGGAAGTCCTACAACAGAAATCAAACGAAGCCTTTTAGCATTTAGCAGAAATGTTTTAGAAAATTTCCCTTTGGATGAGCTGGTGATCGAAACTTCCAGACATATTTATACAGAAGAATATATTGCCTTGACTAAGGATTTTTACTTGAAAATGTAATTCATACCTTTTTTGTAATTAAGTAGTTTTTGTATTTCACGTTAATCTTTTGTTTTATAAAGAATCTTTCGCAAAACCCACCTGCTTAATTATTGTAAGCAATAAGCCAATTACTGTAATTTGTTCGATTGTGAAAATAATTTCCATTTTCCATATAAAAATTGACCTTTTAATTATTGATTTGTTAGAAATCTTTATCTATTTTTGCGAAGATTTAAAAACATAACAATGAGACCAGACCTTTTTCAAGCTCCAGATTATTACCTTTTAGACGAATTATTGTCAGACGAACATAAAATGGTACGTGACGCCGCCCGCGAATGGGTAAAGCGTGAGGTATCTCCAATTATTGAAGATTATGCTCAAAAAGCTGAATTTCCAAAACAAATCATTAATGGTTTGGCAGAAATCGGTGCTTTTGGACCTTATATTCCTGAAGAATATGGCGGTGCTGGATTGGACCAAATTTCTTATGGATTAATCATGCAAGAAATTGAAAGAGGCGATTCTGGTGTTCGTTCAACGGCTTCAGTTCAGTCTTCATTAGTTATGTACCCAATTTGGAAATACGGAAACGAAGAACAAAGAATGAAATGGTTGCCAAAGTTGGCTTCTGGTGAATTCATCGGATGTTTTGGTTTGACAGAACCAGATCACGGATCAAATCCGGGTGGAATGACAACTAATTTTAAAGATAAAGGCGATCATTATTTATTAAATGGTGCCAAAATGTGGATTTCGAATGCACCGTTCGCAGATATTGCCGTGGTTTGGGCAAAAGACGAATCAGGGAGAATCCACGGATTAGTCGTGGAAAGAGGAATGGAAGGCTTCACAACTCCAGAAACGCACAATAAATGGTCACTTCGTGCTTCAGCAACTGGCGAATTAATTTTTGACAATGTAAAAGTTCCGAAGGAAAATTTATTACCAAATAAATCTGGTTTAGGCGCGCCGCTTGGTTGTTTAGACTCAGCCCGTTATGGAATCGCTTGGGGCGCAATTGGTGCTGCAATGGATTGTTATGACACAGCTTTGAGATATTCAAAAGAAAGAATTCAGTTTGACAAACCAATTGGTGCGACACAATTACAGCAAAAGAAATTGGCCGAAATGATTACTGAAATCACAAAAGCGCAATTGCTTACTTGGAGACTTGGAGTTTTGAGAAACGAAGGAAAAGCAACTTCGGCTCAAATTTCAATGGCAAAAAGAAACAACGTGGATATGGCCATCACCATTGCCAGAGATGCAAGACAAATGCTTGGCGGAATGGGAATTACGGGCGAATATTCAATTATGCGTCACATGATGAACTTAGAATCTGTGATTACTTATGAAGGAACGCACGACATTCACCTGCTAATTACCGGGATGGATGTTACTGGTTTTGCGGCATTTAAGTAATAAACAAATCTTAAAATACAAGAAAAGCTTCTCTATCAAGGGAAGCTTTTTTACATTTGCACAAACCCCTAGTTATGAATATCGAAAATATTAACGCCAGTATCCAGCCTCAGAAAGACCTTTTATTAAACCACCCTCTTTACAAAAAAGTACAAAATCTTGACGATTTACGCCGATTTTTAGAAAGCCACGTTTATGCAGTTTGGGATTTTATGTCGCTTTTAAAAGCGCTTCAATCAAAATTGACTGCTACCACAACGCCTTGGCTTCCGGTTGGAAATCCAGAAATTAGATATTTGATCAATGAAATTGTTCTGGCAGAAGAAACCGATTTAAATTTAGACGGAAAAAGACAAAGCCATTATGAAATGTATATCGACGCGATGAAAGATTGTGGCGCCGATATTTCAGAAATTGAAGGTTTTCTTGAAAATGTGATTGCGACTCAAAATATTTTTGTTTCAATCAAGCAAAGTGATTTGCACCCAAAAATCAAAGAATTTTTAGACTTTACTTTTAGAGTTATTGACGAAGGAAAACCACACGAAATCGCGGCCGCTTTTACCTTTGGCAGAGAAGATTTGATTCCGGCAATGTTTACTGAAATCTTGAGGAATTTCCAAAATAATTTTCCGGATGCTGACTTGACAAAATTGATTTATTATTTTGAAAGACATATCGAATTAGACGCTGACGAACACGGCCCAATGGCGATGCAAATGATCAACGAACTTTGCGAAGGATTGGAACACCGCTGGGACGAAGTTAGAGAAGTTTCGATTCAGGCACTTGAAAGAAGAATCGGACTTTGGGATGCAATTGAAGAATTGATTTCAATGAAACCTGAATTAGCATAAATTAAAACGGCTCAACTGCCGTTTTTTTTTGCTTTAAATAAAACGATTTTAAAAATTAAATCTCGGAATCTGCAAAGGGAGAATCCTTTTTTAAACACATTGCTATAATAAACTATTAAATAGTTGCATAATTTAACGTTAAGATAAAGCAATTCTGCCTAAAAAAATTTTGCGAAAAGATTCAATAGGACCAAAAAATAAATTTAACCAATTAGACATTTGAAAAGCAGATATAGGAAGGGTAAAATTACTGACAATGTACTTTTTAACTTTTATAATTATAAAGTGTAAATGTTTTGCGTTATTTTAGCAGACCAAAATTGAACTAAATTTTACGTTAGGTTAATTTAAAAAAACTATTAATTATTTAAAAGATTTCAAGAATGAAAAAAACATTACGTTTTTCTGCGTGCTTACTTCTTATCTCAAGTTTTGCTTTTGCCCAAAGTGATAAATCTTGGAGAAGAACAAATGAGCAAGAGATTAAAACTTACAAAAATGTGAAAGGCAGAGAATTTCCTCAGGCATCAAAGTACTATAACTTGGATGTTTCTTCACTTAGACAAACTTTATTTTCTGCTCCAAAAGTGGCTTCAGAAAGTAATGTTATCATTTCTATTCCTAATATTGATGGCGAAATGGAACAATTTAGAGTTTGGGAAAACTCAAATTTTGCTCCTGAATTGCAAGCACAATTTCCTGACATTAGAGCTTACGCTGGTGTTGGACTTAAAGACAAAACTGCGTCTATCAGAATTAGTATTGATCCACAAGGAATTCAAACTATGGTTTTAAGAGGTGGTAAAAAAACTGAATTTATTGAGCCATATTCAGCAGACGGAACTAAATATGCGTTATTCAACTCTGAATCAGTAAGAACAGAAGGAGAAATTCCTTTCGCTTGTACTACAAAGGATGATTTAGAATTACATGACAAATTGAAAAGTATTGGCAATTCAACATTATCAAACAATCAAGTTTTCAAGACATTAAGATTAGCTTTATCTTGTACAGGAGAATATACTGCTTATTTCGGCGGAGTTTCACAAGCATTAGCGGGAATGAACGCTACAATGACAAGAGTTAATGGAGTTTTTGCAATTGATCTTGCTATTAAACTAGAGCTTATTGCAAATAACACTGCATTAATTTATACAAATGCTGCAACTGACCCATATTCTGACGCGGAAGCTGGTTCTGGTGGTGCATGGAACCTTGAATTACAAGGTGCTTTAACTTCTACGATTGGTAATGCCGCTTATGATATCGGTCACCTTTTTGGTGCAGCTGGTGGTGGTGGTAATGCAGGTTGTATTGGTTGCGTTTGTGTTAATCCAACCCCTGCAGTTCCAGAAGGAAAAGGAAGTGGATTTACGTCTCCATCAAATAATATTCCGGCAGGAGACACATTTGATATTGACTATGTTGCTCACGAAATGGGACATCAACTAGGCGCAAACCATACTTTTTCACACAGTGCTGAAATTAACGGAGTTAACGTTGAACCGGGAAGTGGATCTACAATTATGGGATATGCTGGAATTACTTCTTACAATGTTCAAAATAATTCTGATGATTATTTTACGTATAGAAGTATTTTGCAAATCCAAAGCAACTTGGCAACAAAAACTTGTCCAGTAAGTACGCCAATGACCAATACTGCTCCAACAGTATCTGCAGGTCTTGACTACACAATTCCAAAAGGAACACCTTTCATTTTAACAGGAACTGGTAGCGATGTTGAATCAAACAGCAATCTAACCTATACTTGGGAACAAAACGACCCTTCTAACTCTTCGAATACGCAAGGCGCAAGTAGTGTTGCGTCTCCAACAAAAGCTTCAGGTCCAAACTTTAGATCACTTGCTCCTTCACCATCTCCGGTAAGATACATGCCAGCACTTAGCACTGTTTTAACTAACAACTTAAGCTCACAATGGGAATCTGTATCGACTGTGGGAAGAACTTTAAATTTCACTTTAACAGCTAGAGATAATTCCGTTGGAAGTGGACAAACAAATACTGACGCAACTGTTATCACAGTTAGTAACACAGTAGGACCATTTGATGTTACTTCACAAAGTGCCGCAGGAATTACTTGGACACAAGGTGGAACAGAAACAATTACATGGTCAGTGGGTGGTACAACATCATTGGCAGGTTCAGCAAATGTTGATATATTATTATCGACAGATGGAGGACTTACTTATCCAACTGTTTTGAAAGCCAATACTCCAAACGATGGTAGTGAAGCAATCACTGTTCCAAACCTAGCTGCACCTTTCTGTAGAGTAATGGTAAAACCAACTGGAAACATCTACTATGACATCAATCCAGTAGCTTTTGCAATTGGTTACATTGTAACAACAACTACAACTTGTAACACATATACTGCAACACCAAATGCTCCAATCGTTGGGCTTGCTCAACCAGCTTGGTCAGCGTATTCAGTGAACGTTCCTGACAATGTTGTAATTTCAGATATTAATGTATCTGTTAATATTTCTCACCCAAGAATCAACGACTTATATGTAGGTTTATTAAAACCCGGTACAAATGCGGTTGCTGACATCAGAATCCTTTACCAACAAGGTTGTGGGCAAATCGTTAATAAAAATATGATCACAACTTATGACGATGCTGGTACTAATCTTGCATGTGGTTCAATTGATTTAGGAAACACGTACAAACCATTAAATACATTGGATATTTTTAATGGACTTAACTCTGCTGGAAACTGGAGATTAACTATTGCTGATTTAACAGTTCAAAACAGTGGTACATTGAACAGCTTTGCATTAAATATCTGTTCAACAACAACTACAATCACGTTGAGCAACGAAGATTTTAGCTTGGCTAATTTCGCAATTTATCCAAATCCAAACAATGGTAATTTCACGGTTCAATTTGATTCAAAATCGAGCAACGAAATTAAAATTGGAGTTCATGATTTGAGAGGAAGAGAAATTTTCAATAAATCATACCAAAACTCAGGTGTTTTTAATCAAAACTTACAATTGAGCAACGTTCAAGCTGGAGTTTATCTTGTAACTGTTCAAGATGGTGATAGAAAAGAAGTTAAGAAAATTGTTATTCAATAATTTCAATTGAATATAAATAAAAAGGGAGCTAAAATATTTTAGCTCCCTTTTTTATTTTAATAAAGTTTTTTAATATTCCGGAGCCAATTCTAGTTCCAAACCTTCTAATTTTTCAGTGATTTGAATTTGGCAACCCAATCTGCTGTTGTCTTTTACGAAGAAAGCTTCTGATAACATGGCTTCCTCATCGTCGCCCATTTCTGGTAAAGCGACTTCGTTTAAAACATAACATTGGCAAGAAGCACACATCGCCATACCGCCACAAACACCAATAGTTCCTTCTGGAGCTAATTCGTATGCGCGAACCAATTCCATAATGTTCATATTCATATCTGTTGGCGCCTGAACTTCATGGGAAACTCCTTCCCTATCGATAATTTTTATAGTAACGTCTTGAGACATAAATTAGTCAATTGATTTTACAACTGCTTTTTCAGCTTCTTTTCTAGTTCCGTCAAATCCGTCAACGCCTGAAACCGTAGTATATTTCAAGACATATTTTTTACCCGGATTCAATTTATTATAAACGCTTTGGCACATTAAAGTTGCCTCATGGAAACCACAAAGTATCAATTTTAATTTTCCTGGATACGTGTTCACGTCGCCAATCGCATAAATTCCTTCGATGTTTGTTTGGTAATCTAAAGCGTTGTTTACTTTGATAGCATTTTTTTCGATTTCTAATCCCCAATTGGCAATTGCGCCCAATTTTGGAGACAATCCGAATAGTGGAATAAAATAATCGGTTTTGATATTTCTGTGCGCTCCATTTTCTTCAATGTCAATTGATTCCAAATGTTCAGAACCATTTAACCCAACAACTTCTGCTGGAGTAATCAAATGGATTTTTCCTGCGTGTTTTAATTCTTGTACTTTTTCAACAGAATCAAGCGCGCCGCGAAATTCATTTCTTCTGTGAATCAAAGTCACTTCTGAAGCTACATTTGAAAGGAAAATACTCCAATCTAAGGCAGAATCTCCTCCGCCGGCAATCACAATTTTTTTGTCGCGGAACAATTCTGGGTCTTTTACAAAATATTCCACACCTTTTTCTTCGTAGAATTCAATGTCTTCGATCAACGGTTTTCTTGGTTCAAAACTTCCCAAACCACCAGCAATGGCAACCGCTTTACAAGCGTGCTTTGTGCCTCTGTCTGTGGTCACGATAAAGCTTCCGTCTTCCAATTTTTCAATGGTTTCTGCTTTTTCGTTTAAGGTAAATCCGGGTTGGAATTGTTTGATTTGGTCCATTAAGTTATCGACTAAATCCCCTGCCAAAACGGATGGATATCCTGGAATATCAAAGATGGGTTTTTTTGGATACAATTCTGACAATTGTCCGCCTGGCTGAGGCAAAGCGTCAATAATGTGGCATTTTAATTTTAAAAGTCCTGCTTCAAAAACGGTAAAAAGTCCTGTGGGACCCGCACCGATTATTAGTATATCTGTTTCAATCATTTTTTAAAGGTTCAAAGGTTCTGAGTTTCTAAGGCGCAAAGGTCTGGGAAACCGTAAAGCTTTTTTATGACAAATGTCATTTACTCCGAAAAAGTTTAATTTTAAGCGGATGCTCGTCCGCGTGAGTGATTGTAGCGGAAATCCTTTTATTTTTTTTCTTTAAAAAAATAAAAGATTGGGAGCGGAAAGCACGACCCTTGAAGAAACGCCGCTAGGCTTTTTTCAAGGGTCACGCCCAAAAACTCCGTGTGGTTTTTAAGCTACGTTTACGACAGTTTCTATTTCTGGAGCGTATTTTTTGATAGTGGTTTCAACACCAGCTTTCAAGGTCATTTGGTTCACGCTACAGCCCACGCAAGCGCCCTCAAGACGCACTTTCACGTGCTTGTTGTCCTCAATGTCGATTAGCGAAATATTGCCTCCGTCAGATTCAAGAAAAGGACGAATTTCATCCAATGCTTTTTCTACGTTTAATTTGATTTCTTCTGTTGTCATTTTTTTAGATTTTTAGATTTTCAGACTTCTTAGATTTTAGAGTAAAGTCTAAAGTTCTAAAAAGTTTAAGAAATTCTTATTTTTTAACTGCCGAACATCCCGCCATTGTTGTGATTTTCACAGCTTCTGAGGGTGGAAGGTTCTCGTTTCTGCTTACTGTTTCTTGAACTACATTTCTTGCGATTTCCTCGAAAACTTTTTCTAACGGAGATGCTGTTTGCAACGCCGCCGGACGTCCGTAATCTCCCGCTTCACGGATGGACTGCACGATTGGAATTTCTCCCAAGAACGGAACTTCTAAATCTTCTGCAAGATTTTTAGCGCCTTCTTTTCCGAAGATATAATATTTGTTTTCTGGTAATTCTTCTGGCGTGAAATAAGCCATATTTTCAATGATTCCAAGAACTGGAACGTTGATGCTGTCTGATTGAAACATCGCCACACCTTTTTTCGCGTCAGCAAGAGCGACAGCTTGTGGCGTGCTCACGATAACGGCTCCGGTGATTGGCAATGATTGGACGATCGACAAATGAATGTCGCCCGTTCCTGGTGGTAAATCGATTAACATAAAGTCTAATTCGCCCCAATCTGCGTCAAAAATCATTTGGTTCAATGCTTTTGAAGCCATCGGCCCTCTCCAGATTACGGCTTGACTTGGCGCTGTGAAAAATCCGATTGACAAGATTTTTACTTCGTAACTTTCAATCGGTTTCATTTTCGATTTTCCGTCAACTACCACAGACACTGGTTTTTCAGATTCAACGTCAAACATAATTGGCATTGACGGTCCGTAAATATCAGCATCTAAAATTCCGACGCTGAAACCCATTTTTGCTAAAGTCACGGCAAGATTTGCAGTTGTTGTTGATTTTCCAACGCCTCCTTTTCCGGAAGCAACTGCAATAATATTTTTGATTCCAGGAATAGATTTTCCTTTGATTTCAGGTTTTTCAGGAGTTTCAACTTTAATGTTGACTTTTACTTTGGCATCAGCCGAAATTTTTTCCTGAATTGTTTTGATGATGTCAGCTTCCGCACGTTTTTTAATGTGAAGCGCTGGCGTTGCAAGCGTTACCTCAACAACTACTTCGTCACCAAAAGTTAATACGTTTTGGACTGCACCGCTTTCCACCATATTTTTTCCTTCTCCAGCAATGGTAACGGTTTCCAATGCTTTAAGAACTTCTTTTCTATCTATTTTCATTTTTGTATAACTCTCTTTTTCAAGCCTTTAAATTAGACTGATTTTAAATTACAAAGATACTATGAAAACTTCGTAATGTAAAGTTAATAGATTGAAAAAGTTTATGATTTGATAGCCAAAATGGATTTGTGATTTCCAAGAAATTTAAAACTCATTTTTTTGAATCAAATTTATTTTCACCGATGCATATTGCAACATCAAATTATTTTTCAAAAAATCATATTCAGAAGATAATAATTGGTTTTTAACCGAAGTATAAATCACGGCATCCACTTTTCCGCTGGTGAATTTTGATTGCGTGGTTTTGAAAGATTCTTTGGCGTATTTTAGTGTATTCTGAAGATTTTTGGTCAATTGAACGTATTGATTTTTTCGTGTGGTTTCTAATTCCACCAGCTGTTTGATTTTAATTTTTTCTTGCTCTGAAACTAATTTTACTTTTTCTGATTCAATTTTGGAAGCAATAATCTGTCGATTTCTTTTAAATCCGTTGAAGACTGGAATGTTTAATTGCAAACCGGCTTGGTGATTTTTATTGTCTGCCAATTGCGTTTGGAAACTTGGAATTCCAAAATTCGATTGATTTATTGGCGTGGAATAAAACGTAGAAAATCCATAAAACCCAACTAAAGATGGAAGATTCGCCGACCTTAAAATAGCAATATCTTTTCTTGAACTTTTATAAGCCAAATCAGCATATTCAATTTTTGGATTCTGGAAAATAGATTCTTTTTGAATTTCTTCCGAAGCTAAATAAACTTCTAAAACAATTTCCTGCAGATTTTCCACTTTGAAATTCATCAATTGAAAAAGCTGTAATTTTTGGGTAAAAAATAATTGTTCGGCTTCCATCAAACGCTTTTCATCTTGCGAAAAACTCAATTGAATATCATACAAATCGCTTTGAGGCTTGTTCCCAATTTCGACTTCTTTGGAAATTCTATCTCGGTTGAAAGTTGAATTTTTCAATTGTTCTTTTTGGATCTTGACCAACTCTTGAGAAAATAAAGCATCGAAATAGTTGGATAATAATTTCAATTTATATTCATATTCAACGACTTCTTTATCGGCTTTTGCCAATTCAATTTCGATTTTATTTTTCTTGGCTGTAGCCAAATTTCCAAAGTCGAGAAGATTTGTATTTGCGTTTAAATTCAAGTTATCATATTGAATGTCAGAACTCACACGATTATTGGTATTTGGGTCAATTGTGGAACCAAAGTTATAGGAATGGTTTCCGGTAAAACCAATCGACGGAAATAATTCTAACAACGGATGCGTGTAGGTTTTCTGCGCTTTTACAACTTGCAATTGCTTGATTTTGATGTCGATGTTATTTTCCAAAGCCACGGAAACACACTTTTGCAATGACCAAGAAATTTCTTGGCCATACACAAAAATGCTCGAAGTGAACAAGATTAGACTCAAAATCAACCTCTTATTCATACTTTAAATATTTTAAAACATTCACTTTAGTAGCTTGATAAGCTCTTGATAACACGACAATTAAAGTCAAAATCAGCAAGGCAAAAAATCCGATTACAAAAGGAATTAGTGAGATTTCAATTCGGTACGCGAAGTTTTCCAACCATTTTCCAAGCAAGAAATAAACCGGAAATAACGCGATTAAAAATCCGATAACACAGAAAATTATATATTGCTTTGACAAATCTTTTAGCAAAGTTTTTGTCTCAGCTCCCAATGTTTTTCTGATGGCAATTTCCTTCATTCTTCGTTGGATGGAATAGGAAGCTAATGCGAACAACCCAAAAAGCGCAATCAGAATTACGATGATATTTAATAAAGAGAAGAGGTCTTTTTGTTTTACAAATCCTTCATAAGTTCTGGCATATTCTTTATCTACGAAATCATATTCAAATGGATAATCGGTATCTACCTTTTTTGTCCAAAATTTTTCAATTTCTGCAATGGTTTGCTGAATATTTTCTCCTTTAACTTTGACGTGAATTTTACTAGCATTTTGAAGCATCCAGTCCACTGTTTTAAAGTGAAAGAAAACCATTGGCTGTACTTTTTCTTGCGGTCCCATCAAGTTAAAATCTTTGACGATACCAACGAGTTTCAATTTACGACCATTCCATTCTACTTCTTTTCCGATAGGATCTTTTTCGCCCATCATTTTTAAAGCGGTTTCGTTAACCAACATTGAATTTATGGTATCTGAAGAAAATTTTTCTGACAAAGTCCGACCTTCCTTAATTTTGATTTGCATCATTTCAAGCATGTCAAAGTCCACGCCCATATTTTTCCCCTGAATATTTTCGCTTCCTTTATATGAAAATCCCGTTGTAGATCCATTTCCAGAGCCAAAACTGAACGCACCAGTTGACACTTGTTCCACGCCGTTAATAGCAGAAACATTGGATTTAATCATATTATAACGGTTATAAATTTTTTCTTTATAGTTTTCTTCGCGCCAATTATATTTATTTCGGTAGGTAATTGAAATTACTTGATCGCCTTTAAAACCGAGGTCTTTCTCTGAAATAAATTTGATTTGTTCGTAAACAATGTAAGAACCAATGATGAAAAAAGTGGCGATACTAAATTGAAGGATTAACATTCCGTTTCGTAACCAAACGCCACTTTTACTTCTTCCGAAATTTCCTTTTAAGACTTTTAAAGTTTCGAAATTAGAAACATAAACCGCTGGAAAGATTCCGGAAACAGTAACTGTTATTAAGAAAATTGCTATTATTTGCAAATAAAATTGACTTCCGAAAATGACCAATTCTTTCCCTAAAAACTCATTATAATAAGGCAATGACAATTCTACAATTACAAGCGCCAGCAAAATGGAAAATGAAGTTGTGAGAATAGTTTCAAAAAGAAATTGCTTGACGATATTTGATTTTGATGCTCCAATAATCTTTCGAACGCCAACTTCCTTTGCTCGTTTTATGGCATTTGCCGTGGCGAGATTTACATAATTTACAATTGAAAGAATTAAAATCAAAATTGATAATCCGATCATGATTACAAGAAACTGATAATTTCCTTTTCCTTCTGCAAAACCGTCGGTGATTGAGTGAAGTCGAGAATCTTTTAACGGTTCTAAAATAACTTTTAGCTGATCTTTCCCCTTTTTCTTTTCCCATTCTGCAACAGTGATTCCTTCTTTTTTTGCCCAAACTACGATTCTGTTTTTGAACATTAAATCTTGTATCTTTTGGGTCACTTTATTCTTGTCGTCCGAATTTTTGAGCTTTATCATCAGACCAAAGTTGAAGTTCCCCCATCCCCACTCGCCTTTTGCCTCTGTTATGCGAACATCAATTAAATTTGTAACCGCATCAGGTTGCATTGAAGACTTTCCGGGAATGACATAAACGCCTCTGACCACAAGTTTTCTGCCAGAATAAGTTACAATTTTCCCTAAAGGATCTTCCGTCCCAAATAACTTTTCGGCCGCTTTTTCAGATATTGCAATGCTGGCGTTATCTTTCAAAGCCGATTTTCCATATCCTTTAATAAATTTGAAAGGAAACATTTCGAAAAAAGTTTTTTGAGCATCGGTAATTTTGAAAATTTCCTTTTTGTTTTTGTACTGAATAATTTCGTTGTAATACCAATTATCCATGTAACAAAAAGATTCCACTTCTTCAAATTCCTTGAGATTATCTTCTAAAGGCGCCACATTACTCGCCCAATATTCATCTAAGCTTACTCGATTTATTGATTGAAAAACATTTTCTTTTCCCGGATTCCAAGCGTTGTATGAATGTTCATCGTTCCAATAAAGGATGGAAAATATCAAACCCGCAATTCCGATGCTCAACCCCAAAACATTCAGGGCAGTGAAGAATTTATTGTTTCTGATTTGATATAAATATATTTTTAGCCAGTTTTTAAGCATGTCGATTTGATTGATTGTTGATGATTGAAACTCTTTTAGCTGATGAGACTATTAATTTTTGGTAATGGAACCCGAAGAATTTTTTTCAGATTCTACGTTTTTTGGATTTCCATAATAAGAAACAGAACCGCTTGAAGTTGCTTTTGCTTTAAGGCTTTCGGTGATGGTCAAAACAACTTCTGCAGAAGAACTCACTTCGACAATTGCATTTTTAACTGTCAACTCTCTTCCTTGAAAATCCGCTGAACTGCTTGCGGAAACATTTGTATTTTCTGCTGTACCTAATAAAATCGCTTCAGCGGAACTATTCACTTCCACGTTTAATTTTTTAGAAGAAACAGTGCTTTTTAAAGCTCCGCTTGACGAAACACTTAGGTTAATTTCGTCTGCTTTAATTTTACCCTTAAAATCCGCGCTGGAAGAAACTTCGATATTCGCCGTTTTTACCTCAATGCCATTCTTTAAAGCAATTGAACTCGAAGAACTTGCTTGAAAAGAATCTACTGATGGCGCGGAAACCCAGACTTTTAAAGTTTTGAAATTCCTATTCTTTTTCCCTTTTAAATTTTTAGAATCCACATAAATTTCCAACGTATTTCCCGAAACTTTTGTTACAATCGCTTGCAGTCTTTCAGCGTCATCGGCTTCTACTTTTACCGAAGTTTTTGAGTCTTGGGTAAAAACCAAATCAATGCTGGTGGAAACTTTTATTTTAGAAAAATTTGAAACATTTCTGTTTTCAGAAACTTGTGCGCTCGCCAAAACGGTAAATAAAAAAGTAACCGTGAAAATAATTAATCGTATCATATTTTTAAATTTAAGCGTTAACAAAAGCGTCCACATTTCTGCTGTTTATTTTTTCAGAAAGCACCATTCCGTCTTTCATAAAAATAGTTTTTTGCGAGAAGGAAGCATCATAATCAGAGTGCGTTACCATTAAAATTGTAGCTCCGTTCGCGTGCAAATCCGTCAATAATTCCATTACTTCGTTACCGTTTTTACTGTCCAAATTTCCGGTTGGTTCATCGGCGAGGATTATTTTTGGGTCGTTAATCAACGCTCTTGCTACTGCAACTCGCTGTTGTTGACCGCCGGAAAGTTGCTGTGGGAAATGTTTCAAACGATGCGAAATCGCCAAACGTTCTGCAATTGCTTCCACTTTTTTCTTTCTTTCAGAAGCATTCACATTGTTATAAATCAACGGCAATTCGATGTTGTCATACACAGAAAGTTCGTCAATCAGATTAAAATTTTGGAACACAAATCCGATGTTCTGCTTCCTAATTTTAGATTTTTCGTTTTCGTTTAAACCGTGAATTTCTTGGTTCAATAACTTATAACTTCCGCTTGAAACGTCGTCTAAAAGCCCAACGATATTCAGCAATGTCGATTTTCCGCATCCGGAAGCGCCCATAATCGTTACAAATTCGCCTTCGTTGATTTCCAACGAAATTTCGTTTAACGCTTTGGTTTCCAATTCTTCCGTTCTGAAAACTTTGGAAAGATTTTGAATTTTTATCATATTGATTTTTGATTGATTATTTGTTGATTTCCCAATTGACTTCAAATTTGCCTTTGGCATTTTCTCCAATGAAATACAGTCGGTATTTTTTTCCTTTTTCTAACGTGATGTCTTTAACCACAATGCAATCTTTAGATGTTTTGCAATAAAAATAGTCGTATTCTTGCTCGTCAATTAACTTCACTTCCAATTTGCCTTTTGAAATTGTGGAAACGGATTTAAAATTCACTTCAGCAGTCTGGTCTACCTCCAAAGTAACATAGCAAGCACCACTGAAAACAGCAAAAGAAGCCTTTGTAAAATCTTTTCCATTGGAATTATTCCACTTTTTGTCTTTGATTCCATCCACGAAAATTGTCCCTTCTGACTTAACATTTTGAGCATTCACACTCAAGGCACAAAAAAGCGCAAGTAGCATACTTTTCATATTATTGTAAATTTAAAATTTCTATGTTTTTATAATCTTTGTAACTCGATGTAATTACTTTTTCATCAGATTTCAGTCCTTCCAAAACTTCATAATAAAGTGGATTTTCTCTTCCTAATTTTATTTTTCTCCGAACCGCTTGATTTCCATTTACCACAAAAATCCATTCTCCGGCGGTATCTTGATTGAAGGAACCTTTTGAAAGTACGGTCGTTTTTGTTTTTTCTGAAAGTAAAAGTCTTACGCCAAAACTCAAACCTTGCCTTAAATCTAAATCTTTTGCTTCAACAAAATTCAATTCTACTTGAAATTTCCCCGTTTTTATCTCCGGAATCACTTTGGTAACTTCCACTTTAACTATTTGATTTTTATATTCAATTTCCCCTTTTTGACCCACAGAAATTTTCTCCAAATAAAATTCATCCACGTCAGCCATCAATTTATAGCCTTTCATCACGTCAATTTTTCCGATGCTTTCTCCTGCCAGATAATTTTTTCCTAAAATGGGTTCAAACGAAGAAAGTCGTCCCGCCAATGGCGCTGTAACTAAGAAATTTTTCTTGTTGCTTCGCAGAATTTCCAAGCTTTTTTGCATAATATTTTGCGACTGGTTGATTTGCGAAATCTGAATTGCGTTCGCTTGTTTTTCCTTTTGCACACTTTGCTGAATAATGTTTTTACGTTCCTTCTGGAATCTAAAATTCTCCTGCGTTTTTTCCCATTCGTTTTTAGAAAGTATTTCTTCCTTGAATAATTTTTGGTTCAAATCATACAGACTTTTGGCGTCTAAAAAATCATGTTCAATGGCAACCAAATCTTTCATCAAATTTAATTCCTGTGTTCTTAAATCTAATTTTGCCTTGTTCAAATTATTAATTTGTTCAATCATAGCCGTTTCTTGCGTCATATAACCCAGTTCCGTATTTGGGTTGTACAATCTTGCCAAAAACTGTCCTTTTTGTACAAAACTTCCGTTTTCGACAAAAATTTCCTGAATCGAACCGCCTTCCACAACGTTCAGCAACATCGAATTTAACGGTTCCACTTTGGCTTGAAAAACAATAAAATCTTCGAAATAATTATTTTCGACCGTTTTGATTGTGATTTCGTTTTTCTTCACATCCAAACTGCGCTTTTTCGTAACGGATGAAAAGACAAAATAGCCAGCCAATAAAAAAAGGGGCAAACCGATTATCAGGTATTTATTTTTTCTACTTTTACGAGGAACGACCGTGTCCATATTAAATTATTTGTAAGATTATTTAGCAATTTTGTGCCACAATTTTAAAATCTGCAAAGCCTTATATTTCAACGGATTTTAATTTCAAAAGAATTTCCAAGTGTCCGAAAATGAACACTTTTTGTCCGAAAATGAACAGTCAATGAAAAAAACGCAAGCCAATATTTTAGTGATTGATGACCAAGAAGACATTTTATTTGCTTCAAAAATGGTCTTGAAGAAACATTTCGAGAATATTTACACGCTGAACAATCCAAAAAACATTTTGAATTTGCTTTCTGAAAATCAAATTGACGTGGTTCTTTTAGATATGAATTACCGAATTGGTTTTGAAGACGGTCGCGAAGGAATTTATCTTTTGAAAGAAATCAAGACATTTTCACCCGAAACCAAAGTGATTTTGATGACTGCTTTTGGCAAAGTGGAAACCGCCGTTGAAGGCTTAAAATCCGGTGCTTTTGATTACATTTTAAAACCTTGGGACAATGAAAAATTGCTTTCTGTCGTAAAATCCGCGGTTGATGAATCTCGAAAAGAGAAGAAAAAAGCAGAGAAACTTCCAAAGACAGCATCGGTTTTTATTGGAGAATCTAATTCTATAAAACGCGCTTATTCTTTAGCCGAAAAAGTGGCCAAAACCGATGCAAACGTTTTGATTTTAGGCGAAAACGGAACCGGAAAATTTGTGCTTGCCAATTATATCCACCAAAATTCCAACCGAAATAACCAACCTTTCATCCACGTGGATTTGGGTTCTTTAAACGATACTATTTTTGAAAGCGAACTTTTTGGTTATGCGAAAGGTGCTTTTACGGATGCAAAAACCGATAATCCAGGACGTTTTGAATTGGCCAATAACGGAACTATTTTTTTAGATGAAATCGGAAATGTGCCATTGCATTTGCAGTCAAAATTATTGCAAGTCATCCAGAACAAATCGGTTACGCGCCTGGGCGAAGCCAAATCCAGACAGTTGAATGTCAGAATAATTACGGCTACAAATATTGATTTAAAACAGGAAGTTTCCGGGAAAAATTTCCGGGAAGATTTATATTACCGAATTAATACGATGGAAATTGTTTTGCCTTCGCTTCGGGAACGAAAAGAAGATATTATGCCATTGGCGAAATTTTTATTGGCCAAAATCATTGAAAAATACGAAAGAAACGAAATTACTTTTGGCACGGAAGCGTTGTCTCGAATCGAGAAACACGCCTGGAACGGAAATATCCGTGAGATGGAAAACCGAATCGAACGTGCCGTGATTTTGTGTGAAAACAATGCAATTACCGTTTCTGATTTGGATTTAGATTTTATCGAAAACAGAAATATTGAAGATTTGCAATTATCTGATATTGAAAAGTCTATGATTGGAAAAGTGTTGCAAAAACACAATTTTAATATCAGCAAATCGGCAGAGGAATTGGGACTTTCCAGAGCTTCTTTGTATCGACGCATGGAGAAATTTGATTTGAAAAATTAATTGGCCACGAATTCACGAATCAAATCTGAAAAAATTCGTGAATTCGTGGGAAAACTATTTATGAACAAAAAACATTACAACACTATCTTTTTCAGAATCTTCCTGATTTTAATTGGGATAACTTGTTGCGCTTTATTGTTTCAAAAAAGTCTGATTTACAGTTCTTTTTTCTTCGGATTGATTACGCTTTTTCTCTTGGTAGAAATTTATTTTTACATCAAAAACATCTTCCAATTTTACGACCGAACCATCAGCGCGATTTTAAGCAACGATTTTTCTGCTGATTTTTCGAAGCATTCTTCCTTTAAAAATTACCAATCGCTTTTTAAATTATATGATACTTTAAAAGGAAAACAGAACGAGCAAGTTTCAAAAGATTTGGTTTATCGTTCGATTTTAAACAACATTGAAACCGGCGTTTTGATTCTGCAAAAAGACCAAGACGGTTGGAATATCTTTCTCTTGAACGATTATTTTTCAAAGCATTTTCAGGTTCCAAAAGTTTCGAAATGGCATTATCTAAAAAATCAATTTCCAGCACTTTGCATCATTATTGAAGAGCGAAATTTTGAGGAAATCAAAACGACGTTGCAAGTCAGAATTGACAAGCAAGATTCGCAGACTTTTATTTTACAAACTTCAAAAACCAAAACTTTTGACCAAGAATATTATGTGATTTTATTGGATTCCATCCAAAAAGTTATTGAGAAAAAAGAAAAAGAAGCTTGGATAAATTTGATGAAAGTCATCTCGCACGAACTGATGAATTCGATTACGCCGATTCGTTCGCTGACGCAAAATTTGAATGATTTGATGCAACAAGAATCACTTTCAAAAGAAGATTTGGAAGACATCAAACAAAGCGTTTCAACCATAATCCATCGAAGCGACCATTTGCAAAACTTCGTAGAAAGCTATCGAAAATTAGCAATGCTTCCGACTCCCAATAAAGAAAAAATAGAACTAAATTCTTTGATTGAAAGTACTTTGCAAATAATGAATCCGTTATTTAAAAAGGAAAATATTAATGTGAAAAACACAATAGAATTTAACCGCTGGATTTTGGTCGACAAACTTCAGATGGAACAAGTTTTGATTAATTTATTGACGAACAGCATGTACGCGTTGGAAGAAAAACTAGAAAAAACAATTGAAATTTCTTCCGAAATAAAAAATAATAGAACGTTCATCACCATCTCAGATTCTGGAAGCGGAATTGATGCTGAAATCGAAGACAAAATCTTTCTTCCTTTTTTCACTACAAGAAAAGACGGCGCAGGAATTGGGCTGACTTTGTCAAAAAACATCATTGAAGCGCATGGAGGTTATTTGAATTATAAAAACGAAAATGACGGCACGAGTTTTATAATTTGCTTAATCTGATAATTTTTACAACAATATAATTATTCGTTCAGGAATATATCCTTCGAATAAAAGTCAAAATCGGAACTGCTTATATTTGAACCGTAGCTTTCAAAATAGCTTTTTTTAAAGTCTTGATTAAATTGGGAACGATTGATTGTTCCTTCAATTTCATTGGAGTAATATATATGACGATTATTCCTAAATTTGACTCTAATCTTGGTTTTAAAATCTCCTTTGTATTTTATTATTGAAAACGCCACATATTTTTTTGGTTCTAGAGCGCTTTGAAATCCTTTACCAGTTCCGCACATTTCGTATAAAAACGTAAATTCTATAGGTTTCCATTTTCCATCAATATCTTTTGCTTCTTGTATAAATTCTGAATTCATATAAGCCTCATTTTCAGAAAGATTATAAACCAAAAGTGGATAGCAGTTCACATTAGCTTCCTGTAGTTCAGTTCTCTTATCCAAATATTCAGTTAATATAGCGAATGACTTTTGCTGATCAATTTTCGTGGGGATTTTTCCATTTAGTCGCCCCTCTTGAATAACATTTTTTGGCCTTGGAACAAAATTATATACGTACCAATTATTAGATATAAAGTATGAAGTGTCAATGACTATTTTTAGATTGTATTTTGGAATGACGGAATCAAACGGAATTTTTTTTGATCTCACAGAATCAAACCTATGTCTTAATGTTTTTACTTTTAAATCTTCATCAAAATTAAATGCTAGTGGCATAAAACTTTCGATATTGAGCATTTCTTTACTATTAACTTGAATGCTATTTTTCACTTTGCTATCAATTAATTTCGGCAAACCGTTTTGTTTCCTTTCAGAACAAGAGAAAAAAAGTATAATTAAAAAAATGAGAAGTAATTTTTTCATGATAAAGATAGATTAATCTTTGCTATTCATCGGATCCCAAAAATGTTTCTCGAAATCCACAATCTGGTTATCTTCCACCTGAATTCCTTCGTTTTCTAAAAGCTGTTGCATCAAATTTGTTCCTTCAAAATGATGTTTTCCGCTTAAAAGTCCTTTTCTGTTTACAACTCTGTGTGCCGGAACATCTTCCATATTGCTGGAGCCATTCATCGCCCAACCCACCATTCTGGCAGAACCTCTTGAACCTAAATAATTTGCAATTGCGCCATAAGAAGTCACCTTCCCAAACGGAATCTGTCTTGCGACTTCATAAACTCTTTGGAAAAAATTTTCTTCTTTCATAAATAAGGATTATTGAACACAAATTTCTCAATTTTCACTGATTAAAAACAAGGCTACATTTGCGCAATTCAAATCTATAAAGATCTGCGTTTTAATTTCGAAGTATTTTAATCAAATTTACAATCGCCACCAAACCAGTAACCGAACCCAAGAAATAATTCATATTTCGCATCATCCAGTCTGTTTTGTGTTCGATTCTTTTAAAGAAAATAATATACAGATAAAATACCGCGAACGACCCGATAACCACGCCCATTACAAACATAAAATTGTTCAACGGAGCAAATTCAATATGGCCGTTATTTGCCAGCGTCACGCTTACAAATACAAAATACGGAATCGGGAAAAAGTTCAACGCCGAAAGCAACATTCCAAGAAAAAATCGACCAACTTTAGTTCTCACTTTAGTATCTTCGGCTTTAACTTTTGGCTTTTTTGCAATGAATAGAAAGAAAATAGTCAACAATGTAAAAACCACCAAGCCAATCTCTTGCAACATAAAAATCAAATCTGGACGACCGTTGATTAGTTTTGCAAAAGCGACGGCAATGTAAGTCTGGATAAAAATAATAACCAGCGCTCCGGCCACAAAAATCAAGGCTCTCGACCTTCCATCCCGAACGCTGATTTTGGCCGCTGTCATGTTAATCAACCCTGGAAGTGAAATTCCAATCGCCGACAAAAAAAGTCCCCATAACAGCGCCATCGCAATCGCCATATTATTTAATTTTAAACCTAATATACGTAATTGCCTTGTTTATTTCCAAATATTGTTTCTCATAAAACGTCTGAATCGTTGTCACTTCCTCCGGACTTCCTTCGTTTTTATACACGTTATGATTCGCATATAAAACCTCGTGGCCTTCGCCGTGAAGCAACCCAAGCGTGTAACCGTGCATAAATTCGCTATCGGTTTTTAAATTCATAACGCCGTCTGGTTTCAAGATTTTTTTATACAATTGCAAGAATTCAGAATTCGTCATTCTGTGTTTCGTGCGCTTGTATTTAATCTGCGGATCCGGAAACGTAATCCAAATTTCATCCACTTCATTCTCGGCAAAAATATAGTTGATTAGCTCAATCTGAGTTCTCACAAACGCCACATTATGCAAACCATCTTCCACGGCAGTCTTGGCGCCACGCCAAAAACGAGCTCCTTTGATATCAATCCCAACAAAGTTTTTCTCTGGATATTTCTCTGCCAAACCAACAGAATATTCGCCTTTTCCACAGCCCAATTCTAAGATAATCGGATTGTCATTTTTGAAAAAATCAGCATTCCATTTTCCTCTCAACGGAAATTCCCCGCCCACAACTTCTTCTCTCGTTGGTTGAAAAACGTTCTCAAACGTCGCGTTTTCCTTAAATCGCTTTAATTTATTTTTACTTCCCACGGCTAAATTTAAAATTTTGGTAAAATTAAGGAAATATATATGAACTGAATTACTTTTATCTTCGACGATGTTCTTTTTATTTGAAACGAATCGTTCGGGCATTTTCTGTTTTCACAATTCCCGCTGGTTGGTACTATCTTTTTTTCCGAAAAAAGAAAAAAAAGGATAGTCGCCACCATCGGGGTTATTTGAGAAAGGCCGTCGCATTTTTGGAAAGTTGGGGACCAATATTGTCGATATCCTAACAGGTTTTCAAAACCTGTTAGGATAAATTTCTCTCAAACTTAAAAAACAAAACCTAACCCGTTTCAAAAAACCTGTTAGAAAAATAAAAAACCTATTTTTAAACCCACAAAAGCATCAAAATTGGAAACTAAAAAGAAAAACATTCTTGTCGCACCTTTAAATTGGGGATTAGGTCACGCCACACGTTGCATCCCGATTATTGAAGCTCTAGAAAATAATGGTTACAATCCCATCATTGCTTCTGACGGCGTTGCTTTGCAAATGCTAAAAAAAGAATTTCCACATTTAAAATCGTTGGAGCTTCCTTCGTATCATATCGAATACGCCAAAAACGGCGCTTTCTTTAAGTGGAAAATGCTACTGAATGCACCAAAAATGCTTGAAGCCATTTATGAAGAGCGAAAAATAGTTAAAAACTGGATTAAAGAATTTGAACTGTCCGGAATCATTTCTGACAACCGACTTGGCGTTCATTCCAAAAAAATTCCTTCAGTTTTCATCACGCATCAGTTGAAAGTTTTGACCGGAAACACCACTTGGATTTCTAGCAAAATGCACCAGCAGATTATCAAAAAATTCAATCAATGTTGGGTTCCTGATGTGGAAACAAAACCAAACCTCACCGGAAAACTCGGCCATATTGATAATTCCATTAAAAACATAAAATACATCGGGCCATTGAGCCGATTGCATAAAAAACCAGTTGAACAGAAGTTTGACTTAATGGTTATACTTTCTGGCCCGGAACCGCAACGCACGATGCTGGAAGAAAAATTGCAAAACGAAATGCCTTTTTATGATGGAAACGTAATTTTCATCAAAGGAAAAATCGAACCGCAACAAAAAATAGAAGAAATCGGGAATGTGAAATATTACAATTTTATGAATACCGAAGAACTTGAAAATACGTTCAACGAAAGTGAAATTGTGCTTTGCCGTTCGGGTTACACCACGATTATGGATTTGGCACAATTAGGCAAAAAAGCCTTTTTTATTCCAACGCCTGGACAATATGAACAAGAATATTTGGCTAAAAAATTGAAAAAAGAAGGATTGGTTCCGTTTGCGAGGCAAAACGATTTTAAGATTGAAAACCTCAACCAAATCGAAATGTTTAAAGGTTTAAAAAACTTTGGAACTGATATAACTTGGAATAAATTATTTTGTCTTTTCGAGGGTAAATGAAAACTCTGAACCCTTGCCTACTTGGCTTTCGACGTAGATTTTTTCGTCGTGGGCTTCAATAATATGTTTCACGATAGAAAGTCCTAAACCAGAACCGCCTTCTGTTCTGGCGCCACTTTTATCGACACGATAAAAACGCTCAAAAAGCCTCGGAATGTGGTGTTTTTCGATTCCGTCGCCGTTGTCCATAATTCTGACGATGACTTTATTATTGACCAAATCTTCCACGCTGACTTCTGTGGTTCCATCTTCTTTGCCATATTTTATGGAGTTTACGACAAGATTTGTAACCACTTGCTGGATTTTGTCTTTGTCACCATAGACAAAAACCGGCTTTACATATTTGGCGTCAAACATCAGCAGAATATTCTTTTCTGACGCTTTCATTTCGAGCAAATCAAATACGTTTTGGATAACTTCTAAAATATCAAATCGGCTGTTAACCAAATTCAGTTCTCCAGCTTCTAATTTGGTTATCATATCCAAATCCTGAACGATGTAAATCAATCGTTCCACGCCGTTTTCAGCGCGCTGGAGGTATTTTTTTCGGATGGTTTTGTCTTTCATTCCCCCGTCTAAAAGCGTGGAAATATAACCTTGAACGGTAAAAAGCGGTGTTTTTAATTCGTGTGAAACGTTTCCGATGAATTCTCTTCGGTATTCTTCACGAACTTTTAAAGTTTCAATTTCAAGTTTTTTATCGGTAGCAAATTTCTTTACTTGCTTGGTCAAAGTCGCCATATCAGTGGTAATTGGCTGTGACCTGAAATTGGTAGATTCTAATAAAGAAACGTCGTCATAAATCTTTTTCACTCTTCTATAAATGAATCTTTCTACTCGATATTGTAATACGAAGAATGAAAAAATGGCAATAGAAAGTGCAAAAATCAAGCAAAATTCCCAAGAAAACGTAAAGAATATACTCGTTAAGATTGCTGCCAATCCTGTGGAGAAAAAGGTAATATACAGTGATGATTTTACCGCAAATCGATAGGTTTTCTTGAAACTTACAGCCATTAAACTTCTAATTTATATCCAACTCCTTTAATGGTTTTGAACAACTCTTCTCCGATTTTTTCTCTTAATTTTCTGATGTGAACGTCGATGGTTCTTCCGCCAACGATTACTTCGTTACCCCAAACTTTGTCTAAAATTTCTTCTCTTTTGAATACTTTTCCAGGTTTTGAAGCTAATAAATAGAATAATTCAAATTCTTTTCTTGGCAAGATAATTTCTTTTCCGTCTTGAACAATTTTATATTCTTCACGATTTACTTCGATGCCACCTACGTTTAAAGTTTCTGAGTTTTGCTCTTCTTCTTTTAATCTTCTTAATAAAGCTTTCACTTTGCTTACCAACAATTTTGGCTTGATTGGTTTGGTGATATAATCATCCGCGCCAGCGTCAAAACCGGCAACTTGAGAATAATCTTCGCTTCTTGCTGTTAAAAAAGTAATGATTACGTTGCTTAATTCTGGTAATTTTCTGATGTTTTCACACGCTTCCATTCCGTCCATTTCTGGCATCATTACGTCCATAATAATCAAGTGTGGCAATTCTTTTTTAGCCTTTTGAATCGCTTCCTTTCCGTTGCTGGCAGTAGAAATTTGATATCCTTCTTGTGTTAAGTTGTAACCTACAATTTCTAGGATGTCTTGCTCATCATCAACCAATAAAATCTTAATGTCTTTCTTTTTCATAATTAGGGAAAAGTTATGCGTTTAGCGGTTGTAAATGTAAATATAATACAAAAGGATTACATGTGTTTACGATAATTTAATGTGGTAACAATTTAGTAAACTTCAGGCAACTCAATAGTAACAAGCGAGTAACATCACCTTTACAGAGCAAGTGTTTCTTTGCACAAAATTAAAGAACACAACAACATGAAAATTAAATTTTTATTCATCGCCTTACTGCTTAGCACTCTTGGATTTGCACAAAGCAAAGGTACAATTTCTGGAGTCATTACAGATAAGGACTTGAATAACGAAACGCTTCCTTTTGCGACTGTAACAGTTAAAGGAACAACAAACACCGTTCAAACGGATCTTGACGGAAAATATACAATTGAAGTAAATGCCGGTGCACAAACCCTGGTTTTTGGTTTCCTTGGATATGATTCACAAGAAGAAAAAATCACAATTGCAGCTGGTGAAAAAAAGACGATCAATAAAGCCTTGAGTTCTGGAAGTGTAACTTTAGAAGATGTGGTTATTGAGTCGATTCAAAGTCGTGAAAAAGAAACTGCTCTTTTAATGGAACAGCAAAAAGCGGTAACTATCACGCAAAGTATCGGTGCACAAGAGTTGACACGAAAAGGTGTTAGCGACGCTGCCGCAGCAGTAACTAAAGTTACCGGAATTTCTCGTCAGGATGGAACGGCAGGAATCTTTGTTCGTGGACTTGGTGACCGTTATAACAGCACAACCTTTAATGGATTACCTTTGCCTTCAAACGAGCCTACAAATAAAAACGTTGCCTTAGATTTATTTTCTACGGATGTAATTCAGTCGGTTGGCGTTAGCAAAACATATTATCCAGATTCTTATGGAGATGTGGGCGGCGCAAACATCAATATCGTTTCTAAAGAACATACCGGAAAAGGGAAATTAAATATCGAAATTGGAAGCGGTTTGAACAACAACGCTTTTGGTTCTGATTTTAAAACTGCTGACGGAATTGAAAAGTCTGGTTTTTATAATGTAAGAAAGCCTAACAATATCAGCGTTTATCAATTTGAAAACAAATGGACTCCAAATTCTGAAAATCATCCGGTTGATGCTAACTTCGGAATTTCTGGAGGAAACAGTTTTGACATTGGAGAAAACGGAAGATTGAGCGTTTTTGGAACAGCTTCTTTTGAAAACGGATACAATTTGAAAAAAGGTTCTCAAAGAAATATTGGAAACACAAACGACAATATTATCGAGGATTTTTATAATGTTAACAAATATGAATATGTAACAAAATCAACTGGAATGTTGAATCTTGCTTACAAAATCAATTCTGGAAACTCAATTAAATGGAACAGCGTTTTTGTAAATTCTTCAAAAAGTGATGTAAATGAATTTAATTTCATCAACGAAAACGGATCAGACAGTTTTACAAGACAAACCGTTACTGAACAAAATAAATTGTTCTTGAACCAACTTTTAGGGAAAAACGAACTTTCTGAAAGATTGACTTTAAACTGGGGAGGTTCTTACGGAATTGTAAATTCTGACATGCCAGACAGAATCACAAATACTTTGGTTGAAAATAACGACGGATATATTTTCAATACAAACACGCAATCAACAAATAACAGGTATTTTCAAGCTTTAAAAGAAAATGAAGTTGCCGCGAAAGCGCAATTTGATTACAAACTTTTTAAAGGCGAAGGTGAAGATTATAAAGGAAAATTGACTTTTGGTTACAACGGAAGAATTAAATCTAGAGATTTTGAGGCAACTCAATTCAACTTTAGAGTTAACGGAACTGTTTTTACAACTCCAAATACAATTGACGATTTCTTGAACGCAGACAATCAAACTACATCAACAGTAAACAATACTTTTAGAATCTTGACTTCAAGAAACGCAGGAAATTTAAAACCGTTTACTTATAACGCTGACTTGAGCGTACATTCTGGATTAGCGAATTTTGAGTATTCTCCTTCAGAAAAACTGACTTATACAATTGGTGTTAGAGCTGAAAAAGTCTTGCAAGAAATGGAATGGGATACAAATATTTCACTGCCAAACGTAAACTTTGATGATGCAAAAATTGACGAATTGTATATTCTTCCGGTAGCGACATTAAAATATGCATTGAATGACAGACAAAATTTGAGAGTTGCGGCAAGCAAAACGTACACTTTGCCTCAATTTATTGAAAAAGCACCATTCCGTTTTGAAGTTGTTGGAGAAAGCACTGTTGGAAATGCATTCTTGAATCCTTCAGATAATTACAATTTTGATGTAAAATGGGAAATGTTTCCTGATAATGACGAATTAATTTCGGTAACTGGTTTCGGAAAATACATCATCGACCCAATCAGCAAAACAAGACTAAATTCTGCATTGAACGATAACACTTTTGTAAATGCTGGAGACAATGCATTTGTTGCAGGTATTGAATTTGAGATCAGAAAAAACCTTTGGAACGTGGAAGACAAATCTAATCTTTCTGCAGGTTTCAACTTTACATACATGTATTCTGAGCAAAAATTAGATTCAGAAAAAGTAGCCGAAGAAACAAACAATACGATCAGTGTAAGTTTCAACGATGCAAAAGATGGATTACAAGGAGCTTCACCGCTTTTATTAAATGCAGATTTGACATATAGAATTGAAGCAGGAACTTTTAAACCAACAATTTCATTGGTTGGAAATTATTTCCACGATAGAATTTATTCTCTTGGAAACATCCAAACCGGAGGAAATGTTATGGAAAAAGGAATCCCAACGCTGAACTTTATTTCAAGTGCTGCAATTGGTGACCGATTGAATATCAGCTTTAATGTGAAAAACCTTTTAGACAGCAAAATCGAGAGATATCAAGAAAATGCTGAAGGTGACACGACAACATATTCATACAAAACTGGGTTAGATTTCAGCTTAGGAATCAAATACAGCTTGTTCTAAAAATCAGTTGAAATACAAATTTATTAAAGCAGTCTTTCGGACTGCTTTTTTTTTGGCTTTTCAGTTTTAGAAACCTAGAAACCAGTAACATTAAATTTACAATTATTCTATTTTAAAATAAAGATTAGATAATCCTTAGATAACTTCTGATTAGGCAATACATTCCATATTTGCAGTACTAAATATAAACAACAAAATTACTTTAGAAAATGAAAAAATTAGTATTTAGCCTAGCTATTTTAGGTGCAATGGTTACAGGTTGTTCAAGTGACGACAACAACGACAACAATGGTCCAGTGGTTCCAGAGACAGGAGTTTTATCTGGAAACATTACTCAAGACATGACTTTAAATGCGGGAACACTTTATACATTAAGAGGTTCAACTTATGTTAAGCCAGGTGTTACTTTAACAATCCCTGCTGGAACAAGAATTGAAGCTGATACAGAATTTGAAGAAGTAGCTTTCTTAGGAGTTGAAAAAGGAGCAAAAATCATGGCTCAAGGTACAGCTGCAAACCCAATCGTTTTCACATCTAACGCTACAAATCCAGCACCACAAGACTGGGGCGGATTAGTAATCTGTGGAAATGCAGTTACAAACTTGGGTGTTAACGCTCAAGCGGAAGTTACAGGTTTGACTTATGGAGGAACAAATCCTGCTGATAACTCTGGAGTTCTTTCTCATATTATCGTAGAATATTCTGGAAACTTGATCAATGACGACGCTGAATTTAACGGAGTTACTTTTTATGCTGTTGGTTCAGGAACACAAGTAAATGATATCTTGGTTTACCAAGGTTCTGATGACGGATTTGAGTGGTTTGGTGGATCAGTAAACGCTACAAACCTTGCTGCAATTGGATGTCAAGATGACTCATTTGACTGGACTGAAGGATGGAACGGAACTGTAACTAACTTATATTCTGATCAATCTTCTGCAACAAATTTCTCTGCTGACAGCCGTGGAATTGAAGCTGATAACAGCGCTACAAACGCAACTTTGGCTCCAATCTCAAACCCAACTTTGACTAACGTAACACTTATCGGAAGAAACAATCCAAACGTTACTAAAGAAGCTGGAGCTTGGTTAAGAAGAGGAACTTATGCTACAATTTCTAACCTTTACATCAGCGGATTCACAAGTACAGTTTCTGGTTCAGGTTTTGGAATCAACTTTGACGGTGCAGAATCTCAAGCTTTCTTTACAGCTAACAAATTAAACAACGTTACCATTGCAAACGTAACAACTGTAAGTAACCTAACAGCTGGTTTTAACGCTACAACAACAGCAACTGGTGCAGGTGCAGGTGCAGCACAACCAACTTGGATGGATTGGATGGATCTATAATCTACAAGAAATAAAATGACAAAATGCCTTCCAATTCGGAGGGCATTTTTTTTGGTACAATAATTGAAATAATTTTTATATATTTACTATATCCAAATCTAGGCAATGACAAAAAATTACTTTTATACTATACTTTTTTTCCTCTTATTTTTTTCTGTAAGCCTTTCGGCCCAGGAAACAAAGACTTCCGCTAACGGAAAAATGCAGGAAACCACCATTGAAGGATTAAACTTTTACCCAAATCCTGTAAGCAATGGCAAGATTTTTATTTCCTCAAAATTATCATTATCAAAAGAAGTTGCGATTTATGACGTTTTAGGAAAAAAAGTACTTCAAGCCACAGTTTCTTCAAAAGAATTAAATGTTTCTTCACTTTCACCAGGGGTTTACATTATAAAAATCAAGGAAGGTGACGCAACTGCCACTAGAAAGCTAATTGTCAAATAGTTGTAAATCTGACAAAATTTCAGATTTAACCTAAAATTTACACAATAATTTTTGACTGACATAAATTGTTGCTATCTTTGCATTATATTTTTATAACAAAAAACAAAATAGAATATGAAAAAACTTTACACTTTATTATTTACCATTGCGTTAGGATCGGGTGCTTTTGCTCAAAATTTAGTAACAAATCCTACTTTTAACAATGGACTTACAGGTTGGACTGCAGGATTCCCTACTACTTATACTTTGCCAACCTTAGTTGCGACTGATGGTAGTGATGGTACAAATTCGGTTCAATATGTTGCTACAGCTACAACTGGATTTTATCAAGACGTTCCGGTTACTGCTGGACACAATTTAAGAATCTCTTTTTGGTACAAATCATCAGGTGATGATTCTGATGCAAGAATCTGGAGTAACTATAAAGACGCTGCTGGAACTGTTATTAATCAAACAACAAATGCTACTGATGACCCATTGAGAAACAACAATGGATATTTACCATCTTCTACTACATGGATCAAACATGAATTTACAGTTGTTGCTCCAGCAAACGTAACAATATTTACTTTTGCAGTTAGAGCTTATAACGGAGGTACAGTAAGTTTTGATCAATTTTCTGTCGAAGATTTATCATTAGGCGTAAAAGAAAACCAAATCGCTGGTTTAAACATTTACCCAAATCCAGTAACTAACGGAAAATTCTCTATCTCAACTAACGCTAACGCTGAGAAATCAGTAGTTATCTTTGACGTTTTAGGAAAACAAGTTGTTAAAACTACAGCTACTGAAACTGTTAACGTTTCAAACCTTAACGCTGGTGTTTACATCGTTAAAATCACTGAAGAAGGCAAAACTGCTACAAGAAAATTGATTATCAAATAATTAGTTTCCTCAATATTTTAAAAGCTCCAATTCACGTTGGAGCTTTTTTCTTTTTAACCCTTCCAGAGTTTAAAAATCTGGAAGGTTTTTTTAGTATTAATAATTATCTTTGTCACAAATAATTTCCTTTGATTTCACCAGCCGACATATTCAGCATTTCAAGCAGTAAGCAGTTCGAGAAAATTGCCTTAAAAGTATTTCGATTCCAATATGACAATAATGTCGTCTATCGTGAATTCTGCCAATACTTGAATGTAGAAAAACACGAAGTAAAATCATTGAAACAGATTCCGTTTCTGCCAATTCAATTTTTCAAAAGCCACGAAGTTTTATCTTCCGAAGAAAAAATACAAGAAACATTTACAAGTTCAGGAACTACCGGAATGACAACTTCCAGACACTTGGTTACCGATATTACTTTATACGAAGAAAGTTATAGAAAAGCATTTTCTGAGTTCTACGGAAACATTGAAGATTATGCCGTTTTAGCCTTGCTTCCATCTTATTTAGATCGTGAAGGCTCGTCGTTGATTTATATGGTTGACGATTTAATCAAATTATCAAACCATCCCGAAAGCGGTTTTTACCTGAACAATTATGATGAACTAATTCAAAAGCTAATCGAACTAGATTCATCTGGAGAAAACATAATTTTAATAGGAGTTACGTATGCTTTATTAGACCTAATCGAAAAGCGAAATTTTCAATTAAAAAACACAATAATCATGGAAACCGGCGGCATGAAAGGCCGAAGAAAAGAAATGATTCGAGAAGAGCTTCACGATTTGCTCTGCAAAGGTTTTGGAGTTGATGCCATCCATTCAGAATATGGAATGACAGAATTGCTTTCTCAAGCCTATTCTCTCGGTCACGGCGTCTTTGAATGCCCAAACTGGATGCAAATCTTAATCCGCGATACTGAAGACGCGTTAACTTACATAGAAAACGGAAAAACCGGTGGCATCAATGTGATCGATTTAGCCAACATTAATTCCTGTTCCTTCATCGCCACGCAAGATTTAGGCAAAAAAAAGCCCAACAGTTCTTTCGAAGTATTGGGCCGTTTTGATAATTCTGATATCCGAGGATGTAATTTGATGGTTCTTTAGTAAAATCGTAAATTTGTTTAATTGTTTATTCGCAAGCTTTACGATTAAACAACAAACAATTAACCGATTAAACCACTCTCAAAATAAAATAATTCTTCTTTCCGCTCTGCAATAACACAAACTCATTGTTAATCAAATCGTTCGCCGCTAACATAAAATCTTCCTTTATTTTTTCTCTGTTTACAGAAATTGAGTTAGCAGTTAATGCGCGTCTCGCTTCACCATTCGATTTAAAGAAACCAGATTTTTCATTCAAGACAGAAACGATATCAATTCCGTTTTCAAGATCTTCTCTAGAAATTTCCGCTTGTGGAACGCCATCAAAAACTTCTAAGAAAGTCGCTCCATCCAATTGTTTCAAATCATCAGCAGTTGCATTTCCAAACAAAATATTCGAAGCCTGAATCGCTTTTTCCAATTCTTCCTTCGAATGTACAAAAGTCGTAATCTCTTCTGCCAATTTACGTTGCAAAACTCTCAAATGCGGAGCCGTCTTGTGTTCTTCAATTAAAACTTCAATAGTTTCTTTATCCAAGAAAGTAAAAATTTTGATATATTTTTCAGCATCAACATCCGTCGTGTTTACCCAAAACTGGTAAAACTTATAAACCGAAGTTTTGTCAGCATCCAGCCAAATATTTCCACCTTCTGATTTCCCAAATTTTGAACCGTCAGCCTTCGTAATCAATGGCGTTGTCAAAGCAAATGCTTTTGAATTTTCGCCACCCATTCTGCGCACTAATTCCGTTCCAGTCGTAATATTTCCCCACTGGTCAGAACCGCCCATTTGCAAAAGACAATTGTGATTTTTATACAAATGATAGAAATCATAACCCTGAATCAATTGGTATGTAAATTCGGTAAAAGACATTCCATCGCCTTCACCACTGAAACGTTTTTTCACAGAATCCTTCGCCATCATATAATTCACCGTGATGCGCTTTCCCACCTCACGAGCAAAATCAATGAATGAAAATTCCTTCATCCAGTCATAGTTATTCACCATCACCGGCGCATTTTTATCCGTCGAATTAAAGTCTAAAAAACGAGAAAGCACACTTTTTATGCCTGCCACATTTTTCGCCAAAGTTTCTTCGTTCAGCAAGTTTCTGTCCTCAGATTTCCCAGATGGGTCGCCAATCATCCCAGTCGCACCGCCCACCAAGGCAATCGGCTGATGACCAAAATTCTTCAAATGAACCAGCAAAATAATCTGAACCATGCTTCCAATATGCAACGAATCAGCCGTTGGGTCAAAACCAATATACGCCGTCGTCACTTCCTTCAGCAATTGCTCTTCCGTCCCCGGCATACTGTCAGCATACAGCCCGCGCCACTTTAATTCTTCAACTAGATTCTTCATTTTTGTAAAATAATTTGCGCAAAGATAGTTTTAATTAGAAAATTGGGCAATTTGACAATTAGATAATTTGATAATTCAAAGCGACTATCTCCCCAAAAATTATTTGAAGCGAAACATCAGGCATTTTCAGCCATCGCAATTCCCGCTGGAGCCACTCGCTTCCCGATGAAAAATCGGGAGAGCTCAAACAATGGCACCATCGGGGCTATTTGAGAAACTTTTCGCATTTTTGTAAACTTCTGGACCAATCTCCGTCACCGTCATTGCGAGGAACGAAGTAATCACATAATCTATAACATTTGCCATCAAATTCTTTAAAACACAAATCCCTTAGTCGTATAATGTGATTGCCTCGTTCCTCGCAATGACAAAATAATTCGTTAATTTTCTAATTACCTTATCATCTAATTACCTTATTTTTGTAACTATGATTCTAGTCACAGGCGCCACCGGACTTGTAGGTTCCCACCTGCTTTTACACCTTCTTCAAAACGGAGAAGACGTTCGGGCGCTCTATAAAACGCAAGAAAACGTCCAAAAAACCAAAGCACTTTTTCAATGGAAAAACCAATCTGATTTATTCGAAAAGATAAACTGGATTCAAGGTTGCATTACCGAAATTCCGTCCCTTGAAATCGCTTTTGAAAATATAGATTACGTTTATCATTGCGCTACCGTGATTTCTTTCAATCCAGACGATGAAGAACAACTCCGTAAAGTAAATATTGAAGGAACCGCAAATATTGTCAATTTTTGCCTTGCTAAAAATGTAAAAAAACTTTGTTACGTCAGTTCCATCGCCGCACTTGGAGATTTGCAGGAACACGAAAACATCATCACTGAAGAAACTGAATGGAATCCTGAAAAACCCCACAGCGACTACGGAATCACAAAATATGGCGCTGAAATGGAAGTTTGGCGCGGCCAAGAAGAAGGCTTAAAAACCGTCATCATAAATCCAGGAATCATTCTCGGCCCAGGTTTCTGGAAAAACGGAAGTAGCGAAATTTTCTCCCGAATAAAAAAAGGACTGAAATATTACACCAAAGGCGCCACAGGTTTTACAACCGTAAACGATGTCGTTAAAATCATGATTTCGTTGATGAAAAGCGATATCGAAAAAGAACGGTTTACAATTGTTTCAGAAATCATTCCTTTTGAAAAATTATCTCGAACTATTGCAAAAGCTTTCGGTAAAAAAGAACCTTCGGTTTATTTGAATCCGCGGATGACAAGTATTGCCTGGCGATTAGATTGGATAATTTCTAAACTCTTTTTTCAGAAAAGAAAACTATCTCGCGCGACAGCAAAAGCAATGCACACGAAGTCCAATTTTGATAATTCTAAAATAAAAAATGCCCTCAATTTTAAATTTGAGAGCATTGATAATTATATTTCTGAGATTAAAAAAACTTACTGAACCTTTAATGTATCTGATTTTATAAGCTTCTTGTCATTTCTTTTCTGTTTTGCCAGCAATGTATCCACAGCTGCTTTATTTTTCACAATTCGATCGTTTACAGATTGATACAATTGGTCATATTCTTTAATACTTTTTGCCGCATAATATTGATTGCTTTTAGCAAATTGCAAACTGTCAATCTTATATTTTTTATAGATGTAAGTATTTGGATTAATGCTATTTGAATCTAAAACAGACTGGTTTGAATTTCGCATCGCCTGAAGAATCGACAAGTCATAAATGATGTCGATCATTTTATCTTCCGGAATCAGATTATCTGGTTTTTCAACACTATCACTTTGGCAACTTGCCAAAGATGAAAACACCACTAGAAACAAAAAATATTTTTTCATACCTGTATATTAACGGTCAAAAGTCAATCGTTTTCCAGCTCGAATGTCCTTAACTTTAAAGTTGTTATAAACCATTTCTCCGTTCACAAAAGTGTGCGTGATTCTTGATTTAAAAGTAAAACCTTCAAACGGAGACCAGCCACATTTGTAAAGAATATTTTCTTTTTTCACACTCCAAGGCAAGCCAGCGTCAACAATTACAACGTCAGCGTAATAACCTTCCTTAATAAAACCACGCTTTTCGATCTTGAAAAGTTTCGCAGGATTGTGTGCCATTTTTTCCACGATTTTCTCCACAGAAATTTTTCCTTGGTGAAAAGCCTCAAATAATGCCACAACTGCATGTTGCACTAACGGGCCTCCAGATGGTGCTGAAGTATATGGATTTTTCTTTTCTTCTAAAGTGTGAGGCGCGTGATCAGTTGCAATTACGTCAATTCTTCCGTCATTTAAGGCTTCCCAAAGCGCATCTTTATCTGCTTGAGTTTTTACCGCCGGATTCCATTTGATCAGCGTTCCTTTTTTGTCATAATCTTCGTTTGTAAACCAAAGGTGATGAATGCAAACTTCTGCCGTAATTTTCTTTTCTTCTAACGGAATTTTGTTCGTAAACAAGCTCATTTCCTTTGCCGTTGAAAGGTGAAAAACGTGCAATCTCGCTCCGGTTTTCTTTGCCAATTCAATTGCTTTTGAAGAAGATATATAACAAGCTTCTTCGCTTCTGATCAAATGGTGAAACTTCATCGGAATATCGTCGCCGTATTCTTCTTTATATTTGGCCAGATTATTTTTGATCGTTTCCTCATCTTCGCAATGAACCGAAATCAATAACGGAGTGCTTGAGAAAATTTTCTCTAAAACTTGTTCATTATCAACAAGCATATTTCCGGTTGATGAACCTAAAAACAACTTTAGTCCGGCAACAGTTTTTGGATCAACCTTTAAAATTTCTTCTAAATTATCATTGGTTCCGCCGAACATAAAAGAGTAATTTGCCATTGAGTTTTCGGCTGCAATTGCAAATTTTTCTTCCAATAATTCAACGGTAACAGTCTGCGGATTTGTGTTTGGCATTTCGATAAACGACGTAATGCCACCGGCAACCGCAGCTCTTGATTCAGATGCAATATCGCCTTTGTGCGTCAACCCGGGTTCACGAAAATGCACTTGATCATCAATCATTCCTGGAATTAAGTAATTTCCTTCGGCATTTATGATTTTTGTTGCTGATGATTTTGCGCTGATTGTTTCAGCAATTTCTACAATAAACTCGTTTTCAATTAAAACGTCTCCTTCAAAAATAGTTCCTTCATTGACTATTTTGGCATTCTTAATTAAAACACTTTTCATTTTCTTCTTAATTATTTTGTATGGGAAATTTATATGGGTATTATTCGACAAAGGTAATTACAAACTGCCAAACATTTTTTTAATTCTTAAAACAATTACACCAAAAATTGCTTCCTTAATAATAGAATTACTCATCTTTGATTGTCCTTTTGTTCTATCGGTAAATATGATTGGCACTTCCACTATTTTGAACTTTTTGGCATAAGTTCTGTATTTCATCTCAATCTGAAAGGCATAACCTATAAATTTGATTTTATCCAAGTTTATTTCTTGCAAAACTTTTCTTTTATAACAAACAAACCCTGCTGTGGTGTCTTGAATTTCCATTCCGGTAATCATTCTCACATAAACGGATGCAAAATAAGAAAGCAAAACTCGGCTTAACGGCCAGTTTACCACGTTTACTCCGGTCACATATCTTGACCCGATTGACATATCATAAATCCCAAAACGGCAGGCGTCATACAATTTTTCAAGATCATTTGGGTTATGCGAAAAATCAGCATCCATTTCAAAAATGTATTCATAATTTCTTTCCAAAGCCCACTTAAATCCATGTACGTAAGCGGTGCCAAGTCCGGATTTTTTTTCGCGATTTTCCATAAAAAGTCGGTCAGGAAATTCTTCCTGAAGCGCTTTTACTTTTGCTGCGGTGTGATCTGGGGAATTATCGTCAACAATCAAGATGTGAAACGGCTTTTGTAAAGAAAAGACTGTTCTGATGATACTTTCGATATTTTCAATTTCGTTATAAGTAGGAATTATAACAACGCCGTCGTTCATATTTGCATAATTTCAAGACAAAAGTAAACTTTTTACCGTTGTTGTTTCCTAATAAAATTATAATAATAAGAAGGTTGTTAAAAAAAATGGAGTCAGAAAAACGCCTTATAAATTTTTATGGCCCTAGCCCAGACATCGTGAAAAGCCTTTCTTTTCAAAAATTTATTTTTTCACGGCGCAAAAGAGCGACTTTAGAAGCTCCTTTTGTGGCGATGAAAAAAAGATTTTTGAAAGAAAGCTTGTAGCGAATGGCTGGATTAGCTTCTTAAAAAAAAGAAAATGAAAGCAATAAAAAATCACTAATTTTGCAGAATGTTAGAAATCGTTTTACAGCCAAGAATTTTAGAAAGCAAAGATTGGGCAACCGTTCTTTTTGTGCTTTCTTTTGTGCTTATAGCCGCGACTCGTGGGGTGTTTGAAACCCGTTTTGCTGACTTTTCAAAACTGATTTATAGCGATAAATATATTAAGATTTATCGTGACAGTGCGAATTTAATGAACTGGTTTACGATCGCGCTTTTTGTGGTTCAGGTGATTTCTTTTGCGTTTTTTATTCAGATTATACTTAGTTATTTTGGCTTTTCTTCAAAGACAGATTGGGTTCAATATATTCAAATTGTTACTTTGCTTGGTATTTTCATATTGTCTAAATACTTGATTGAAAAGATTATAGCAACTTCTTTTGACGTTGAAGAATTTAACGAACAATTCAATTTACAAAAGGTCAGCTACAGAACTTACATTGGATTGTGCATTTTGCCTCTTAACGTTATTTTGTTTTATAACGATACACCAATAGATTTCTTAATATATTTTCTTGTTGCTGCCATTTTATTAATAAACATACTTACTTACTTTATTTCATTGAAAATTTATCAAAATTTGATTTTGAGTAAGTTGTTTTATTTTATTTTGTATCTTTGCGCACTTGAAATAGCACCTTATTATTTCATGTATTATTGGTTTACAAAAAGGTAGCAAAAAAGAAAAAGTCAAATATGAAAGTGAAAACAATTTTGGTATCACAACCAGAGCCTAAAGTAGAAAATTCCCCATATTTTGAGTTGCAACAAAAGCATAAAGTCAAAATTGATTTTAGACCTTTCATTCACGTTGAGGGCGTGAGCGCAAAAGAAGTTAGAGCTCAAAAAATCGACTTAAATAACTTTACTGCAATTATCTTAACGAGCAAAAATTCTGTGGATCACTTTTTCAGAGTTGCTGAAGAAATGAGATATAAAATTCCAGAAGATTTAAAATATTTCTGCCAGTCTGAAGCAGTTGCTTTTTACCTGCAAAAATATGTGGTTTATAGAAAAAGAAAGATTTATGTGGGCCAAAAAGATTTTGCCGATATGTCTGCATTAATTAAAAAATATAAAGACGAAAAGTTTTTATTACCGGCTTCAGACCAATTAAATGCTGATGCTCCACAGGTTTTAAATAATTTAAAAGTAAACTGGACAGAAGGCACTTTTTATAAAACCGTAATGAGTGATTTATCTGATTTGGCTGATGTTTATTATGACGTTTTAGCATTTTTTAGCCCAACCGGAATTAAATCTTTATTTAAGAATTTTCCAGGTTTTGAGCAAAATAATACTAGAATCGCTGTTTTTGGAAGCACAACACAAAAAGAAGCTTTGGAACACGGATTGAGAGTGGACATCATGGCGCCTTCTCCAGAAGCTCCGTCGATGACAATGGCGCTTGAGAAATATATCGCAAAAGCAAATAAAGAAGAAAAGGGAAAATAAAACTTTACTTCGAACTATATAATTTAAAAAGTCTGGATTTTTTTCCAGACTTTTTTTATGCCATTTCGTCGATGAAAATCTTTTTAATCAAATTGATTTCATCGGCGTAAATTGTTTTTTTGCGTGTGGCAAAATGCAAGGTATTTTCTAACGGAACTTTCCCCTTCCAGATCAATTTTATTTGTTTAGATTCTAATTCTTTCTTGCACAAAAAATCAGGAATCACCGCAAGGCCTTGCCCGCTTGACAAACATCTCACGATAGAATTCAGATTTGGCACAATGTAATTTGGACGAAAGTCTGGATATTTATTGAAATTTAACTGCCAAAATCTTCGAAGATGCTCCATATCGCCAGTCGTTCCGTACCATTTTTGTTGCTTCAGCCAAGCTTCGATTAACTCACTATCTTTGGTACTTTCAATTACTTCAAATTCGGTTTCATCGGTTTGATTTCCGCCTACAATTACAATAGTTTCTGAAGAAAATGGCTGGTATTCAATCGAAGCTTTTGGAACCATTTGTGGCGTAATAATAATATCTAAAATACCTTTTTCAAGGTTTTCGACCATTTCTGGATATTCTCCAAAACGAATAATCACATTAAAAGGAAGCGTAGAAATATATTGTTCCAAAGTGATTTGGAAAGTTTCAAAACACATCCCGATACTGATCATTGGTGTATGTTTTTCAGTGCTTCGCTGGAAGTTTTTCTCGGCTTCTTCTAACTTCGACAAAGCTTCAATCGTAAAATTATAAAGTACTTTTCCTCTTTCCGTAGGAACCATTTTTCTTCCGGTTCTGTCGAATAATTTATATCCTACATAATTTTCCAAAGAACTTAAGTGCAGGCTTACTCCAGGTTGTGAAATAAAGAGCACTTCTGCCGCACCGGTTAAAGTTCCGGTTTTGTAGATTGCCTTAAAAGTGCATTACCATTCTAGATTTACCATAATCTTTACTATTATAATTCTGATACAAAGGTATGAATTAAGTTATTTTAATAATAGATAAAGCTGACGTAAATTTGCTCATCAAATTAAGTAAAAGATTATGACTAAAATATTTATCATCAACGGAGGCCAAAAATTTGGTCATTCAGGAGGAAAATTCAACGAGATAATTGCTGCTGCGACTTTAAATTTCTTCCAAAATAATTCTGATTTTGAAGTAAAAACAACTGATGTGAACCATGATTATGATCCTGCGGAAGAAGTGGAAAAATACGTTTGGGCAGATGTGGTGATTTACCACACGCCAATTTGGTGGTTTCAGCTGCCACACGGTTTCAAAAAATACATCGATGTGGTTTTCACCGAAGGTCACTCCAAAGGAATTTATAATAGCGACGGACGCTCACGATCAAATCCAGCAACAAATTATGGAACCGGAGGCACTTTGCAGGGCAGAAAATATCTGCTAACCACATCTTGGAATGCACCAAAAGAAGCGTTCACTTTGCCAGGAGAATTTTTCTCAGAAAAAAGCGTTGACGAAGGCGCGCTTTTCGGTTTTCATAGAATGAATGCTTTTACCGGAATGACTCCGTTAGAAACTATGCACTTTCACGACATTGAAAAAAATGCTGATGTTCCCAGAGATTTAGAATTGTATCAGGAACATCTGAGTAAATTGTTTTTGAACTAAACACAGATCTCGCAGATTGAAAATCATTGTTGGAAATTTTGAAATCCTTTTATAACTTAGTGTAAAATATTGAATATGAAACTTTCAAAATTATTTCTAATCTTATTTTCGATATTCTTCACAATCGGAATGACCGCTCAAGACAAATCGAAAAAAAGATATATCAAAGTTCCCGAAGGCTATTTGATGGTTTTGCTTCAAGGCGACAACATTTTGAAAGAATTAGAAAATTTTGCTACTGAAGAAAAGATTCCGTCAGCGAATTTTACTGGAATGGGTTTTGTAACTATGACTTTTGGATATTATGATTTTAAGAAAAAGAAATTTAATCCAAAGAAATTTAAAGATATGGAATTGGCAAGCATGAACGGCACGATCGCTTGGCAAAAAGGAAAGCCTTCGATTCACGCGCACGGAGTTGTAACTGATGAAAACTTCAGCGCTTTTGGAGGCCATATTTTAGACGGAACCGTGGGAACTGGATCGTTAGAAGTTATGATTTTGGTACACGATCAAAGTTTAGAACGAAAACATGAAGACGATATTGGCGCCAACGTGCTCTGTATTGACAAGTGCAAATAAAAAAAAACGCCAACATTACTTGGCGTTTTTTTATTAATGTTGCTTAATTAAACTGCCGTGTAACCGCCGTCTGCAATGATATAGCTTCCGGTTGTAAAAGAAGATTTATCAGAGCTTAAGAAAACCACGAGTTCTGCAATTTCAGCTGCAGTTCCAAGACGATTCATAGCAGATTTGCCAGCAATCGCTTTCAGTCCGTTGTCATCCATATTGTTTTTAAGCAAAGCTGTTTCAATATAACCGGGACCAACTGCATTACAACGGATATTTTTCTGTCCGTATTCTACTGCAATATTTTTTGTCAAGCCCACTACGCCATGTTTTGTGGCAGTATATGCCGGGCTGTTTGGCGCAGCAACTGTTCCATGAATTGACGCTATATTGACAATACTTCCGCCACCATTTTTCTCCATTTGCTCAATCTGGTAACGACAAGCATAAAAAAGACCGCTTAAATTTAAAGCGATAACTTTGTCCCATTCTTCTGGTTCATACTCGCCGGTTGGTTTTGCGGGCCCGCCCATTCCGGCGTTGTTACAAGAAATATCCAATCTTCCGTATTTTGCAACCGTTTCTTCAACTAATCTTTTATTGTCAGAAGCGCTCGAAGAATCTCCTTTGATAAAAAAAGCTTCGCCTCCATTTTTTTTAATTGCAACCACAGTTTCTTCACCATGTTCTACATTTACATCTGATATAACTACTTTTGCTCCTTCGCGAGCGTATGCTTCTGCAACAGCACGACCGATTCCTGAACCAGCTCCTGATACAAAAGCTACTTTGTTTTCTAAAAGTGACATTTTTCTGAATTTAAAATTTGTCTTATAAATTTACGAAGAACAAATGCTTTTAAGAAGTTTCGAAATCACTTTACAACAAGATTAACATTGAAATAAGTGTCAAATTTTAAATAAAAAAAAATGGAATCGATTCAGAGTCGATTCCATTTTACTAACGAAAGATTTCCTTTTTGAAATTTAATTTCCCCAAATCTATAATTTCAGAAATCTTCCTAAAAAATTACCTAGCAAAAAAACTACCACAATTTTTTTGCTCAAAACAGGACAGGCGTCCTTCTATTTGTTTTCAGTAATTTTTTTTCGTTAAAAATTATTATTTTTTGATAATAATAAATTCACTTCTTCTATTTAAATCGTGTTCGGCTTCAGTACATTCAATGCCGTCGGCACAATTGTTTACCAACTGAGTTTCTCCATATCCTTTTCCTGTCAAGCGACTTTTATCGATTCCTTCTCTGACCATCCATGCGATTGTTGATTTTGCTCTCCTGTCAGATAAAGCTTCGTTGTATTTATGCGTTTGACGGCTGTCAGTATGAGAGCGAACATCTACATTTATTGTTGGATTTGCTTTCATTACTTCAACAATTTTTGAAAGTTCTAAAGCGGCATCTGGACGGATGAACGATTTATCTAAGTCAAAATAAATGATGATGTTTCCTAATACTTTGGCGATATCAAGACCTTCTTCAATTGGAGTAATATTTCTTTCAAGCGCAATTGGCAAATCTGTTTCTCCTGATTTATCAGATAGTGTAACCCTGGTTTCCTTTGTTAAGTACTCCCTTTTTTCAGCACGAACTAAGTAAACTTTTCCGCATTCTACTTTATCGAAGGAGTAGTTTCCTTGTGCATCAGCAAAAACGCTTTCAATTAATTTCATAGCCTCGTCATACAACGAAACCTTTGCTTCTGATAAAATTTCACCTGTCTTTAAATCTGTCACGATACCCGCCAAAAGTTGTTCACACTCAAGCTTTTTATTCTCTTTAAATTTATAGATGTCATCATATCCTTGCCCATCTTGTCGGTTAGAAGAGAAAAAACCTATTTGGGATTTTGTATCAATCATAAAAGCAAAATCATCCATCTGGCCATTTATCGGAGCCCCAATATTAACTGGTTCAGTAAAAGTTTTTCCTTCAATTTTTGAAACGAAGATGTCGAAACCGCCTAATCCCGGATGACCATCAGAAGAAAAGTAAAGCTGATTTTCATTCGAAATAAAGGGAAATGATTCTTTACCTTCGGTATTGATAGTTTTGCCAAGATTTTCAGGTGTTCCAAACGTGTTATCAGCATTAATGCTTACCTTAAATATATCAGATTGCCCAAATGTGCCCGGCATATCTGACGCAAAATAAAGTGTCTTTTGATCCAGACTCAAGGCCGGATGTGCAACGCTGTAATTGTCGTTATTGAAGGGAAGCTCTGTAATATCTTGCCATTTCCCATCCTTTAATGTGGCTTTGTAAATTTTTAAAAGTGTTACTCGGTCTGCATCTCTGCCTTTTTTGCCATTATTAAAGTTATTTCTGGTAAAGTACATTGTTTTTCCATCGTTTGTAAAAACTGGAGTTGCTTCGTTGAATTTTGTATCAACGGAACTCGAGAATTCTTCTGGACTTCCAATTTTTCCTTCGCTATCCACGGTTGCAGAAAACAACTTTGTAAATGGTTGATTTGTCCACTTTTGAATCTTTGCTGTAGCGCCTTTTGTTTCTCTATTACTTGCAAAAACAAGATTATTCCCTAAAAATGAAGTCCCGTAATCTGAATTGGCAGAATTGATTTCTAAAGTTTCAATAACATATCGCCCTGAATTCTCTTTAATTACGTCTAAATAATCTTTTTCACTCGAATATTGCTTTGCACGAAGATCGTTTCCACTTTTCTGTGCAAATGTCTCTAGCATTTGATTCGCTTTTTTATAATCTCCAACCGATTTTAAGGTTTGGGAGTAGCGAAAATAATATTCAGGCTCGACCTCTTCATTCATTGCAAAAAGCTCAGTGTACCACTTATTGGCTTTGTCTAGCTCGCCATTAAAATAGTGCGCATTTCCAAGTTTTTGAAAAACGTCTACCGACTTGTATCCTTTTTGGGCTACTGCTTCATAAGTCTTGATAGCATCGATGTATGCAAATTTTTCATATTGCTTGTCGGCCTTTTGTACTTTTGCTTTCTGAGAATATCCTTGAAACGCGATAAATAAAAGCGTTACATATATTAATTTTACTTTCATGTTTTTAGTTTTTAAAAGAATCTTGGGCTGATTATCTTATCATATTTGCTGAACAGCTCAAAACGAAGGAAAATTTCATGCGATCCTGAGTTGTAATTAGCCAACTTAGTTGTTTCTGCATCGTAAGCATATCCTACGAAAAGTCCGTCGGTGATCTGAAATCCTGCCATGGCACTCCAGGCAGCACTCCATCGGTAAGCGGCCCCCAAAGTAAATTTATCGTTGATTAAAAAATTACCCGAAAA
>NZ_JBHSQB010000020.1:0-114719 GCF_042658345.1 Flavobacterium qiangtangense
TGAGCCCTTCGATCGACAGCCAGGGCTGGGACGGAACGATGAACGGAAGCCCGCTTCCTTCGACCGACTACTGGTTCAGGGTGGAATTCAGTGAGCAGGGAGTGGCCAAAGAATTTAAAGCGCATTTTTCATTAAAAAGATAGACCCCATGAATTTTAAAAAGAGGTATTTAGCATTATTATTGTTTTTATCACAAGTTTCATTTTCACAAGAAGGAATAGCAGTATATTCAGATTATTTATCAGATAATTATTATTTAATTCATCCATCAATGGCCGGTGCAGCAAATTGCGCCAAATTAAGACTGACCGCTCGTCAACAATGGTTCGGTCAAGATGACGCTCCTGCATTGCAGACTTTGAGTTTCAACGGAAGAATTGGTGAGCAATCTGGTATGGGTGTTATTTTGTTTAATGATAAAAATGGTTATCATTCTCAGACTGGAGCAAAAATTACGTATGCTCACCATATTTTATTTTCTAGAGGAGAATATGATTTAAATCAATTGTCATTTGGTATGAGTGCAGGTCTAGTTCAAAGTAATTTGGATGAAAGAGCTTTTACAGAATTTGATCCAGTTGTCGTTGGAGGAATAACGCAAAAAGATTCTTATTTCAATGTTGACTTTGGAGCTTCTTACAATTATTTAGATTTTTATGCGCATTTTACTGTAAAGAACGCTGTATCTAATATCAGGAGAGAACTTTATACAGATTTTGAATCTGATAACTTAAGAAAATATTTATTCAGTGCTGGGTATGTATTTGGAGATGCTGATAGACTTCAAATTGAGCCTTCATTTTTGTTTCAATATGTTGACGAAACAAAAGAGAAAACAATAGACATCAACGCAAAGGTTTATAAAGAATTAGAGTTTGGTCGTTTATGGGGAGGTTTGTCTTATAGAAGAAGTTTTGATGGAGCGCAATACAATGGTAGTGGCGGTTTAGAAGATCAAAAATTGCAGTACATTACACCAATTGTTGGTTTGAACTATAAAAACTTTATGATTGCATACACCTATTCTCATTTAACAGGAGATGTAAAATTTGATACTGGCGGTTTCCACCAAATCACTTTGGGTCTAAATCTTTTCTGCAAGAGAGAAAAATGGGATTGTAATTGCCCTGCTGTTAATTAAATTTAAGTTGATATTAATTCATGTCCCGATAATTTTTATAAATTTATCGGGACTTTTTTTATAAAAAATAATATGCTAATAAAATCTGTAAACGGTAAAAGTCCGGTGATTCCTGAAGATTGTTATGTTGCTGAAAATGCAACAATTATTGGAGATGTAAGCCTTGGAAATTCATGCAGCGTTTGGTTTAATGCGGTTATTCGTGGCGATGTGCACTACATAAAAATTGGAGATAAAGTAAATATTCAAGACGGTGCCGTGATTCATTGTACTTATCAAAAGCATCCTACAATTATTGGAAATAATGTTTCAATTGGGCACAATGCAATTGTCCATGGATGTACTGTGCACGATAATGTTTTAATTGGAATGGGCGCTATCGTGATGGATAATTGTGTGATCGAAAGCAATTCAATTGTTGCTGCGGGCGCTGTAATTACTCAAAACACCGTTGTGGAGTCTGGAGCTATTTACGCAGGTGTTCCCGCAAAAAAAGTAAAAGACATAAATAAATCTGATTTTGCAGGAGAAATTGAGCGCATTTCAAATAATTATGTAATGTATTCCAGCTGGCTGAAGGAGGAGTAATCAAAAATCTTGCTCTATTACAGGATAGTTATAATCCAAAATATTTTCTAAAACTTTCGGATTTGAATTGGTATAAAAAAGATTTGTCTTTTTAGAGCCTGTATTGAATCCGATTTTTTCTTTTAGTATCTTTTGTGTTTGTTTTGCGACGGCTTCGCCAGAATCGATTATTTTGACGTTTTCGGGTAAGATTTTTTTTATCTGAGGAATTAAAAAAGGATAGTGGCTACAACCTAAAACCAAATAATCAATATTTGCGTCAATCATTGGTTGCAAATATTGCTTCAATAAAAGCGTCATCTCTTCAGAATACATTTCGCCATTTTCTATAAGTTTTACCAAATTAAAACCGACTTGCTCGATGATGGTTGTTTCTTGAAACCTTTCTACATTTTTATTAAAAAGTTCACTGTTTAAAGTGCCTTTTGTGGCTAAGATTCCAATGGTCTGCGTCTTTGAGTTGTTTGCCGCAGGCTTAATTGCCGGCTCAATTCCAATGAATGGCACATCAAATTTTTCTCTTAATTCTTTGATTGCATTAGTGGTTGCGGTATTGCATGCCACTACAATCATTTTTGCATTTTTATTTAAAAGAAATTCGGTGTTTTTTATGCTTAAAGCAATGATTTCTTCTTTTGATTTTTGACCGTAAGGCGCGTTTTTACTGTCGGCAAGGTAAATTGTATTTTCGTTTGGAAGTAAATTGTGGATTTCTTTCCAGATGGAAGTTCCACCGATTCCGGAGTCAAAAAGGCCGATTGGATTCAAATTTGTCATAGAAACAAATATAAAAAAAAACTGCTCAAAAAGATTGAGCAGTTTTTAAAAATTATTATTGAAATGGATTAAAATCCTAAATCTTTTTTAATGTCAGCAGTCAAGTTTGGACCGTCAGCAAGAAGTAATCCAGCAGAGTTTAATACATATTGGTATCCTTTTGCTTTTCCAACTTTAGCAATTGAAGCTTTTACTTTTTCTTCAATTGGTTTCAATAAATCAGATTCTTTTTGCTGCAATTCTTTTTGAGCATTTTCAGAATAATCTCTCATTCTTTTTTGCATGTCTTGAACTTCAACCGCTCTGTCTTGATTTACTTTATCACCTGCAGTAGCTTCTTCTTCGCCATATTTTTTCAATTTTGCAGCATACTCATTTGTTAATGTTTTGTATTCTGCAGCATACGTTTCTTGAAGTTTTGTTAATTGTTTGTTAGCTTCAATTACCGCTGGCATTTTTGTCATGATTTCAGCAACATCAACGTGAGCTGTTTTTGCTTGAGCATTCATTGTTTGGTTTGCACCGATAAATAACAATGCGGCGATTAATAAAGATTTCAATTGTTTCATCATTTTAAAGTATTAAATAATTAATTTAGTTTTTGTTTTTAATTTTCGCCTGCCGGAGGTGTTGTTGTAGCAGGATTATTTTTCTTTTCTTCTTTTTCCTTTTTTGCTGCTTCTCTTTCTTCAAGAATTCTTTTTCTTTTTTCTTCTAAAGCAGCTTTTCTCTCGTCCAATTTTTTCTGTCTTTCAATTGCGGCATTTTCTCTTGCTTGTTCAGCTGCAGCTTTCTTTTCCTCAATATTTGCCGCAGCATTTGAAGTTTTCTCCTCTGTTGAAGTTTTTATATCTTCTCCTTTTGCACCTTCTTTCGGTTCTGCCGTTTTTCCGTCTTTTGCAGCATTTCTTTTTGCTTCTCTTTCCTCTAACAGTTTGGCTCTTCTTTCTGCATATTCCTGTTTCTTAGCGTCGGCCGCCAATTTTCTTTCTTCGATTAATTTTTCTCTAGCCGTTTTCTTTTCTTCGTTCAGTTTTTGTCTTTCAGAAAGTTCTGGATTAGAGTCTATCAAATCTTGTTTTCTTTCTTGTTCAGCTTCTTCTTTTAACTGTTTGCTTGAAAGTTGTTCTCTTTTTTCAGCTCTCACGAGTTGTCTAACAACTTGATCACTAATGTTATGTTGTTGAGCGCTGAAAAGCATTGTCAAATCTGATGATTTATCAAATATAAAATCATACTTTTTTGCTGTTGCAATATCTTGAACGATTGTAAAAACTTGGTCTTGGATTGGTTTTACTAACACTGCTTTTTGTGTCATTAAATCTCCAGTTGAACCAAATCTTTTCTGTTGAAAATCTAAAAGATCTGTTTCTAAAAACGAAATTTCTTCTTCTCTTTCTTCGATTAATTCTTTGGTTAAAAGAACTCTCTCTGTTTTAAGATTTTCTTTTAACTTATTTATTTCATTTCTTTTTACTTCGGCATCTTGTTTCCATTTTTGTGCTTTTAGCTCAAGTTGATTATTTGCTTCAGCATAGTTTGGAACTTTCTCTAATATATATTCCATATCTATGTAGCCAATTCGAACGCCACGTGATTGCGCATTTAAAGCACCAGGAATTGTGGCTAATAAAAAAAGTATTAAAAAATGTTTTTTCATATCTTAAAAATGTATTAGAAAATATCGTGCCAAAATTATATTTTTTAAAACTGCTGTCCGATGATAAAGTGTGTTTGCCATCCAGATTTTTGAGTTTCTCCAGGAACAGGGTCAAATCCGTGACCAAAATCAATTCCTAATAAACCAAATGCAGGCATGAAAACTCTTAGACCAACACCGGCTGAACGTTGTAACTGAAACGGATTATAGTCTTTAAAATTGTCATAAGATGCACCACCTTCCACAAAAGTTAACGCATAAATTGACGCGGCACCTTTTAATGTAATTGGATATCTTAATTCTAAAGAGAATTTGTTATATACAGTTCCTCCATCGGCAGATGAAAGTGATTGATTTGGATAACCTCTTAACTGAATTACTTCTCTTCCGTCAAGTGAATAATTTGCTAAACCGTCTCCTCCAAGGAAAAATCTTTCGAATGGAACAAGTCCTCTTTCGTTATTATAAGCTCCTAAGAAACCAAATTCTCCCAATGAACGCAATACGAATTTACCATAAATTTTTGTATACCAGTCAGCTTTCAATTTAATTTTGTAATATTCAAGCCAATCAAATTTCTTTTGGTCAATTTTTGCTTGGTCAGGAACAGTTGCTCCATTGACGATTACCAGGTTTCCGTCAGCATCATATGTTTGGTAATCTGCTCTATTTTGAAGATTTCCATAGTCAGTTCCGTTGAAAAGTGAGTAAGGTAAAGTGAATTTTCCAGTAATACTAAATTCTGATCCAAATGTTGGGAAAATAGGGTTGATACCTTTACTGTTTCTGCTAAGTCCAACAGTATATGCCAAGTTTCGAGAGCTTCCATCTCCAAAGGTAAATAGACCTGTGTTATAATTGTTCAAGTCATAATATTGAAAACTTACTCCTTGTGACAACGTGAAATAATCATCTGGAACATTTAAACGTTTTGCAATACCAAAAGATAGCGAAGTAATATTAAAACTTCTGTCTCTGTCAACATTGTTTGATCCAGAATATAAGAATTGCTTACTGTGTGAAACAGATCCGGTGAACTGTACTGGTTTTCTTCCTCCAAGCCAAGGCTCAGAAAAAGATAAACTGTAAGTCTGAAAATAAGTACTTCCTTGTAATCTTAAAGATAATTTTTGACCATCACCCATTGGAAGTGGCGTATAAGCTTCTTTATTAAAGATGTTTTTGATCGAAAAGTTATTGAAAGATAGACCTAAAGTTCCGATGAAACCACCACCGCCATAACCTCCTTGAAGTTCAATTTGGCTTGATCCTTTTTCAACTACGCTGTAGGTAATGTCAACAGTTCCTGCTGATGGATCTGGATCTAATTTTGGTTCTAAAGCTTCTGGATCAAAGAATCCAAGTTGTCCTAATTCACGGATTGTTCTTACCAATTCTTCTTTGCTGTATTTTTGACCCGGACGCGTTCTTAATTCGCGATAAATAACTTTGTCATTTGTTTTGTCATTTCCAACAACATTAATTTTATTGAAATAAACCAACGGACCTTCTTGAACTCTGATCTCAAAGTCAATAGTGTCATTTACAGTTCTTACTTCAACAGCGTTGATGCTTGAAAACAAGTAACCATTATTTTGGTATTGGTTTGTGATATCGTCTCCGTCAGGTTTTGTTTTGTCGGCAATTCTTTTTTGCAATAAAACCCCATTATAAACATCTCCTCTTTTGATGCCTAAAATACTTTGAAGCCCTTGATCGCTATAAATTGAGTTTCCTAAAAACTTAATATTCCCAAAATAATATTTATTTCCTTCATCGATTTTTAAGTCAATTGCAACAGTATTTTTCTTTTTGTCAAAAGTCACAGAATCAGAAGTTACACGAGCATCGCGATATCCTTTTTCTTTATATTTTGAAACAATTGATGCTAAATCTTCTTTATATTTTTCATTGATAAATTTAGAACCTTTCCAAAAACGGCCAGGAACTTTTTTCTTCGTATTTTTCATAGCAGCACGAAGCTTTCCGTCAGAAAATTTCTCGTTGCCGCTAAATGTAATTCTGCTGACTTTAACTTTGTCTCCCTTATCAATATTAACAACCATTTTCACTTCGTTTCCGGCTGTAGTATCTGGAATGGTGTTTATCGAAACTTTTGTGTTGTAAAAACCGTCTTTTTTATATTTATTTTCAATATAATTTTTGGTAGTTGTGAGTAGGTTTTCATTGACAATTTTACCTTTTGTAAGGCTGTTATCTTTGATTAATCCTTCAATCTTTGACTTTTTTACACCTTGAATTTTTACCTCGCTTAACTTTGGTAATTCACTAATTTGCATATCAATATAGATACTGTCACCTTCAATTCGATTAACGTAAGTGTCAATTTCATTGAAAAGACCAAGTTTCCAAAGTTTTTTGATAGCTGTACTTAATTGTTCACCGGGAACAACGATTTTTTGTCCTTTTTCAAGACCTGCAAACGTAACGACGGTTTGCTCATTGTAGCTGATTTTTCCGATGACTTTTACATCGGCTAAAATGTATTCTCTTCCTTGATCAAATGGTAATCTGTCTTCTTCCTGAGCCTTTGCTTGAAAAATATTTCCTAAAACTAATACAGTTAAGAATAGCTTAATGCTTTTATCTAACATTAAAAATTTATTTAATTTGTTCACTTGTTTTTCCAAATCTACGTTCTCGTTTTTGATAGCTGATGATGGCCTCATATAAATCTTTTTCTCTAAAGTCAGGCCACAATACATCTGTGAAGTACAATTCTGCGTAAGCTATCTGCCAAAGTAAGAAATTGCTGATTCTGTGTTCGCCACTGGTTCTTATTAATAAATCTACGTCTGGTAAATTTTGCGTGTAAAGATGCTGATTAATAATTGATTCGTCAATAGCGCTTTCTGAAATTATATTATTTTTAACTTTAAGGCTGATTTGCTTGATAGCAGACACGATTTCTTCCCTTGAACCATAGCTTAATGCAAGAGTTAAGGTCATTCTGTCGTTGTCTTTTGTTTGAGAAATAACTTGGGATAATTCTTTTTGTGCTGAACTCGGAAGCTTTTCAAAATTGCCAATCGTGCTCAGTTTTATATTGTTATTCATTAATGTTTTCAACTCATTTTTTAAAGATTTGATGAGTAATTTCATTAATGTATCTACTTCCAGTTTCGGGCGATTCCAGTTTTCAGTAGAAAAAGTGTATAATGTAAGATTTTCAATACCCAATTTTGCACAGGTTTCCACAGTTTCGCGAACTGCTTTTGTACCACTTTCGTGGCCAAGAGCTCTCAACAAACCTTTTTGTTTTGCCCAACGGCCGTTTCCGTCCATAATAATGGCCAGATGTTTTGGGAGGTTATCTTTGTTTATAGTTTCTAGTAAGTTCATTTAATATTTTATTCGGCACAATAACAAGGCTTGTTTCCAAAGGTGTACGTGAGCGTCAACCCTGTAAAAACATACCAATCGTTGCTATTTAAATTTCCAAACCTAAGTTCTTCAAAGTTATTATTCTTCGGATTGCTTCCGTCAAAATTATCTGTAAAAGTATATCTTGCTCCAGATTCAAGTCCCAAAATCCAATGGTCAGCAATCCTGGCTTTTACGCCCACAACCATCGGAATTGCAAATCCCATTTCCTTATAATCTTCCTGATAATGATTTCCTGTGTGAAATAATTCAGTATATTGAAAAACGCTCAATCCAGAATATACATAAGGAGTGACCAAAAATCCAGATTCGTGCAAATTAAAGTCAAAAAAATTGAATTCAAGGCCTAAAGATAATTCTTTTAAGTCATTTTCAAAGTTTAAGCCTCTTTGGTTTCTGCCAGAAACATCAGAATCTTTGTCGTCAGACGTTATTTTTCCTTGCGTGTATGAAACTCTCCAAGAATGTCTTGGGCTTTTATTCCATTTATATAAAATTCCGAAAGCGCCTTCATTTGGATTCACATAATTTGTAGGCCCAACGTCGCCGATGTAATTATTTCCTCCGGCAAAAATACCAATTTCGTGAATTTGGGCGTTTGAAAACGCAAAACTAAAAAGGCAGAAAAAGGTGATTACGATTCGATTCATTCTTACAAAAAATAAAGGGTGCAAATATAACAATTATGAACACTTATCAACTGTCTTATAATTAAATATGTGTAATTATAAACAATTGACGCGTTAATTCGATTTAAAGTAAACGAAACTATAGTGTTGATAGTATATTAAGGAAGGCGATTTCTTTAATTTCTCTTGTCTTCGCCCCAAAGAAGTTTGGTTCTTAAAGTCTTTAAAAAGCTTTTTCCGGGAAGTTCGACCATATTAATTTTGAAAGGTGTTTTTTTTAAAGTCAAAACCGTGTCATTATCAATCGAAGCAATTCTGGAATCAAGCGAAACCAAATATTGTTCTTCTCGTCCCGAAACTTTTAATTTGATTTCCACATTGTCAGGAATCACCAAAGGCCTGGCATTCAAATTATGCGGAGCGATTGGCGTAATGACAAAACTTTCTACGTCTGGAGTTAAAATCGGGCCACCGCAACTTAAAGAATATCCGGTGGAACCTGTTGGCGTGGAAATTATCAATCCGTCTGCCCAATACGAATTTAAATATTCGTCATTTAAATAGGTTTCAATGGTAATCATCGAAGTGGTATCTTTTCGGCTCACTGAAATTTCGTTCATCGCAAAATTCAAGCTTTCAATTTCTGGAATATTCGGAGAACTTTCCAAACTAATCAAAGCTCTTGGTGAAACGATATAATTTTTATCAATGACAAATTGCATTAATTCATCAATATTTTCTTTTTGAACCGTAGCTAAAAATCCTAATCTTCCGGCATTGATTCCTAAAATTGGAATTCCAGAATTTCTGACCAATGTCGCCGCGCGCAAAATTGTTCCGTCGCCACCAATGCTGACCAAAATATCGACGTCATTTGGCAAATCATTAAAATCGTGAAAAGTAACATATTCCTTTGTGATGATTTTCTTTTCATAAAGCATCGCCAAAAAATCATCCTGAATCACCAGTTCTACATTGTTCTTATTGAAGAAAACAAAAATATCTCTGATAATTGGCTCGGTGCTGTTTTGATAATATTGACCGTAAATGGCTACCTTCATTTGGGTTTAATCGTTAATTTGTTTAAATGTTTAATCGAAAGTGATTGACGGTTAAACGAATTAACGATTAACCAAACAACATTATATATTAAGGTATTTGTCTAAATAATCAGAACGTTCCTTCAGTGCATTCAAGTAATTGTCTTCCTGATGTTCTGAAATAATCTCATAATTATATCTTCTGAAAGTCTGGATGATTTCGTTCATCGCGCCAAGCGTAATTTTCACAGTTACTTGAACGTTTTCGTTTTCTACATTTGAGATAAACAAGCCAAGCAATTTTCCATTATTGCTTTCCACAATCTGCGCAATTTGGCTCATTGAATAATCGTTGATATTTTTTTCTACGATGATGATGCCTCCCATTTCTTTCAAAAAAGGCGTTTCGTGGAAAAACTTCACGATATCAGTGATGTCATAATAACCAACATATATATTATTATCGTCTAAAACCGGAACAACGCTCGTGTGATTTCTGGCAAAAACCTCTAAAACGTCAAGCCAAATCATATTGGTTCTGGCATAAAAACCTTCTAAAGTATAACGATAATCAGATACATTTTTGTCAGTGTCAAAAGTTTCCACGTCATCTAAAGCAATGCTTCCAAGGTAAGTCCCGTTTTCCAAAACCGGAAAATGCGAAAAAGAAAGCTCAGCAAAAAAATCCTGAACCGTTTCGATGGACTCGTCAATGGCAATCGCCTTGATATCGTTGTTGATATAATCTGTAATTTCTGTCATAGCCTAAAGTCAATAATCGTTTGCAAAATAATCAAAAAATAGCACAAAACACCGTGTTTAACTTTGTATTTTTGTAGTAATTAATTATTCTCAAAAAGCATTCCAATGACAAAATTAAGCGTAAACATTAATAAAATTGCCACTTTAAGAAACGCCAGAGGAGGAAATGTTCCTGATTTATTGCAAGTTGCCAAAGACATCGAGCGTTTTGGCGGACAAGGAATCACGATTCACCCAAGACCTGACGAACGCCATATTCGCTACCAAGACGCCCGCGATTTGAAATCGATTGTCACCACAGAATATAATATTGAAGGAAATCCAGAACGAAAATTTATCGATTTGGTTTTAGAAGTAAAGCCAACGCAAGTGACTTTGGTTCCGGATGCAGATGACGCAATCACTTCCAATGCCGGTTGGAATACAATCAAAAACCAAGATTATTTAAAAGAAATTATTCAGGAATTTCAAAGAAACGGAATTCGTACCTCGATTTTTGTGGACCCAGTTTTAGAAATGATTGAAGGTGCCAAAAAAACCGGAACCGAAAGAATTGAATTATATACCGAAGCTTTTGCGCACGAATATTCTTTAGGAAATAAATCTGGAATTAATCCGTATATTGAATCGGCCAAATTGGCAAACGAATTGAATTTAGGTATCAACGCCGGACATGATTTGAGTTTGGACAACATTCAATTCTTCCAGCAAAATATTCCAGGTTTGTTAGAAGTTTCCATCGGGCACGCGTTAATTTCTGAATCCTTATATTTAGGTTTGGAAAATGTAGTCAATATGTATTTGCAACGATTGAAATAGCTCATAACTTATAATTCATAACTCATAATTAATTATGCTTTATTCAAAAATAGAAGGCGAAGGAAAACCGCTTTTAATCATCCACGGATATTTAGGAATGTCAGACAATTGGAAAACCTTGGCCACGCAATTTGTTTCCGAAGGATTTCAGACGCACGCTTTAGATTTAAGAAACCACGGACGTAGTTTTCATTCGGATGAGTTTACTTATGAAGCGATGGTTCAAGATATTTTGGAATATTGCCAAGGAAATAATTTAGACAAAGTTTCCATTATCGGACATTCAATGGGAGGGAAGCTCGCGATGTTTTTTGCTTCAAAATATCCCGAAATGATTGACAAATTAATCATCGCAGACATTGGTCCGAAATACTATCGTCCGCATCACCAAGATATTATGGCAGGTTTGAACGCTGTCGATTTCTCAAAAAAACCAGAACGTTCAGAAGTTGAAGAACTTTTAAAACCGCATATTCCAGATTTTGGAACAAGACAATTTTTGATGAAAAGTTTATATTGGGTCGAACCAGGGCAATTGGGCTTCCGATTTAATATTTCGGTTTTTAATGAAAAAATTGATGCCATCGGAGAAGCGCTTCCAGAAAATGCAACTTTTCAAAAACCGACTTTATTTTTAAGAGGAGAAAAATCAAATTATATTAAAGACGAAGATTTTGAAATGGTAAAAAAGCATTTTCCAAATTCAGAAATTAAAACCATTGCAAACGCCGGACATTGGCTTCACGCCGAAAACCCGAAGGATTTTTTTAAAGAGTCGATTGCTTATTTGAAATAAAATTTTTAACAAACTAAAAACCAAAAACTATGAATCTCATCATCAGAATATTAATAACCGCTTTATTGGTTATGATAATTTCGCATTTTATGCCAGGTATCGCGCTTCAAGGAACACACGGACTTTCGTCAGGAAACTTTATGACGGCCATTTGGGTAGCAATCGTCTTGGGATTATTGAATTTATTAGTAAAACCGCTTTTGGTTTTGCTCACGCTTCCGGTTACATTTTTTACCTTCGGATTATTTCTTTTGGTGATTAACGCCTTGATAATTTTGCTTTGCGCTAAATTAGTCACAGGCTTTGCCGTAGAAAACTTTTTGACAGCGCTTTTATTCAGCTTGATTTTGTCAATTTCACAGTCAATTGTATTCTCATTGACGGGCGGAAATAAATAAATCCACAAATTTGATAGCAATAAGATAACGTTTTTGTTAATCCTATATTAATACATAACCTCAAAACTTGGTTGGGTTGCAAAAAAGTTATAATTTTGCAACCCAATTTTAGTATGTAAAAAAATGAATATTACAAGAAATAATGTTGACGCTTTAAATGCGGTTGTAACAGTGGAAATCTCTAAAGCGGATTATGCGCCTCAAGTTGATAAAGTTCTAAAAAATCACTTGAAAAACGCTAGTATTCCTGGGTTTAGAAAAGGTGCGGTTCCAATGAGTCTTATCCAAAAACAATACGGAAAAGCGGTTTTACTAGAAGAAGTAAACAAAGTATTGCAAGACAATTTAGGAAAATATATTGCTTCACAAAAATTAGATTTATTAGGAAATCCGGTTCCTGTGCAAAAAGAAATTGATTGGGACAAAGAAGACTTCTCTTTTGATTTCGAACTAGGAATTGCTCCAGAATTTGAAGTAAATTTAGATGCTAAAAACGACGTAGTTCTTTATAAAATCACGGCTGACGATAAAATGTTGAACGACCAAGTGGAACGTATCCAAAAACAATACGGAAAACTGATTTCGCAAGACACAGTTGAAGAAAGCTTTGACGTAACTGGAACTTTCAGAAACGAAGAAAAAGGAATTGAAAGCCCAGCAACTTTTGCTTTGGATATTTTCAAAGACAAAAAAACAGCAAAGAAATTCATCGGTAAAAAAGTTGGCGATGTTGTGACTTTGAACACAAAAGGGCTTTTTGACGACGACCACAAATTGATGGATTACTTAAAAGTTGACCACGATGACGTTCACGGTTTAGACGTTGATGTTGACTTTACAATCGAAGAAATCAACGCTACAGAATTGGCAGAATTGAACCAAGAATTGTTCGACAAATTGTTCGGTGAAGGAAACGTAACTTCTGTAGAGCAATTAAAAGAAAAAATCAAAGAAGATGCAGAGACGCAATTCGCTTCTCAAGCAGACCAAAAATTCTTGAATGACGTTACGGCTTCCTTATTAGAAACTACAAAATTCGACCTTCCATCTTCATTCTTGAAAAAATGGATTCAAACTGTGGGCGAAACTCCATTGACTTCAGAACAAGCGGAAGAAGAATACGCACGTTCTGAAAATGGGCTTCGTTACCAATTAATCGAGGGAAAAGTGTTGGCTCAAAATAATCTTCAAATCACTTTTGAAGACTTAAAAGCATACACTTCTGAGGTAATCAAAAAACAAATGGCGCAGTTCGGTCAAATGAACCCAACAGAAGCTGACGTAGAAGGAATCGTTGCAAGAGTACTTTCAAACCAAGAAGAAGTAAAAAGACTTTCTCAGCAAGTAATGAGCGAAAAAATGCTAAACTTGTTCAAAGAGAAATTGAACGCAAAAACAAAAGAGGTTTCTTACGAAGAGTTCATTAAAGAAATGTACGGAGAATAATTTCGTATCGAAAATTAATTATATTTAAGGCGTCAAAATTATTAGTTTTGGCGCTCTTTTATTTGAAGCTTTTCCAAAAATGTATTATGAAAAAAATATTAATATTAATCTGTCTTGTTTTTTTTCTGAGTTGTAAATCTGATGATAAGTCTGTGAAGATTCCTGTTTCAGAAGCAAGTGAGCCATTTCCAAAATTTAATAATTTAAAAGAAATGTTTGATTATTCTTCAGATTTTAATGAAGAAGATGGCTCTTTAAAGTTTATTTCTGATGACACTCAAATTTACATATTCAAGTGTCTAAGCCTATTTCAATTAAAGATTTAGAGGATGTAAAAAATGACATCGTAAAGAGAGATATTGTATATGTTGCATTCCAAACCTTTGCTCTGACAGATGTAAATGAATTGACCGTCACGGCAGTTCCTTCAGAATTGGAAAACCAAAAAAAATATTTCGATACATACAGAAAGTCATTAAAAATAGATAGGGAAAAGGCTAGGTTTGTACTTAAGAAATATATTGGAACTGAAAATTTTCAAAGCCTTTATAAAATGGAAGGCACAATTTGGATTCCTAGCGATAATTTCAGCGTGCTTAAATTTGAAAAGCTTAAAGATGTCTTCGAAGATTTGCAAAAATGAATTTGATTTCTGTTGCTCGATTTATTTATACTGACGAATTGACAGATTTAAGAATAATAAAAATTCGTTTCACAATTAGCACGAACTTTGTTATCTTTAAAAATAGAATTTAAAATCAAAAGGCTAAAGTTCAGTTTAGATTTTAGACAAAGTCTGAAAACTGCCAACTGAAAACTGCCAACTAAAAACTCATAAAAATGGACTACGGTAAAGAATTTAAAAAATTTGCTACAAAGCACCACGGTGTAAACAGTATGTATTACGATAAAATCGTAAGCAGTATGACACCATATATCATCGAAGAAAGACAATTAAATGTTTCGCAATTAGACGTTTTTTCACGTTTGATGATGGACAGAATTATCTTCCTTGGAACAGGAGTTGACGACCACATCGCCAATATTATCCAAGCGCAATTGTTATTTTTAGAAAGCGTTGACTCTGCAAAAGATGTTCAGATTTACATCAATTCTCCAGGCGGAAGCGTTTACGCAGGATTGGGAATTTATGACACAATGCAATACATCAAACCAGACGTAGCCACAATCTGCACAGGAATGGCCGCATCAATGGGAGCTGTTTTGCTTTGCGCTGGTGCGGAAGGAAAACGTTCGGCTTTGCCACATTCAAGAGTAATGATTCACCAACCATCGGGCGGCGCTCAAGGTGTGGCTACAGATATGGAAATCAACTTACGCGAAATGTTGAAGCTGAAAGAAGAACTATACGAAATCATCTCAAAACATTCAGGTCAATCTTTTGAAAAAGTTCACAAAGATTCAGAAAGAGATTACTGGATGAAAGCCGATGAAGCGAAAGAATACGGAATGATTGATGAAGTGTTGAGAAGAAGTTAAAAATCAGATGGAAGAAATCAGATTTCAGTGTTCAGTTGGAATCTGATTTCTAAAATCTTAGATAACTTTGTATAAAATTAAAATCAGATTAAGAATTAGAAAATGCATCGGCTGAAATCTAAAATCTAAAATCTGAAATCTAAAATGATTATGGCTAAAGAAGTATTAGAGTGTTCTTTTTGTGGAAGGAAAAAGCCAGAAACAAATCTATTGATTGCAGGAATTGACGCGCATATTTGCGACAAATGCATTGAACAGGCACACGGAATTGTTATTGAAGAACTAAAACAAAATAAAAAAGGCAATCTGTCATCTGATTTGGTTTTGCAAAAGCCAAAAGAAATCAGGGCCTTTCTTGATAAATATGTAATCGGGCAAGACCAAACTAAAAAGGTAATGTCAGTTGCGGTTTACAATCACTACAAACGTTTGATGCAACAGCAATTAGACGATGAGGTGGAAATCGAGAAAAGCAACATCATCATGGTGGGACAAACCGGAACCGGAAAAACATTGGTGGCAAAAACCATCGCAAAAATGTTAGACGTTCCTTTGGCAATCGTTGATGCGACTGTTTTGACCGAAGCAGGTTACGTTGGAGAAGATGTGGAAAGTATTCTAACAAGATTGCTTCAAGCAGCAGATTATGACGTGGCAAAAGCCGAAAGAGGAATCGTTTTCATCGATGAGATTGATAAAATTGCCAGAAAAAGCGATAATCCATCGATCACAAGAGACGTTTCTGGAGAAGGTGTGCAACAAGCTTTATTAAAATTATTGGAAGGAACGGTTGTAAACGTACCGCCAAAAGGTGGAAGAAAACATCCAGACCAGAAATTCGTGGAAGTAAACACGCAGAACATTTTGTTCATCGCCGGTGGCGCTTTTGACGGAGTGGAAAGAATTATTTCAAAACGTTTGAACCGTCAAGCTGTTGGATATTCCTCTTCAAAGAATGTGGACAATATCGACAAAGACAATTTGTTGCAATATATTATTCCAAAAGATATTAAAGATTTCGGATTGATTCCGGAAATTATCGGCCGTCTTCCGGTATTGACGCACATGGATCCTTTGGATAGAGAAACATTGAGAGCCATTTTGACAGAACCTAAAAATGCTTTGATCAAACAATACCAAAAGCTTTTTGCAATGGACGATGTAGAATTTTCTATTTCTGGCGAAGCTTTGGATTATATTGTCGATAAAGCTTTAGAATACAAATTGGGCGCTCGCGGACTTCGTTCGTTATGCGAAGCTATCTTAACTGATGCGATGTATGACTTGCCAAGTTCAGACCACAAAGAATTGACAATTGATGAAGATTACGCTAAAAATGCTTTAGACAAAAATCTATTGCAACGTTTAAAAGCAGCGTCATAATTGAAATTTATAAAAAGAAAATCCCGATGTAAGTCGGGATTTTTTTTGGTTTTTTTTGCAACGAATTATTCAAATTTATACAGACCAATTCGTGTATTTGTGGCTAAATTTTAGCCACAGATTTAAAGAATTAAACAGATTAAAAATCTTTGAAAATCATTTTAATCTGTGGCAAATTATTTTTTGACAAAACTCAATTCGTGAAAATTCGAGTAATTCGTGGCTAAAACCTAAAGTCCTTTACTTCCTTCATTTGCTTTTTCAACATCGATATTTGTGTTTTCAGTCTGTAATTTCAAGTTTCCAAAATTGTACGTCAGCGAAATTCTAAAAACTCTCGAATCTTGTTTTTCATAGAAATTGGTTCGCAAATTCCTTCCTTCAATCGTTGCATTTACTTGGTTTGAGTTGAAAACATCAAAACAGTGAAGTCCCAATTTTAACTTCTTGTCCATGAAATTTTTGTTGAACGAAATGTCAAACTGCTGAATCGGTTTTTCAATTCTATAAATTTCCCAGTTTCCTTTTGGCAAGAAAAAGAAATTCGTATTATTGGTAATTCCCCACGGAAGATTGACTTGAGATTGGAAACTAAAATTCACCATTCCTCTATTTTCAAAAGTGAAATCATAACCTTCAATGTCGGTTTTTACATAACCAACGTTCGCATAAATGTAATTCATCTTGTCAATTTCATTCATTCGTTTTCCAAATTCTTCCTTGCTTTTAAAGAAATAATCCAACGGAATCGGGAATGACAAATAAGCGCTAAACGTTTTGATTTTATCAAAAGAAGCAAACGTTCTGTTGCTTACCAATTCGCCGTCTTCCGCACTGAAAAGAAACTGCGTATCGTCTTTTGCAATCGTGTAATTTGCGCCAACATTTACATATTGAAACGCTGAAATTTTGAAGCCATAATTATCGTAATAAATCGGTTGCAAAGCAATATTTCCTACCGAAGTATTGTATCGGTTGAAGTTCGAATTGTTGTTCGGGTCGATGGTGTAATAACCTGGTTGCGATACTTTTTTAGAATAGGAACTTGAAATATTTATCTGTTCGGTCGCTTGGTATAAAATACTTGCATTCGGGAAAAATTTAGAAGTATTAAATTCAATTTTGTCAGCAATTGTGCTGGCTTCACGAGTCACGTCAAAATTTTCGAAACGCAAACCTGCCGTAAAATTGAACTTTTTATACTTTTTTCTAGCTTCAACATAAAACGCCAAATTATGTTCTGAGTAGTCAAAATCAATTTCTGATTCATAATTATTTGAATTGAAAATCGATTCGTTTTCAGCTTCAAAATTATATTTCCCTAAGTTTTTTACGTCGGTAGTATTGTATTTTCCTCCAGTATTAATCGTAAAACCATATTTTTCAAACGGAAATGAAAAGTCATATTTTAAGTAATAATTGGTCAAGCCAAAATCTATATTTCCGTTGTTATAAGTGTAATTATCATTTTCGAAAGAAGTCGATTGATTCAAAGGATTTCTCTTGAAAATGTTAGTGTAAGCCGTAACATCAAGCGTTCTTCCTAATGTGTCCAATTTTGTTTTGTACTGGAAACTGAATTCGTGATTGTCTGCTTTTGATTTAGAAATTCCCTTATTTTCAAAGTCGATTGTGTTGCTTGTCGTAGAACCGTTGGTGTCATTTCGGTCATTAGAAAGACTCATATTATAATTAAAAAGCAAGTTTGATTTCTCCGATAATTTGTAATTCAAACCTGTTCTCCAATACAGATTTCGGTTGGTTCCGTGGTCAAAACTTCGCTGTTCCAACACAACCGGCGGATTAAAAAACGTAAATTCTTGGCCGTTTCTGTTCCTGTTTTCAAATTCAACATAATTCACGCCAAGCATCGTCTGCCAGCTTAACTTGTTTTCTTTTCCATTCAAAAGAATCTGCGGACTCGGTTTTTGGTATTTATTGAAGTTATAATTCATATTAAAACTCGCATTGACACCTTTCATTCTTTTGCCATTCGTCACAATATTGATGATAGAACCGCTGGCATTGGCGTCATAAGAAGCGCCCGGGTCATAAATTAATTCGACTTTTTCAATAGCATTCGCCGGAAGGCTGTTCAAGTAATTTTGTAAATCGGTTCCAGCTAAATTACTCGGAGCGCCGTCGATATAAACCACAACTCCTTTACCGTTTAAAGTCAAACCGCCCGCAGGCGAAGTCACAACGCCCGGAAGTTTTTTGATGGCGTCAAGCGTCGTACCACTATTCAATAAACCGTTTTCTTTAATGCTGATTGTGGTTTTATCTGATTCCACTTTCATAAATTGGCGCTGATTTCCAAAAACCGTAACTTCGTTTAAGTCGTTTGTTTTTTCGGTCAATTCTAAATTTTGGATGATTTTCGCCTGATTTTCAGGCGTAATTTCAAATTCAACCGACGTTTTTTGAATCGTAAGTCCTGAAACGGTAAACGAATATTTTCCTAAATCGAGTTTTTTGTTTGTTGAGAATTTACAGCCTTTTCCTTGGTACGAACCAATTTTAATTTTGGTTTCGCCTTCGATTTTTTCCAAAAGAATTTCTCTTTCTTCAGTATCTGCTTCGCAAGAAACACCTGATTTTGGGCTATTTAATTCGAGGTAAGTTGGAGTTTGCTGTGCAAAAGCTAAATTTCCCAAGCAAAGTGCCAGAGTTGCAATTAATGATTTCATTTTGATTGATTTGATTGATGATAGCTATCAGACTATCGAAATCAATTTTTGTTACAACGAATTTATAAAAAAATTAAAAAGAAAAATCCTGCTCAGCAAGCAGGATTTTGTTTATTTCTTGGTTCTATTTTTTGAATCGGTTTTTCTGTTTTGCAATATCCTCTCGGTCCGCAACCCAATCTTTTAGGTCCACAAGATGTCATCGAAAATATTCCCAAAACAAGAATCATAAAGCATAGTCTTCTCATTTTCAAAAATTTACGCCTATAACGTAAATGTGGTTTTGAATATTGTGTTGAAGTTTATAATTCTTGCAAAGGCGTAGAGACGCAAAGCATTAAAAGATTCGATTGGAAAAACTTAGCGCCTTAGCGAGATTTGTTAAAACTCCGAAATCTCCAAATTCATTTCCAATAATTCTTCCAAATAATTCCTTTGATTGGAAAGCCTAGGAATTTTATGCTGACCGCCTAATTTGTCTTGTTCTTTCAACCAATCATAAAATAAATTGGTGCGTGCAACATTTAAAACCAACAGATTCAAAGTCATATTGTTCAGACGTTTTGCTTCATAATCTGAGTTTAAAGATTGCAACGTATCGTCTAAAATCTGTCTAAAATCAGCAACATTATCCGGCGGATTTTTAAATTCAATCATCCATTCGTGTGCGCCTTTTTCTTTTCCTTCCATAAAAACAGGCGCAACGGTATAGTCAATGACTTCTGAATTGGTCATTTTGCACGCTTTGGCAATCGCCTTGTCGGTATTTTCCACAATTAATTCTTCGCCAAAAACATTGATATGGTGTTTCGTTCGTCCGCTAACACGAATTCTGTACGGATTTAAAGACGTAAATCGCACGGTGTCACCAATCATATAACGCCACAGACCGGCATTTGTAGTGATGACAATTGCGTAATTTTTGTTCAATTCCACTTCAGACAAACGAACCACTTTCTGATTTGGAGTTCCAAAAGTATCCATCGGAATAAATTCATAGAAAATTCCGTAGTCCAACATCAGCAATAAATCGCTGGAATTGTTGAGGTCCTGAATGGCGAAAAATCCTTCAGAAGCATTGTAAATTTCATAATATTGAAACCCAGAACCCGGAAGTATCTTTTTATATTGGTCGCGATACGGTTCAAAACTCACGCCTCCGTGGAAATAAACTTCTAAATTTGGCCAAATTTCCAGCAGATTTCCTTTTCCTGTGGCTTCTAAAGTTTTGTTCATCAAAACCAACATCCATGACGGAACTCCTGCGAAACTCGTCACATTTTCGTGAATCGTTTCGTTAATAATCGCTGGAATTTTCGTTTCCCATTCGCTCATCAACGACACTTTATTGCTTGGCGTACTGCTGAATTCGGCCCAAATCGGCATATTGTCAATCAAAATCGCTGACAAATCGCCAAAAAAAGTATTATTATCTTCATACAATTGTTTGCTTCCGCCAAGGCGAAGGCTTTTTCCGGTAAACAATTGCGATTCTTCGTTATTATTTAGGTACAAACTCAGCAAATCCTTGCTCGCGTTATAATGGCAATTCTGCAAAGATTCATTACTCACCGGAATAAATTTGCTTTTGGAATTCGTCGTTCCGCTGGATTTTGCAAACCATTTTATCGGTGTGTTCCAAAAAACATTTTGTTCGCCGGTTCGCGTTCTTTCAATCAAAGGTTCTAAATCTTCATACGTGGAAATCGGAACTCTTTCAATAAATTCTCGGTAGGATTTTATTGAAGAAAAGCCATATTGCTTACCAATTACGGTATTTTCAGCCGTTCGAATCAAGTTTAAAAGCAATTCTTCCTGCACCTCATTTGGATATTTGAGGAACAATTCAATCTGGTGGATTCTTTTTTTTAAGAACCACGTTGCCACCGAATTGATTATTGGTAACGCCATTTTTTAGGTTTGAGTTATATTTTTTGAGTTATGAATTTCTAACTTTACCAAAAATAGACAAAATAGTCGAAAGTCGAAAGTCAAAAGTCATAAAGGACTTGTCATAAATCTTAAATCGAAAATCATAAATTAATTCACAATGCAATACGAAGGTGTTCTTTCAAAAATGGAAACAGAATTCGGGTCTCCGATTCAATATTATCTGACTTTTGAAAATAGTTTTTTGAACGTAAATCAGGCTTTGAACAAATATATCGAAATCAGCTTTCAAGGCTATCAATGCTTAAATTGTTCGAAAAAGAAAAAGATTTTCCGTCAAGGATTTTGCTACGATTGTTTTTACAGCAGTCCTGCCGTTGGCGATTGGATTATGCGTCCAGAATTGAGCACGGCACATTTGGGAATTGCCGACCGCGATTTGGATTATGAAATGCGCGTTCAGTTGAAGCCACATGTGGTTTATTTGGCGTTGTCAAGCGATGTAAAAGTAGGAGTGACGCGCAAAACGCAAGTTCCCACGCGCTGGATTGACCAAGGCGCGTGCGAAGCAGTTTCGGTCGTGGAAGTCCCAAATCGTTACTTGGCAGGAATTACCGAAGTTGCTTTAAAGAATCATTTCGTAGATAAAACCAATTGGCGAAAAATGCTTCAGAACGAAGTTTTAGATATGGATATGCTGAATGAAAAGGCACGTGTTTTCGACTTTCTACCCGAAGAAGTGAAGCCATATTTTAATGCTGAATTGGACGAACATTTTGTGATGAACTATCCGGTTTTACAACATCCAAAGAAAGTGACTGGATTAAATTTAGATAAAACGCCAAACTTCGCTGGGAAATTAGTCGGGATAAAAGGGCAATATTTAATTTTTGAAGATGGAACTGTTTTTAATGTGAGAAGCTTTGAAGGTTATGTCGTCGGGATGAATATTATTTAGAGAAAAAAAACGCCAAGTAAATTGAAATCTACTTGGCGTTTTTATTATTTAGAAAGGAAAAAATTATTCTTTTTTCTTCTTATTAAACAAACCTTTAATTCCTTCAGTCACTTTGTTTTTTACATCGTCCTTTGGAGTTGTGGTGGTTGTTTTCGTAGTGTCTTTTGGTTTATTTCCTCCCAGAAGAGTTCCTAAAGCGCTCGTTCCTTGATTAATCAATTTGTCTTTTTGAGATTTAACCAATTCTGTGGCTAATTTTGTAACGGCTTGCTGAATATCCGTAGAAACTTTTGGACTTTTAAAATTACCAGAAAGAATCGCCGTTACCGGAATATTTTCTAATTTATTCGCTTCCGCTGGAGTCAATTTTGCAATCAATTTATTGGCATCGCTTCCCAAATATTTCGCCGGAACATCAAACTTAATATTGTAGCTCATTGTCTGGTCAAAACCATGCTGACCGCCAACATTCACTTTAATATCTTGGTATTTAATATCAAAAGGTTTTACGTTCACTTTTCCATCTTTAAACGTAAGATTCGCTTTTAAATCATTCAAATTCAATTTTGAAAGGTCAATGAATTTTACATTTTCATCTAATTTATTTAAAACTGCAGAATTTTTAGAATTGATAGTAGTTGAAAGAAATTGACCAAATAAATCTCCTGACAAAGTATTCAAATCTGGCGTCATTTCTTTAGCATTCAGAGTACCAGAAAGGTTGATTTTCGAATTCAATTTTCCATTAATCGCATCAGCAATCGGAGCAATTTTTTTCAACATGTCCAATTGCGTAAATGTCTGATTAATGTCAACAGAAGCCAATCCCAAATCCATATTGAAAGTAGGTTTTGCAGTCTTCGTAGAAACATTTCCGTTTGCCGTAATCAATCCATTGAAAATCGAAGTTTTGATGTTTTGCAAAGTCACCGCTTCATCTTTCACGATGATTTTTCCAGAAACATCTTTCAAGTTCAAATTGTCATAAACCACGGTATTTGCCGAAGCATTTAAAGTCACATTTATCAACTTTGGAATTTTTACAGCTTCCGTTGTAGTCGTTTTATTATTTACTGTAGTTTCGGTTTTTGTCATAAAATCAGATACCAAAAATTGGTTCGATTTCATCGTAAAGTTTCCTCGCAACTCTTGGTCTTTAAAAGCATAGCCCAAGAAATTTTCTAACGTTCCGTTGATTTTTACATCGGTTTTTCCTGTCGTAACATCCAATTGTCTCAAGTCGATTTTTTGATTCGAAAATTGGGCATCGGCGGTATTTATCGCATACGTTTTTTTATCGGCGTCCACATATTTAAAACCTGTAATTGTTGCATTTCCAGAAGCTTGAATATTTTGATAATTATTAGTTTCCACAGATTTCATGTCAAATTTTGTAGCAACATCGGCTTTTAAAATTCCTGAAAGTGGCGTGTCTAATTTCACCGGATACGCTTTTGAAACATTTGATAAATTAATGGTTCCGTTCAGTTTTGCATCAACCAACGGATTTTCCATAATGTTTCTCACGTTCGCTTTTGCGTTGAAAACATCTTGGTCAATTCTGAACGACAACTTGTCTAAGTTGACATAAGTATCGTTCATGTTTCCGGTTTCGTTGATGATTTTAGTGTCAATCACAATATTTTCAACCGATTTTGGCAAGTCAGGATATTTAAAAGATGCATTGTTTGAAGCGATTTCCAGACTAAATTTCGGAATTGTAGTTTCGGTCAAAGTTCCTTTTGCAAAACCAGAAACTTTAAAATCTCCTGTAGTTTTTACATTCGCCAAATTTCCTGCATAAGCTTCTGGAATCACGCCCAAAAAGTTCTTGAACGAAGAGGTCGGCGTCTTAAAAGTCAAGTCATATTCTTGTCCTTCTTCCTTTATTTGGATAAATCCGTTGAATTCTAAAGGCAACTGATTAATCAACGCTTTGTTATCTTTAAAGGTATATTTGCTGTTTTCCAAATCAATTCCGAGAACGGCATCTAAATCCAATTTAATATTTTTCATATAATTGGTTTTGTCCATGTCAAGCGAAACTTTGGCTGTGGTTTTTGTGGTCAAATCTAATTTTGATTGCGCAAAATTTCCAGTTCCTGTATGATTTAAACTATCGATGACCATTTTCACTTTTGAGCGTTCGTCAAAATAGGTAAAGCGAAGATTTTGGATTTCGTAATTCTGAACATTCATTGCAAAAGGCTTGCTTTCAGAATCACTTTTTTTATCTTTTTCATCTTTGATGGCAATGTCAAAATTCCCCAAACCATTTTTGTCAAAAAGAATATTCACCACCGCATTTTCCGAAGAAAAAGATTCGATATTCATTGCTTCGCCATCGCCTTTGAACAATTCTTTGATAGACATTTTCAAGTTTACTTCACCAGAATAAAGCAACGTATCGCCTTCAAAAGGCGCTTTGTTGATGATGCTCAACTTGTCAATCGTCACATTTGCTTGCGGAAAACTTTTGAAAAGACTCAAATCCACATCTTCAAAAGCAACTTTTGCATCCACACTTTCGTTGATGGATTTCAAGACCAACTGCTTGATTTTGTCTTTAAATAAAAATGGCGCTGCAAAAAGTGCGATGATTGCAACCAATAAAAAAATACCTACGGCTTTTAAAATCTTTTTTAACATAATGAAATTATTTGTTTGGCGAAATTATAACAAAAACCAAACCTTTTTACTTAACAAAACTATAAATTAAGATATTTTCTTTATTTAAAAGGATTAATTCCTTTCTGAAATTCAAATTTTTAATAGCAAGCAAAAAAATATCGGAGTGAAATGCTCCGATATTTTTATAATTTAGAAAAAAAATTACTTGATATTAATCTCAAACGGCATCATTGCCTGCATTCCTTTTTGCGCGCTCATTCGTCTGATTTGCTCAATCATCATATAGTTTTCTTCGCCAACTTCTTCCTTGATAAAGCTTTCTTTCGATTGCATAAACGGCAATCCGCCAAAAAGACCTTTTAAATCTTTTTCATATTCTGGATAATTTTCAGTTCTGTAATCTTTGATTTTCGCCAATTTCGCAGCAGCTTTCAAAGCGTCATCCATTCCTCCGATTTTGTCAACCAAACCAATTTTTAAAGCATCAGAACCGGTCCAAACTCTTCCCTGTGCAATTGCGTCAACGTCTTCAAATTTCATATTTCTTCCTTTGGCAACGCGCTCCACGAAAACTTTGTAGATGTTTTCCACGCTTTCTTGAATTGTGTTTTTCGTGTTGTCATCCAAAGGTGTAAAAATGCTGTAACCCGAAGCATTTTGGTGTGTTTTAACTTGTTCTGTATGAATTCCGATGTTGTTTGTAAGCTTCGTAATATTTGGCAAAGTTCCAAAAACGCCGATAGAACCGGTGATTGTATTCTCTTCTGCAAAAATTTCATTCGCATTACAAGCAATGTAATAACCGCCCGAAGCTGCCAAATTTCCCATAGAAACTACAACTGGTTTGACTTTTTTAGTCAATTCAATTTCTCTCCAAATCAAGTCAGAAGTCAACGCGCTTCCGCCCGGACTGTCGATTCTCAAGACAATTGCTTTCACTTTTTTATCTTTTCTAGCTTCTTGCAAAGAACGTCTCATCGAACCTTCGCCAATAATATTTACGTCACCTTCACCGCCTAAAATAGTTCCTTGCGCATAAATTATGGCAATTTTGTTATCGCTTGAAGGTTTTTTTCCAGTCGTAGAATTTTTGTGTGCATAATCAACGATGCTCACAATATTATAATCTTCGTCTTTTTTTAATTTCAACGCCTTTCTAATGCCGTTGTGATATTCATCTTCATAAGCAATTTTGTCAATCAGTTTTTCAGCCTTCGCCATTTGTGGAGTTCTTGCCGATAAATTATTTGCAATTTCGTTCAATTTTTCAACCGAAATTTTTCTGCTTTTTGAAATATCGCTTGCCACAGAATTCCAAACTGAGTTTAATAATGCTGAAATTTGCTCGCGATTGGCTTCGCTCATTTCGTTTGCCAAGTAAGGTTCCACGGCACTTTTATACTTTCCGTGACGGATAACTTCCATCTTAACGCCGGTTTTTTCCTGGAAATCTTTGTAGAACATAACTTCCGAAGAAAGTCCTTTGAAATCCATGTCACCAACAGGATTCAAATAAATAGTATCAGCCACAGAATTCAGATAATATTCTTTTTGCGTAAACGAATTGGCATAAGCCACAACAAATTTTCCTGACTTTTTGAAATCTTCTAATTTGTCACGAAGCTCTTTGCTTTGCGCCATTCCCAGCAATGAAATGTTATTCAAAATTGAAATTCCTTTAATTTTATCATCTTCTTTCGCCGCGTCAATTGCATTCAAAACATCTGAAAGTCCGTTTGTTTTTTCTTCGTTCAAAAAACTGAAATCTTCGTATAAAAATTTACCGGCATAATCATTCGTAATTTCTTCAAGGTTCAATTCAATAACCGAATTGCTTTTTACAGTAACCGTTTTTTTGTCATCACCGCTTCCAAAAATCGCCGCAATAAATATAAATCCGATGACGATAATAAATAGGAAAACAAAAAGTCCGATGACGGTGGACAAAATATTCTTTAAAAAATTCATAGTGTGGTTTTTCTTTATAAGTGTGCAAAAGTACGGAAACGTTACAGGTTTGGCTATGGCTTTTCACCGCAGATTCGCAGATTTTTATCTTTTGCCACAGATTAAATAATTCTCATAGACTTTGAAAATCATTTTTAATCATTTTAATCCTTTAAATCTGTGGCAAAAAAAACGAAATCAATTGAAATGATTTGCTATAAAAAAAATAAATCTGCGAATCTGCGGTAAAATACGAAGCAAGTCTTATAAATTTGCAAACTATGAAAATCCAAAATCAAATCATCCTTTCCATCGGAACAAATCAAGGCGAAAAGCTTGCAAACATTGAACAAGCCATCCTTTCGATTCATGCTGAAATTGCGACTGTCGTAAAAGTTTCCAAGCTTTATGAAAGTCCGTCGTGGGGATTTGAAAGCGATGTTTTTTACAATTGCGCGATTTTGGTTCATAGTTGTAAAACTTCGGAAGAAATTTTGGAAGAAATTTTACAAGCCGAAAAAAAACTCGGAAGAATAAGAACTGAAGCGGAAGGTTATCACGCCAGAATCATCGACATTGATATAATTTCTTTCAACGAAGACATTCTTGAAACGGAATATCTGAAAATTCCACATCCGCAAATGCAAAATAGAAAATTTGTTTTGCTTCCTATGAATGATTTGAAAACCGATTTTGTGCATCCGATTTTGAACAAAAATGCTTCAGAATTGCTTAAAGATTGTGAAGATAATTCAGACTGCAAAGTAGTTTCCAGCCTAAAATCTCCGACAGAAAAATATTCTTTCGATCATTTCAATTATATCGCTATCGAAGGAAATATTGGCGCGGGAAAAACAACTTTAACGCACAAAATTGCTGAAGATTTTAATGCAAAAACAGTTTTAGAAGGTTTTGCCGATAATCCGTTTTTGCCAAAATTTTACAAAGACCAAGCGCGTTATGCGTTTCCGTTGGAAATGTCTTTTCTGGCTGATAGATACCAGCAATTATCACAAGATTTGGCTCAATTTGATTTGTTCAAAGATTTTATCGTAGCCGATTATCATATTTTCAAATCGCTGATTTTTGCTAAAGTAACGCTCGGCGAAGATGAATATCGTTTGTACAAAACGCTTTTTGATATCATTTACAAAGAAATGAAAAAGCCTGACCTTTATGTTTATTTGTACCAAAATACAGAGCGACTTTTAGAAAATATCAAGAAAAGAGGCCGTTCATACGAACAGGAAATTCCGGCAGAATATTTAGATAAAATCAACCGAGGTTATCTGGATTATATAAAATCCCAAACCGATTTGAATGTTTTGATTATTGATGTTTCTGATAAAGATTTTGTACAGAATCAATTTGATTATATAGAGATTTTGGAGGAAATTCAGAGCAAAATATTAGCGAATTAAAGCAAAATGACCTTTGATTTCTGGTAAAAAAGCGTTGATTTTTAAAACATACCAGTAATCTGTTGCAGGTAATCGTTTTCCATTTAACATTCCATCCCAAACTGGATTTGATTGGCTTAATTGCGTGATCAATTTTCCGTATCTATCGAAAATTGCCAGTTTCGCCTCTGGGTAAAACGACATTCCTTCTACTTTCCAGAAATCATTAAATGAATCTTGATTTGGCGAGAAAAACTTTGGAACAATCACAACAACAAAGGTTTGAGAATCACTATCGCAACTGTTTATTACAGTAGCGGTATGCAAACCGCTGGTAACATTTGTAAAGATATTTGAATTTTGAAAATTATTTCCGTCGATTGAATATTGGTAGCTTCCTGATGCTAAAGTTATGATTGTTACAGTTGTTCCATTGACATTGACTGCACTAATTTCTGGAGCCAATAATTGATCGATTGTAAAGTTTTTCGTGAATGGGCAACCGTCTGTAGTTGTCATCGTTACTGAATAATTTCCTGCGTTTTGAACCGTGATATTTTCAGTTGTTTCGCCTGTTGACCAGAAATAAGCCACATTTGAAACACCAGCATTTAATTGAACAGAATCATTTTGGCACAAAGAAATTACAACATCGTCTGTATTTGGAACAGGAAAAATGGTTGCAATAACCGCCGTTCTTGCGCCATTAGAACATCCGTTGTTAAAAGCTTCGGCATAAAAAGTTGTCGTTGAAGAAAGACTTGGAGTAGTAAAATAATTGCCTGAACCTAAAGCCGTTCCGCCAGTTTGATTGGCAAACCATTGAATTGTTCCGGCAGATGAAACGGCTTGCAATGTTACCGATCCAGCTCCGCAATTTTCTCCATCAGTTGTAGAAGTTATCGTGGGTATTTCATATATCGTAGCAATTATTTCTGTTCGAATTACTGACGAACATTGGTTGTCAAATGCATCAACATAATAAGATGTTGTTTCGTTAAGAATTGGCGTTGTAAATGTATTTCCTGACGCCAACGGTGTTCCGGCAGATGGTGAGTCATACCAATTTACTGTTCCGCCAGAAGCATTTGCAGTTAATGTTAGTGTGCCAGAACCGCATCTTGAAGAAGCAACCGTGGTAGTGATTTTAGGAATAAAAATTGTTGTGCTTGTTGAGATTTGTAACATCGGGTCACCTGGAGTGCCACCATATTCTACAATATAACCTTTTGGTTGATAGTTTCCATTCGATTCTCCATTGATCGTTAAATCGTTCCATGATCCAGGAATTCCGCTTCCTGGAGCTGTAATATGTGCAAAATCTTCGTTGTTTCCGCTGTTGTTTGGCTCGCCTGTATTCCAATAAGCAAAAGTTGGTGAAGAACCGTTTGCACCTCCATTCCAAAATATTTGGCCGATTTCTGGTCCGGAAGCCCATTTCCAAATACCTTCTGTTTCTTGGTCGGTTCCCGAAATCCATCCAGTTCCCGAAGCCTGTTCGCCTATTAAAATTGCTTCATCCATTGCTGTTATTGTTGCGAGATAACCTTGCAATCCATAATATGTACTAGTTTCTGCAGCGGTTTTTGCATTAGTCCAAGAAATTCCGAGCGAAGGAATATATTGGTAATAATGGCCGTTTGACGGAAGATAATTCGCTTGGCCAACGGTAATCGAAAATGTTCTTGTTCCTGAAGGATTTGTAGTATCGTTAGAATAAACGACATCTTCAATCGCGTTTACAAAATCGTTGTAAGGAACAATTCCGCCAGTCGGATTTTGCAAAGTAAGTTTTCCGTTACTTTGATTCCAAGAGCCAGTAATATTTGGGTGTGTCCCCGTCAATGTAAGTAAATCTTGACCATTTACATAGCCAGAAGAAATTTGGATATAAATTGCATTTGTTCCAATTTCAGTGGGATCGTGTGTAATTGACATCGAAGTTACAATGTTTGTTGAACCTCCAGGGCAATATATTTGGTTTCCTGTTGCTAAAAGAATTGGTGCTGTCGCCAAAAAAGAATTAAAATTTTTATTTGCTAAAAAAGGTGGCGGATTTCCGTGTACTGGATTTGATTTCAGTACAATAGCAGAAAATAAGGTTGAAATAAAAAGTGTTATTTTTAATAGAAATTGCAAATTATTCATTCGTTAAAAGTATTTAATTAAATGAATAATTCCAATGCGAATTCTTTAAAAACGAAGCTTTTGAAACAAATCCCAAACCACAATTCCCGCGCTTACCGAAATATTCAGCGAGTGTTTTGTTCCTAATTGCGGAATTTCAATCACGCCGTCACAAATCGCAACGGCTTCCTGAGAGACACCTTTGACTTCGTTTCCAAAAACCAATGCATATTTTTGATTTTCTTCCGGAGAAAAATTTTGGAGAAAAATTGAATTTTCCACTTGCTCAATGGCCAAAACCGAAATATTTTCTTGTTTTAAATTCTGAATAACTTCCAAAACATCTTTGGAATATTCCCAAGAAACGGTTTCTGTTGCACCCAAAGCCGTTTTGTGAATCTCCTTATTTGGCGGAACCGCGGTGATTCCACACAAATAAATCTTCTCGATTAAAAACGCATCTGCCGTTCTGAAAACCGAACCAATGTTGTGCAAACTTCTAATATCGTCCAAGATAATAATGATTGGCGTTTTGTCGGCTTGCTTAAAATCTTCGACGGTTTTTCTTTCAAGTTCACTGTTGGCAAGTTTTCTCATAAATGCGGATGCAATAATTTTAGTTTTTTTACTTTAGCAAAAATAATTTAAAATTCCGAAATCCATTGGCCTCGAAAGATAAAACTCCCAAAGAAACGCCTTTAATGAAGCAATACAACGAAATCAAAAGGAAATATCCTGATGCTTGCCTGTTGTTTAGAGTTGGGGATTTTTACGAAACTTTTGGGGAAGATGCTGTTCGTGCGTCGAAAATCTTGGGAATTACGTTGACAAAAAGAGGCGCGGGTTCTGAAACCGAGACCGCTTTGGCTGGTTTTCCGCATCATTCTATCAATACGTATTTGCCAAAATTGGTAAAAGCCGGACTTCGTGTTGCGATTTGCGACCAATTAGAAGACCCAAAAATGACCAAAACCATTGTGAAACGAGGTGTTACCGAATTGGTGACTCCTGGAGTTTCGATGAATGATGAGGTTTTGCAATCCAAATCAAATAATTTCTTGGCGTCGATTTACTTCGGAAAAAGAATCATCGGAATTTCGTTCTTGGATGTTTCTACCGGAGAATTTTTGACCGCGCAAGGAAATGAAGAATATATTGACAAATTGCTCCAGAATTTTAGTCCGAGTGAAGTTTTGGTTCCAAAGCAAAACAAGGGCGATTTCAAGGAAGCTTTTGGGGAAGATTATCACAGTTTTTACTTGGAAGACTGGATTTATAAGGAAGATTATGCTTTTGAAACGCTGACAAATCACTTTCAAACCAACTCTTTAAAAGGTTTTGGAATCGAAGAATTGCCAGAAGGAATTATTGCTTCGGGAGCGATTTTGTATTATTTGGGCGAAACACAACATAATAAAGTACAACATATTACTGCGATTCAGCGAATTGCGGAAGATGCGTATGTTTGGATGGACCGATTTACGATTCGGAATTTAGAATTGTACCACAGTTATAATCCGAATGCCGTGACGCTTTTGGACGTGATTGACAGAACGCTTTCGCCAATGGGAGGAAGGCTCTTGAAACGCTGGTTGGCCTTGCCGTTGAAAGATATTCATAAAATTCAAGGCCGTCACAACGTAGTTTCGTATTTGAAAGAAAATCCAGAGGTTTTGAAAAGCATTCAATACCAAATCAAGCAAATTTCTGATTTGGAGCGTTTGATTTCTAAGATTGCCACCGGAAAAGTTTCGCCAAGGGAAGTCGTTTATTTGAAAGATTCTTTGGATGCCATAATTCCGATAAAATCTTTGGCTTTAGAAAGTAAAAATGAAGCCGTGAAAATCATCGGGGACAGTTTGCATAGCTGTGATTTATTGAGAGAAAAAATCAAGACGACTTTAAATCCAGATTCGCCGGTTTCCATCAACAAAGGAAATGCGATTGCGCGTGGCGTTCATCCAGAATTGGACGAATTGCGCGATATTTCAAATACAGGAAAGGAATATTTGGAAGGAATTGAAAAGCGTGAATCAGAGAAAACCGGCATTTCTTCGTTGAAAATTTCGTTTAATAATGTCTTTGGATATTACATCGAAGTTCGGAATACGCACAAAGATAAAGTTCCTGCCGAATGGATTCGCAAGCAGACTTTGGTCAACGCGGAACGTTATATTACGGAGGAATTAAAAGAATATGAATCCAAAATTTTAGGAGCTGAAGAGAAAATCCATCAGTTGGAAAGCCAGCTTTTTGAGCAATTGGTGGTTTGGATTTCGACGTATATCAAGCCGGTTCAGCTGAATGCAAATTTGGTTGCACAGTTGGATTGCTTGACTTCGTTCACACAATTGGCAAATGAAAATAATTATGTCTGCCCAATTTTAGACGATACTTTTGAATTGGAAATCAAAAACGGTCGCCATCCGGTGATTGAAAAACAGTTGCCCGTTGGCATTCCCTATATTGCGAATGATGTTTATTTAGACAGAGATTCACAACAATTGATTATGATTACGGGTCCGAATATGTCGGGTAAATCGGCGATTTTGCGTCAAACAGCTTTAATTGTTTTATTGGCGCAGATGGGAAGTTTTGTTCCTGCAGAAAGCGTGCGAATGGGAATCATCGACAAGATTTTTACCAGAGTTGGTGCTTCGGATAATATTTCGATGGGCGAATCTACTTTTATGGTGGAAATGAACGAAACGGCTTCCATTTTGAATAATTTGTCCGATAGAAGTTTGGTTTTATTGGATGAAATCGGTCGTGGTACAAGCACGTATGACGGAATTTCAATCGCTTGGGCCATTGCCGAATATTTGCACGAACATCCAGGACGACCAAAAACTTTGTTTGCAACGCACTATCATGAATTGAACGAAATGAGTGATATTTTGGAACGAATCCAAAATTATAATGTTTCGGTAAAAGAATTAAAGGACAACGTGTTGTTTATACGAAAATTGGTCAAAGGCGGAAGCGCACATAGTTTCGGAATTCATGTGGCAAAAATGGCGGGAATGCCTCAAACGGTTATTCAGAAAGCACAAAAACTTCTGAAGAAATTAGAAAAAGACCATAGTGGCGAAGCTTTAAACGGAATCAAATCTGAAAAAGACGATATGCAGATGAGTTTTTTCAATTTAGATGACCCGCTTTTGGAAGAAATAAAAGACGAAATTTTAAGTTTAGACATCAATACTTTAACTCCAGTGGAAGCTCTGATGAAGCTGAATGAAATCAAACGAATGCTGACGAAGAAATAATTTAGTTTTAAAGTTTACGTTATCAGAAAGTTATAATTTTTATTCGATTTTTTTCTAAAAAGTGCTTGTGTAATTGAATTAATGTATTAAATTTGCATCCGCAATACGGTTGAAGTATTGCAGTTCTTACAAATACAGAATGCGAAAATAGCTCAGTTGGTAGAGCGCGACCTTGCCAAGGTCGAGGTCGCGGGTTCGAGCCCCGTTTTTCGCTCAACATCTTATACTACTTTTAAAGTAGAATTGCTCGGATGGTGAAATTGGTAGACACGCTGGACTTAAAATCCAGTGAACAGCAATGTTCGTGCGGGTTCAAGTCCCGCTCTGAGTACAAAAGCTCGTAATGAAAATTACGAGCTTTTTTTATTTTAGCTTATTCTAGAAATCGTATAAATAAAATTATCATTTGTAATTAAAATGAATCTGCGAATCTGTGGTTGTTTTTATTTACTTCTGTATATTTATCTCGGAACAAAAATTCAAAAAATTCTATGGGTGCATTCGTAATCACAAAAAAAGATGAAGATCATTATAAGTTTGCTTACACTTCAAGAAAGGGTAAGGTTGTGTTTACAAGTGCTTCTTATGAATTGAAAATGGATATCGAGACAGATATTGAATTAATCAAGGAAAACGCAGAAAATGCCTTTTGCATGAAGTTTAAAACGTCAAGCGGAAAGTTTTTCTATCGTTTGATTATAAATGATAAAGTTTACGCAACCAGCAGAAAATTTAACACGGCACTTCGTTTGGAAAAAGGGGTGGCGGAAGTTCGTCTTTATGTTCCAAAAGCGGAGACTCTTGATTTTACCGGTGCTGACATTTTTGCTGATTTGTAATCAGCATTTTTTTTTGGACATAAAAAAACCTCGCTAAAAGCGAGGTTGATTTTTAACTGTAAGTGCTAATTATTTTTTAGCAGCTTCTTCAACAGCTTTAGCTTCTTCAACTTTAGCATCAGCAGCAGCTTTTGCAGTGTCAACAGCAGTTTCAGCTTGAGCTTCAACTGTTTCAACTTGAGCTTCAGTAGTAGCTTCTACAGCTTCTGTGTTAGCTTCTGCAGCTTCTTCTTTTGCAGTTTCTTTACAAGAAACAAATGCCATAGTAGCAACTAATGCTAGGCTTAATACAACTTTTTTCATCTTACTAAATTATAAAGGTTAATTATTAATTCGGAGCAAAGATATAAATTTTTTAATATCTTAAAATATTTATGGCAATTTTTTTTAAAAGTTTTTTTCTTCCAAATAATTGTATGATATCCAGTGTTTTAGCAGGTTTTAAGAGAGGCCTTTTGCACTTTAAAATGTTAAGGCCTCTTTTGTTTTGCCAATTTGATAAAATAGGACGCCAGCTTTTAATTAATTCTTAGAATAGAAATACAAAAAATGACAATTATTTTTTTCCGCCAACGATTTTCATTTCCTCAATTAAGCGTTTTGCACCAGCATATTTGTCGATAATAAACAAAACGTAACGCATATCAACCATAATATTTCTGCAAATCGCTGGATCATAGAAAATATCGCTCATCGTTCCTTCCCAAACACGGTCAAAATTCAAACCAATTAAGTTTCCTTTGGCGTCAATAGCTGGACTTCCAGAGTTTCCTCCAGTTGTGTGATTTGTCCCAATGAAATTTACAGGCAATTTACCGTCTCTTCCATATTGGCCATAATCCTTATTATTGTACAATTCAATCAACTTTGCAGGAACATCAAATTCATAATCACCTGGAATGTATTTTTCCATTACTCCTTCCAAATACGTCGTATGGTCATAACTCACGGCATCATTTGGGTTGTAGCCTTTTACTTTTCCATAAGTTACTCTCAAAGTGCTATTTGCATCTGGAAAAATTCGAGCTTCTTTCGGACTCAATTCTAAAATTCCTTTCATGTAATTTCTTTGCAACGCCGCAATTCTCAAATTGATTTCCTCATATTTCGGATTTACTTCTTTTAAATAAACGTCAGCCATTGATTTTACCAATTGAAAACCTTTGTCAGCATTGATTTTGGCCAAAACCGTTTTAGTATCTCCAGAAAGCAATTCTTTGAATTTTTCATAGCTCGTCAATTTTGATTGGCCATAAATTTCAGCAGTCAATTTCTTGAAATCAGCATTTTTTAAATTCGAAGGCAAAAATTGCTGAGGCGATTTTGTTGCATACAATTCAATTAATTGCTCAAAAACTTTTTCATCTACCGAAGCATTAAAATCTTTATAGAATTCGCCCATTCCAGAAGATAAATTGTTCTTCCTATCGGTGAAAGATTGCTCGCCTCTTAAATTATAAATCTGCTCTAATTGGTATAATTTATAGCCCGTTGCCAGTAATTCTGTATTTCTCAAAACCACTTCCATAAAATAATCTCTGCTCAAAGCATACGGAGCGATTTCGTCATAATTCTTCTGAAAATCAACAAAAAGATTTCCGTATTCAGCTTGTTTTCCAGCTTTTGAAACTTTTGCCAAAAAATCTTTTTCAAAGTTTTTCTTGATTTCAACGGCATTCGATTTCTTCAAACCTTTCGTTTCGCCAATCCATTTCTTCCAATAATTTGCAATTCCGGCATATTTCGAAGCATATTGAATTTTGATCGCATTGTCTTTTCGCATAAATCCGTCGGTCACTTTCAAAGCTCTATCACGAATTTCAATTTTCGCAGGATTTAAGCTGTTCACAATTTGTTCCACAGCCACAGAAGGCAAATATTCTGTCGTTCTTCCTGGATAGCCAACAACCATCGTGAAGTCATTTTCTTCCACACCTTTAATAGATACCGGCAAAAAGTGCTTCGGTTTATAAGGAACGTTATCTTTTGAATACGCTGCCGGACGGTTGTTTTTATCCGCATAAATTCTGAATAAAGAAAAATCTCCAGTGTGGCGAGGCCAAACCCAGTTGTCAGTATCTGAACCAAATTTTCCGATAGAAGAAGGTGGCGCACCAACCAAACGAACGTCCTTATAACTTTCAATTACGAACAAAATATATTGATTTCCTTCATAAAAAGTACGAATTCTATTCTCTTGCCAAGTTTCCTTCGGCAATGATTTTGTCAACGAAGAAATATTCTCCTGAATTTTTTTCTGCTTGTCAGCTTCCGAAGAAATTCCGGCAACTCCGTTCAAAACTTGCGTCGTTACGTCTTCGATTTTTACGATAAAAGTCACTTCCAAGTCTTCATTTGGCAATTCTTCTTCTAAAGATTTTGCCCAAAATCCATCGGTCAAATAATCGTGTTCTACAGAAGAATGGCTCTGAATTTGCCCAAAACCGCAGTGGTGATTCGTCAATAAAAGGCCTTGGTCAGAAATCACTTCTGACGTGCAACCCCCGTTAAATTGCGGTACCGCGTCTTTCAAACTCGATTTATTCACGTCATAAATGTCAGACGCTTTCATTTTCATCCCCAGATTTTTCATCTCAGTCTCGTTCATCCCTTTTAAAAGCGAAGGAATCCACATCCCGCCTTGCTGAGCATACGCAGGAACAACCAATAAAAGGACCAGAAGTCTCAAAAATTTCATATAATAGTATTGAAGTTTATAGTGCCCGCAAGTTACAATTTTTGGTTAAAAACCTCAATTATTTAACGAATCTCTAATTTTAAAGTTTTTTTGAAGCGAAACTTAAAGATTCATCAACAATCGTATTTCCTGCTTGAGCGACTCGCTTTTCACGTCTTGAGCAGCCGTGAAAGAGCTCAAACAATCGCACCATCAGGGCTATTTGAGAAACCATTTGAATTTTTGGAAACGCCAGTCCCAATCGTTGTCGATAAACATTGTCGATATCCTAACAGGTTTGAAAAACGCCAAAGAAAACATAAAGAAAAAACGCCACTTAGGAAATCCGCGCCAATCCGTTTCATCCGCAAAAAATCCGCGTTCAAAAATCTGCCAAACCAAGATTATAACATTTCATAAATACACAAATAAATTTAGAACCCTTAATTTTGCAAACAAATCCCCCAAAAATCTCACCCCATGCAAATTCTGATAATTGAAGACGATCAGCGCGTAGCCGAATTAATAAACCGCGGTTTAACCGAAGAAGGTTTCGAAACCACAGTCGCTTTCGACGGTTTATCAGGATTAAAGCTAATTCTTCACAACGATTATGACTTAATCATCACCGACATTATCCTCCCAAAAATGGACGGACTCGATTTAAGCCGAGAAATCAGAAGCATAAAACCACAAATTCCAATAATTATGCTCACCGCTCTTGGAACAACCGACGATAAAATTGAAGGTTTTGATGCCGGAGTCGATGATTATATGGTAAAACCTTTCGAAATCAGAGAACTTTTAGCCAGAATCAGAGTATTGCTAAAACGCTACAATGGAATCACGGCCAATTCCAGTTTTATTTTGAAATTCCACGATTTAGAAATGAACTTGAACTTGAAAATCGTCAAACGAAACAACATCGAAATAAACCTGACGCCAAAAGAATTCAAGCTTCTAGAATACATGATGCAAAATTCAGAACGTGTACTTTCTCGAAACGAAATCTCAGAAAAAGTTTGGGACACGCATTTTGACACCGGAACCAATTTTATTGACGTTTACATCAATTACCTCCGAAAAAAAATTGACAAAGATTTTGATAAAAAACTCATCCACACAAAATCAGGAATGGGTTTCATCTTAAAAGTTGAAGAATGAAAATCACCTTAAAACTCACCATACTTTTCACGATCATCACGGCCGGAATTTTATTTTTGTTCGCCTTCATTATATATGGTTATGCCAAAAATGACCGTGAAGAAGAATTTTATGATCGAATAAAAATCAAAGCTTTTGTAAAAGGCGAATTGTTTTTTGATGCGAAAGCGCCAGCAGAAACGCTTCAAGATATTCACATGAATAATCTGAAAGTGATGAACGAAGCCGAAATTGCTATTTATGATGAAAATTTCAACTTGCTTTTTCACGACAATCAAAAAAATGACATGGTGAAAGAAACACCAGAAATGTTTCGAAAAATCTTGAAAAATGGAGAGCTTCGGGCATTTATTGGTGAATGGCAAATGGTCGGCGAAAGATATAATTTTGATGGAAGAACCTATTTTATTACAGCAATCGCTTACGATCATTATGGATACAATAAAATTGATGATATGTACAAACACATGGTTTATGCCTACATATTTTCGATTGTAGTAATCTGCCTTTCCGGATTATTTTTTGCAAAAAAAGCGTTCGAGCCGGTCAAAGAAATGACGCGAAAAGTCAATAAAATCACAGCAAGCAAATTCGACTTGAGATTAAATGTCAACGGAAACAAAGATGAACTTTCTGCCTTGGCAAATACGTTTAACGAAATGCTCGACCGATTAGAAAATTCCTTTGAAACCCAGAAAAGTTTTGTCTCAAATATTTCCCATGAATTGCGAACGCCACTCGCTGCAATAATTGCTGAATTGGAAATTTCATTGTCTAAAAATCGGGGAGAAGAAGCCTATCGTGAAGCAATTCAGAATACGTTGCTTGACGCGCAACGCCTTGTTAGATTGTCATCGAGCCTTTTAGATTTGGCCAAAGCAAGTTATGATCCGTCTGAAATTTCGTTTAAAGAAATCAGAATCGATGAGATTTTATTGGATGCAAGACAAATGGAGCAAACCGCAAATCCGTCACATAAAATTGACATCCACTTTGACGGCGATTTTGAAAACGACCAAGAAATGTCAGTTTCAGGCAATGAATATTTATTAAAGGTTGCGTTTGCGAATCTCTTCAATAATGGTTGCAAATATTCTTTTGATAAAAAATGCACGGTCAACGTTTCTTTTCAAGATTCTAAAATAATTTTGGCATTCACCAATAAAGGTGTCGGAATTAATCCAACAGAAATTGACTCGATTTTTAAGCCTTTCTTTCGAGGAGAAAATCAGCAAGTTGCTCACGGTAACGGAATTGGACTTTCCTTGACTCAAAAAATCATCTCGCTTCACCACGGAATTATTTCGGTAAAATCAGAAGTAAACCAAGAAACTACTTTTAAAATTATTCTGACCTCAAGCATTTTCTAATGAAATTCTAATTTTTTTCTATAACGTCTCTAATGCCTGCCAGCGGGCTTTTGGCGGAAATTTGTACTGTCTTTAAAGCTTAATTATAAATCAAGTTTTAAAAACTTCAAGGACTTACAAATTAGAAAAATTTAGTTAAAATGACACTCAAAAAGTTTAAACTTGTGTTGCTGGTTGCTGTTTTTTGCGCGTTCAAAAGTTTTGCGCAAACCACAGACTTCAAAAATCCCTCCTTAAAATATTACTTAAATCCAGAGAAAACGCGCTTCATTCAATTTAGCGGTTACATGGAATTTTGGGCTCGTTATTCTGAATTAAATCCAGGAAGTTTGGTCAACGATCAACCTGAAACTGGCGTTTATGATTTCTCCATCCGAAGAATTCGTGCAAAAATGACGATGCGTCCAACAGAAAATTTGACCGTGGTTTTGCAAATGGGACCTTCAAATGTCAACGTAAATTCAAAATCAAATACCTATATGGATTTGCTTGACGCTTACGCAGAATATAAATTCTCAGATTATATTTCTGTCGGTGGTGGACGTTCTACTTGGACAGGTTTGTCGCGTTTTTCAACAGGTCCGCAAGCTACATTATTATATGATATGCCCGCTTTTGCAACTGGAAATGCTGGAAATACAGATATAACTTTAAGAAAATTAGGAGTTTATGTGAAAGGTCAAATCGGGAAATTAGATTACCGAATGACGCTTGCCGATCCTTACACTGACGGTTCTGCGGCAGCGAAATTGAATACTGCGGTTTTTAATACTGATGGCGCGCACCAATTGGTCAGCGGTTATTTCAAGTACCAATTTTTAGATAAAGAAAGCAACGAAACGCCTTTTAGCGCCGGAACTTACTTAGGGAAAAAGAAAGTTTTTAATATCGGTATTGGTGCAGAATATATGAACGACGCGCTTTGGCACACGACAAATTCTGGCGAAGTGGTTCACGATGCGATGAAAAATTTAGCAGTCGATGTGTTTTATGACACGCCAATTAATCGCGAAAGAGGAACTTCATTCAGTGCTTATGCAATCGCTTTAAAAAACGATTACGGTCCAAATTACACGAGAAATATTGGAACAAATAATCCGGCAACTGGTGTAAATGCAGATATTTCTTCATTCAGCGGATCGGGAAATTCATATCCAGTTGTGGGAACGGGAAACACATATTATGCGCAAATCGGAGGAACTCTTCCTTATTTTGACCAAGAAAAAAAAGGAATGCAATTGATGCCGGCAGCTTCGGTTCAATATTCTGAATTTGATAGACTTGCAGATCCAGTTGTGGTTTATGATGCTGGCGTGAGCTTGCTTTTTAACGGGCATTCTTCAAAATTGACTTTCGATGCACAACGCCGTCCGATTTTTGGAGCTGTGGAAAGTTTGGCGCAAGCACCAGAAGTTACAGCGCACAGAATGACTTATTTGCTGAAATATAGAATCGACTTTAACTAAAAATAATATCATGGAAAGAAGAAAATTTATCGTCAATACGGCAGTTGCCGCAATTGCAACCGGAACTTTAAGCAATGTTTTAGCCAACGAAATTACTACAAAAAAAGAACAGAAATTTTTCAATCACTACTTGCTTTTTTGGCTGAAAGATGAACTTACGCAAAAACAGGTAGCAGATTTTGTGAATTTTTTCAAAGAACTGAGCAAGCTTCCTTATTTGAAATCCATTCATTATGGAACGCCTGCAAATTCTTCGCCGAGAGCGGTTTTGGACAATAGTTTCAGCTATAATGTGGTGATGACTTTTGATTCTTTGGAAGATTTAGAAGCGTATGGGAAACTTCCGGAACACTTGGCAATCGTGAAAAAATACAGTGTCTTTTGGAAGAAAATGCAAGTTCACGATTCTGTTTTACTTTAAAAATTTAATAACTATAATAATTTACTACAATGAAAAAAGCATCTTTAATCCTGGCTTTGACTTTATTAACAGGATTCGGTTCAATTTATGCAAAATCTGTTAATTCTGACGGAAAAAAAGAAAAACCTAAAAAGGAAAAAGCAGAAAAAACAGAGGAACAGCACTACATCAAAGCAATTAGAATGTTCAACACTGAAGACGGAAAATGTACGTTTGAAGTAGGGAAAATTCCAAACAAAACAAATATTGAATCAAAAGCATTTTTTGCGCAAACTCACGTTGACGCTTACGAAAAAGTAGCTCACGCAGCGCCAAGAAAACAATACGTAGTCACTTTAAAAGGAAAATTAAAATTTAAGGTTAGCAACGGCGATACATTCATTATTGAGCCGGGAACAATTTTAATCGCAGAAGACACAAAAGGACCAGGACACACTTGGGATTTGGTTAAAGGCGACAAATGGGAACGTTTGTACATTCCGTTAACTGACGAAGGATCAGACCAGTTCATCAAAGATTAAGTTAGAGTTTTTTTATACATTTGTTTGCGAAAAAGGCCAGATATCTATTAAGAATCTGGCCTTTTCTATTTAAATTGATTTATTTTTAATAATACTCAATTGCAGTTTTTGTCAGCAAGTTATTTGAGTTGTCATATCTTTTAATTTCTGTAGGGAAATTTTCAGAATTATAAATTGTTTGAAAAGTAAATTGCGAAGAAGGAGTCGTTGCTTCCAAATTATTAAAGTAATTTGATGACGTAGCAATATTTGTATTTAACGGATGAATACCTTCAAATTCAAGTGTTAATCTTAGGTAAAAATTCAAATCTTTAAAAGGATTTTTTCCAGAACCATAAACATAAGTTGATTTTGAAGTAGAATTCATTCCTCCATTCGAATTTTGGTCGATGACTTGAGAGATATTTCCGTTGTTGAAAGTGTACGTTTCTTTTCCCAGCAATGACCAGCTGTCGTTGTATCCAGAATAATACGAAATGCTTGCTAAGTTTCCATTAACATAAGTTAATTCAGCTTTTTCGCTACTTTCCATTTGTATTTTTACCAAATTATCGCCTTCATAAATGTAAGAAGAAGTTGAATTTAGTTGATTATTTACGTAGCCTTTTGAAAAAAGAACTTTGTTGCCGTCATAAGTTATTCTTAAGTCATAATCGCTTCCGTTATCAATTTTCACAAGTTTGTTATTTTCGTAAGTGAAATTAGAAGCAAGAACTTCTTCTTGATTGTCATAATATACAGTTTCGGTAATTTTTTTAACTAAAACTAATTCCGTTTCATTGTTTTCAGGACTATCAACATTAGAATCGTCGCTACTACATCCAAGGGCAAGCGAAATTAAGAACAAGAAAGTAAGATTTTTTATCATTTTTTTATTTTTTTTCCGGCGCAAATATAAGGAATCAAAACTGTTTTAAGGTTAATATTTAGTTTCTAAAACGTTTTCGTAAAATAGTATTTTTAAAAACTTAAAAAATCATTTTCTATAATTCACAACTAAACCACAAAATATTCTATTTAGTTATTTAAAATAATTATTTTTGCGTTTCAAATTTTAGAAGACAATAAAAACATAATATGAGAACAATCCAATTTAGAGAAGCAATCGCTGAGGCAATGAGCGAAGAAATGCGTCGTGATGAATCAGTATATTTGATGGGTGAGGAAGTTGCCGAATATAACGGAGCTTACAAAGCATCAAAAGGAATGTTAGACGAATTTGGCCCAAAAAGAGTTATCGATACTCCAATTGCTGAGCTTGGTTTTGCTGGTATTGCAGTTGGTTCAGCAATGAACGGTTGCCGTCCGATTGTGGAATATATGACATTTAACTTTTCATTAGTTGGTATTGACCAAATCATCAATAACGCTGCAAAAATGCGCCAGATGTCTGCAGGTCAGTTTCCAATGCCAATGGTTTTCAGAGGCCCAACAGCTTCTGCAGGTCAATTAGGTGCGACTCACTCTCAAGCTTTTGAAAACTGGTTTGCAAACACGCCAGGTCTGAAAGTTGTTGTTCCTTCAAACGTGTATGATGCAAAAGGCTTGTTGAAAGCAGCGATTCGTGATAACGATCCAGTTATTTTCATGGAATCTGAGCAAATGTATGGCGATAAAGGTGAAGTGCCAGAAGGAGAATACACAATTCCTCTTGGTGTTGCTGATATTAAAAGAGAAGGAACTGACGTAACAATCGTTTCTTTTGGAAAAATCATCAAAGAAGCTTATGCTGCAGCAGATGAATTGCAAAAAGAAGGAATTTCTTGTGAAATCATAGATTTGAGAACAGTTCGTCCAATGGATTATGAAACAATCTTAAAATCTGTAAAGAAAACAAACCGTTTGGTAGTTCTTGAAGAAGCTTGGCCTTTTGCAAGTGTTGCTTCTGAAATAACTTACATCGTTCAAGAAAGAGCTTTTGATTATTTAGACGCTCCAATCCAAAGAATTACAACTGCTGATACGCCAGCGCCGTATTCTCCAGTTTTGTTAAAAGAGTGGTTGCCAAATGCGCAAGACGTTATTAAAGCAGTAAAAAAAGTAGCTTACAAAAAGAATTAAATAATAAAAGATTAGAAATTTAGTGAATTAACGAATTACTCAATTCGCTGATTGTACATTAACAAATTATCTAATTTTCGAATTATCTAATTCCCTATATTTGAAACTTCATCAGAATACCTTTGATGAAGTTTTTTTTTGCAATTAATCTATGAATAAGAAAATATATCTAAGCCTTAGCTTTTTCTTTTTGTTTATGAATTTTGTCGTGGCTCAAACAAAAGTCAGCGGAATTGTTTATGACGAGTTTAAGCAACCACTTCCATATGCAAATGTAGTTTTCAAAGGAACAACCGATGGAATTATTACAAATGAAGAAGGGAAATTCTATCTTGAATCTAAAACTACTCAAAGCACGCTTTTGGTTTCCTACGTAGGAATGGAACCAAAGGAAATCGCTATTGAGAAACCCGTAACTTATAATATCGAAGTGCAACTTGGTGGCGGAAAATCGCTTGGAGAAGTTGTGATTTATACCGGTAAAACTTCCAAAAAAGATAATCCTGCATTGGATATTTTGAGAAAAATTTGGGCAAGGAAAAAGAAAAACGGCCTTCGTCAGTTCAAACAATACGAATATAATAAATACGAAAAAGTTGAATTTGACTTAAATACAATCGACAGCACCTTAATGAAAAGCAAACTTTTCAAGGGAATGGAATTTGTTTTTGAACAAGTTGATACGTCTGACGTGACCGGAAAATCATATTTGCCAATATTTATAAACGAAGCGTTGAGCAAAGTTTATGGTGACAACACAACCGGCAAAATCAAGGAAATTCTTGCGGCAAACAAAAACTCAGGTTTTCAGAATAATCAGCAGATTATTGCATTTGTAAAAGATTTGTATGCTGAATATGATATCTACAATAATTACTTAAAGTTTTTTGACAAAGACTTCGTGAGCCCGCTTTCCACAACGGGAATCAACGTTTATAATTACGTTTTACACGACAGTACTTACATCGACAATAAGTGGTGCTACAATATTGTTTTTTATCCAAGAAGGAAAAACGAGCTGACTTTTAAAGGAGATTTTTGGGTAAACGATACAACTTTTGCCATCAAAAAAATTAACTTAACAGCAAGCCGAAGCGCCAATATTAACTGGGTAAAAGAAATTTATATTGAGCAAGAATTTGAGGTTTTGAATGATTCTGTGTTTCTCTTGACGCGCGATCACATGATGTCTGATTTTGCATTTAATAAAAAAGATAAGTCCCGAGGCGTTTACGGAAAAAGAACAACTTTATTCAAAGACCACAAATTTGATATCAAAAAAGAAGACGGATTTTATAAACAGGAAGTCAATTATTTTGATCCCACAGTTTATGAAAAACCCGATGAATTTTGGGAAGAAAACCGTTTTGAGACATTAAATAAAGATGAAAAAGGCGTTTATAAAATGCTTGACACCTTGAAAACCGTCAAGAAATTTAAGCGATTGTATAGTTTGGCGTCCATTCTTGGAAGCGGTTATGTTGAAATGAACAATTTCGATTTTGGTCCGATTTTCTCAACTTTTGGATACAATGATGTCGAAGGAATTCGACTTCGCGCAGGCGGAAGAACTTATTTTGGTCAAAACGATCCGTGGAGAATTCAGGGTTACGGCGCTTATGGTTTTAAAGACAACCAATTTAAATACGGACTTTCCGGAAAAATCTTGCTGAACAAAAAAAACCGCTTCATTATTTCGGGAGGAAATCGACGCGATATTGAGCAAATCGGTGTGAGTTTAACAACTTCCAATGATTTATTAGGAAGGAGTTTTGCGTCGTCGTCCTTCTTTGCCAGCGGTGATAATAGTAAATTGACGTCGGTAAATCTAACAAATTTTTCTGCTGAGGTTGAGCCGTTAAAAAACTTTGTATTGCAAGCCGGATTCTCGTTTAGAACTTTAAAATCAGCTTCGCCAGCAACATTCAGTCTTGATTATTTCGACGAAAACGGAAATATCAAAAGCGATGTAAGACAGTATGAATTTAATGCTTCGGTAGATTATATGCCGGGCAGAAGATCGATTGGTTACGGCGTTGAAAGAACCGATGTTGACACAAATTATGCCCGATTATATCTGAGTTTCAGTCAAGGAATTCAAGGAATTTTTGGAAGCGATTTTGATTACCAAAAAGTACAATTTTATTACAAACAGCCAGTTCTTGTTGGTGGTTTCGGTAGATTATTCACGACTTTTGAAGCAGGAAAAATCTTTGGAGCGGTTCCGCTTGGTTTGATGGGAGTTGTTCCAGGAAACCAGTCGTATTTTGTAATCGACAACACATATAACTTGATGAATTATTATGAATTTATGGCCGATGAATATGTTTCGTTGCATTTTGAGCACAATTTCAATGGACGATTATTTGCCAGAGTTCCTTTTCTTCGTAAATTAAATTGGAGAGAAATCATAGGAATTAAAGGTGTTTACGGAACTATTTCTGATGAAAACAGAGCTATAAATGCACAAACCGCAATTCCTTACACAGCGCCAGATGACGTTTATTGGGAATATCACGCAGGTATTGGTAACATTTTCAAGGTTTTACGAATTGATTTTGCGTGGAGAGGAAGTTATTTAGATCTTCCAGATGCCAATAAATTTGCGGTTAAAGCATCTTTTGGTTTCCATTTTTAAGAAATCTTTATTTCTCTAACAAATCTTATTCTTTTTATTGTTTGGAAGTATCTTAATCGTTACTTTTGCACCCGCTAAAACAGTATATAGAAACAAATTACAATATGAGTGCAGCTAAGCAAAAATCTTTTGACGTATTAATTGAAATACCAAAAGGAAGCAGAAATAAATACGAATACGATTTTGAATTAAAAAAAATCCGTTTTGACAGAATGTTGTTTTCATCAATGATGTATCCGGCAGATTACGGATTTATTCCAGAAACATTAGCATTAGACGGAGATCCTTTGGATGTTTTGGTATTGGCAACAGAACCAACTTTTCCAGGGTGTGTAATGGAAATCAAGCCGATTGGAGTTTTCCACATGGCAGACGAAAAAGGTCCAGACGAAAAAATCATCTGTGTGCCAGTTTCTGATCCAATATGGAACAAATTGAATGACTTGTCTGACATGAATCCACATTTGTTGAAAGAAATCGAACATTTTTTCCAAGTTTACAAAGATTTAGAGCAAAAGAAAGTTGATGTTGGTGGATGGGGAGACGTAGCCGAAGCTAAAGAAATCATCGAACAATGTGTTGATCGTTTCGAAGCAATTGAAAATCGTGCAGCTGATTTATTTAGCATTCGATAATCAAAATCCTAATAAATTATTAAAAAAGCAATATTCTTAGCCGAATATTGCTTTTTTATTTATGTTGGTTTCGTTACATTTACATATTATTAACCAAAACCAACAAATTTTTTATGGAATCAATTATGATTTATGTCCCAATGGTACTCGCCGTTGTCGGACTACTTTTTATGGCAGTTAAAAGATCTTGGGTTTTAAAACAAGATGCAGGAGATGGAAAAATGAAAGAAATTTCAGAGTACATCTACGAGGGAGCTTTAGCCTTTCTTAAAGCAGAATACAAATTATTGACTTTCTTCGTGATTGGCGCCAGCATTGCTCTTGCCGCAATCACATTTCTTCCAGGAGCAACCACGCATTTATCAATTGTCATCGCCTTCATTTTTGGGGCGTTTTTTTCTGCCTTGGCGGGAAATATGGGAATGAAAATCGCAACCAAAACCAATGTTAGAACAACGCAAGCGGCAAGAACAAGTTTGCCACAAGCTTTGAAAGTTTCTTTTGGTGGCGGAACTGTGATGGGACTTGGCGTTGCTGGTTTGGCCGTTTTAGGTCTGACCGCATTCTTTATTTTCTTTTTCCACTTTTTTATGAATGGTCAATGGGCTGAAGGTCTTTACAATGGAGAGACAAAAACGGCCAGCGAATTAATGACGATTCTTTTGGAAACTTTAGCCGGATTTTCTCTTGGAGCAGAATCCATTGCATTGTTCGCCAGGGTCGGAGGTGGAATTTACACAAAAGCAGCCGATGTTGGAGCTGATTTAGTTGGTAAAGTCGAAGCTGGAATTCCCGAAGATGATCCAAGAAATCCTGCTACAATTGCAGATAATGTGGGTGATAACGTGGGTGACGTCGCCGGAATGGGTGCCGATTTGTTTGGTTCGTATGTGGCAACAGTTTTGGCAGCAATGGTTTTAGGAAACTACGTAATTAAAGATATGGGTGGAAGCATTTCAGATGCTTTCGGAGGAATCGGACCAATTTTATTACCGATGTCAATCGCCGGAGTCGGAATTATCATTTCGATCATCGGAACTTTATTGGTGAAAATCAGCAGTAATGATGCAAAGGAAGCACAAGTTCAAGGTGCGCTAAACGTAGGGAATTGGGTTTCTATTGCTTTGACCGCTGTTGCGTGTTATTTCTTAGTCACTTGGATGTTGCCTCAAACTATGAAAATGGAATTCTTCGGAGAAGGACTTCGAGATATTTCTTCAATGCGAGTTTTCTACGCTACTTTAGTTGGATTATTTGTGGGAGCCGTAATTTCTTCGGTAACGGAATATTACACTGGTTTGGGTAAAAAACCAATCTTAGCAATCGTACAAAAATCAAGCACCGGTGCGGGAACAAATATTATCGCAGGTTTAGCAACGGGAATGATTTCAACTTTTCCAACGGTTTTATTATTTGCGGCAGCAATTTGGTCTTCGTATGCTTTCGCAGGATTTTATGGAGTGGCTTTGGCGGCTTCAGCGATGATGGCAACAACAGCAATGCAATTGGCAATCGATGCTTTCGGGCCAATTTCTGACAATGCTGGAGGAATCGCAGAAATGAGCGAATTGCCAAAAGAAGTGCGCCAAAGAACTGATATTTTAGATTCTGTAGGAAACACGACTGCAGCAACTGGAAAAGGTTTTGCAATTGCATCTGCTGCTTTGACTTCATTAGCTTTATTTGCAGCTTATGTAACTTTCACAGGCATTGACGGGATCAATATTTTCAAAGCTCCAGTTTTAGCGATGTTGTTTGTGGGCGGAATGATTCCGGTGGTTTTTTCAGCTTTGGCTATGAATTCCGTAGGAAAAGCAGCGATGGATATGGTTTACGAAGTGCGACGACAATTCCGAGAAATTCCAGGAATTATGGAAGGAACAGGAAAACCTGAATATGCAAAATGTGTTGATATTTCCACGAAAGCAGCTTTGAGAGAAATGATGCTTCCAGGAATTTTGACTATCGGATTTCCTATTGCAATTGTACTTTTAGGAAAATTGGTTTATCCAGAAAATAATCAATTAATTGCAGAAATGCTTGGTGGTTATATGGCCGGAGTTACTGTTTCGGGAGTACTTTGGGCAGTTTTCCAAAACAATGCCGGTGGAGCTTGGGACAATGCAAAAAAATCTTTTGAAGCTGGTGTAATGATCAACGGAGAAATGACTTACAAAGGTTCTGACGCGCACAAAGCGGCCGTTACCGGAGATACTGTCGGTGATCCATTTAAAGATACTTCTGGGCCTTCGATGAACATCTTGATAAAATTGACGTGTTTGATTGGTTTGGTAATTGCGCCAATTTTAGGAGGACACGATAATAATGTAAAAGTGGAAGAAGTAACAGAAACTGAATTTGTTCAAGCAATTCAAGCAGAAGCCAATCAACCGGCAGTTCAAACTTCAAAAGAAGTGCGAATTGAATCAATGAAAGATGCGGACGGAAAAGTGAAAACAACGGTAACCACAACAACAAATGACAAAGTAGATACCCAAGTTTTTGAAGGAACAGAAGCTGAAGTTAATGCGAAATTAGATGCTTATAGAAAGCAATAATTAAAGTTCTATTAATTCAAAATGCCTTTCGAAAGAAAGGCATTTTTTTAATCTTTTTTATCTCAATACTCAATTCTGAAATCTCAGTTCTATTTAAAATAGTCCGTTGATTTCAGCATTAATTCTATTAATAATATCTCCCAAATCTTCAGGATTATCTACAAAATTCAAATTGTCAACATCAATAATCAATAGCTTTCCAGAAGTATAACTTTCAATCCAGGCTTCATATCTTTCGTTCAGTCGGCTCAAATAATCGATGGAAATCGAGTTCTCATATTCGCGTCCTCTTTTGTGAATTTGGTTCACTAAATTTGGGATAGAACTTCTTAAATAAATCAACAAATCCGGACCTTCCACTAAAGTTTGCATCAAATCAAAAAGCGATTTATAGTTGGTAAAATCACGATTTGTCATCAATCCCATTGCGTGAAGATTCGGGGCAAAAATATGCGCATCTTCATAAATCGTTCGGTCTTGAATGATATTTTTTCCGCTTTCGCGAATTTGCAAAACTTGCCTGAAACGGCTGTTCAAGAAATAAATCTGCAGGTTGAATGACCAACGCTCCATTTGGTGGTAAAAATCATCCAAGTAAGGATTGTCAACAACGTCTTCAAAGTGCGGTTCCCACTTAAAATGTTTGGCTAATAAACGCGTTAGCGTTGTTTTTCCGGCTCCGATATTTCCTGCTACTGCTATGTGCATTATGGTAAAATAATTTTATATTGATATATTTCTTGCGATGTAAAAATAGATAAAATTTGCTCTTTATAGGAAAAACTTACGAAGCTTTTTTCATTTAAAGCGATTGGCGTTTTCTGGCTTTTTTCTAAATTATAGAAAAACAAATCATTATCTTTTTTTACCAAAATTTGGTTGGGAGAAACCACTTGAATTTGGTCGAAATCAGGAGCAATTCCAAGGAAATTGACTTTTCCGAAGAGATTTGAGACATACAAATTTTGCTTGGTGTCAATCCAATAAAAGTAATTATAATCTGATTGGTAAAATTTTAAATTTTGGTCAAAAGACTGTGTTATCGGCTGAAACGTATTTTTCAAAATATCAAATAAGCCCAACTTTTGCGATAGCATATCATAAATCCAAAGTCGATTTTGTGACGCCAAACTCACTGCTTCGGGATTCAACGGAATATTTAATTCTGAAAAATTAATCTTCGTGGTTTCGTTCAATTGGTTGTCTAATAAAACCGCCGTTGTGAACTGCTTGTAAAACAAAACTAGTTGTAACGGGTTCTGTAAATCGACTTGATGAATTTTTCCTAATGATACATTTTTATAGAAAGAAACTCGGTTGTTGCTGATTTTTCGGAACTCATTTTCATAGATGGAATACGCATTTCCGAAATTATCTTGGCCTAAAAATTGTCCGACTTCCCATTTTTCAGATTTAAAAAATAGCGGAGACATCGCTGGATGCTGAGCAAAACCTGCGTAAAAAGCCAAGAATAAAAGGGCAGAAAATACTTTTTTCATAAGGTCCCAATTTACGAATTACTTTAAGATTCGATGACTTTGATGCCTAAAATATTTAACAAAAGCTTGTAACAAATAATGTGCAAAATAGTCATATTTGTATCTTAAAACAGAATCTATGAAAAAGTTATTTTCAATCGCAATTGTTTTGTTGTCAGTGGTTTCAACGAGCGCTCAGGAATTTCAAGGCTTGGCGGTTTATGAATCAAAAACAAGCACGAGCGATTTTAAAGCAAATTTTGGCGGAAACCGAGAAATCACGCCAGAAATGCAAAAGAATATTGAGGAAAGAATGCGAAAAATGATGGAAAAAACCTTTGTTTTGAACTTCGATAAAACGGCTTCGATTTATAAAGAAGAAGAAAAATTAGACGCGCCAGGCCAGAATGGTGGCGGAATGCGAATGATGTCATCGATGATGGGTGGCGGTGGAACGACGTATAAAAACGTCAAAGAAAAAATCTATTCTGTTGATAAAGAATTTATGGGAAAAGAGTTTTTGGTTCAAGATTCGCTTCCAAAATTAGACTGGAAAATGGAATCAGAAACCAAGCAAATTGGCGGTTACACGTGTTACAAAGCGACGGCTGTAAAACCGGTAAGCCAATCAGATTTCAGAAATTTTAGACCTAAAAAAGAAGAAGCGAAAAAAGAAGAAAAAGAGAAAACGACCAACTTGATGGATAGTTTTGAAATGCCAAAAGAAGTGACCATCACGGCTTGGTATGCACCAGAAATTCCAATCAATCAAGGGCCAGAAAATTATTGGGGATTGCCAGGATTAATTTTGGAAGTCAGCGATGGAAAAACAGTAATTCTTTGTTCAAAAATAGTCTTGAATGCCAAAGAAAAAGTGGCGATAAAAGCGCCAACCAAAGGAAAGGTGATTTCCCAAAAAGAATATGACGAAACCGTGACCAAAAAAATGGAAGAAATGCGCGAGCAGTTCAAAAATGGTGGCGGAAGACCGAATTTTAGAATGGGGAATTAATTCTCAATCAATCAATTTATAGCCTTGATTTCGAATATTTATAATCTGGATATTTGTGTCGAGGCTTAATTTTTTACGAAGCTTTGTAATAAAAACATCCATGCTTCGGCCGTTGAAAAAGTCGTCGTCGCCCCAGATTTTCTTCAAGACAATCGAACGGTCTAAGATTTCGTTTCTATTTTCAATCAAAAGATAAAGCAAGGAAGCTTCTCGATGCGTGAGAGAAATTACGGTTTCTGAATGGCTCAAAATTTGTTTTGTGAGGTTGAAAGTATAACTTCCAATGGAAAGATTTTCTTCTTTGTTATCATTTGAAATCCTTCCTAAAAGCGCATGAATCCTGACAATCAGTTCCTCCATACTGAAAGGTTTCTTGAGATAATCATTTCCACCGAAGTTAAATCCGTCAACCACGTCTTGCGTTTGCGATTTTGCGGTCAAAAAAATAATCGGAATCTTTTTATCAATTTTTCTGATTTCTTTGGCTAATGTAAAACCGTCTTTTTTGGGCATCATCACGTCAAGCACCAAAATAGCCGGCTTGTTTTTTAAAAATTCCACAGAAGCTTCTTCGCCGTCTTTGCAATGCATGACTTGAAAATTTCGGGTTTCCAAACTTTCCTTGATGATTTGTGCTAACGCCAATTCGTCTTCGGCCAAAATTATTTTTATTTTATCACTCATTCGGAAGCGTAATTTTAAAAACGGTTTTCGAATTTACAATCAATTCAATGGTTCCGTTGTGTTTTTCGATGATTTTTTTGGAATAATATAATCCAATCCCAAAACCTTTTATGTCGTGAATATTTCCTTTTTGGATTCGATAAAATTTCTCAAAAATCTTTTCACGCTCCTTTTTTTCGATTCCTTTTCCGTTGTCTTCAATTGAAATTAGAACTTTATTTTTTTCGGTTTTCAGAAAAATTCCCACCGAAGTTCCGCCATATTTTACAGCGTTATCTAAGATGTTTGAAATTGCATTTTCTAAATGAAATGCATCGACTTTTAGATTAAATTCCTCAAAATCAGAATTAAAACTAAAATTTTTTCCAATGGAATTCATTTGATGTTTTTCGATATTGCTTTGAAGTAATTCGACTAAATCAACAGTTTCTTTGTTCAAAATTATTTTATCGGTTTCCAATGACGCGGTTTCTAAAAGTTTTTCGACCATAACTTCCAGCTTCTTCAATTGTTGGTTCGAAATATCAATATAACGTGTGGTTTTTTCTTTATCGTCATTTTCGTTAAAACTTTTTATTCCTTCTAAAGCTGTTGAAACCGTGGTAATTGGCGTTTTAAATTCGTGCGTGATATTGCTAATCAAATCGTTTTTCATTTCATCGATTTTCTTCTGACGATTAATAGTTTTGAGCAAATATAAAAGACAAAAAATTATAGAAAGCGATAACAATAGAGAAAGCACAATTTCGGTCATGCTTCGTTTTAAAATATCAAATGTTGGATCTGAAAACAGCAGTTTTAGCTTTTGATTTGGCGGTAAAAAGGTTGAATTTGAAAATGTATTTAGCGACAAGTTTTTAGAAATATGATAATTTTGAAAAATAGTATCAGCTTTAAAATGTTGTAATCCAAATAGAATTGAAATATCTTTTCTCGTCAATTCTTTATTTAAAGTTTTTTCGATTTTATCAAATTCTATCGAATCCTTTCGCATCGAAATGATGATTTTATTTGTAAAATTGGTCAACTTTGAAATGCTGTCATATACAGGTTTTCCTTTAATAACATTCATTGACGAAATTTTTTCGGGATCGATCGACGAGATTTTTATCGGATTTTTTTTGGTTTTTGCATTTTTCTGAGTGTTGACATTCAATTTGATGTAATTGGAAGTGTCAAGTGCATTTTCAATCGTGGCAATCCTTTTATTTTTGTATCCAGAGTTGTCAATTTTTAAGGCAGTAACTTTTTTAATGCTTCCTTTTTTACTTTGGTTTATAGAATTTTCAAACGCGGTGTCAAGAATTGCATTGTCAATGAAATTTGAATTATTGGTAGAATCTGTTCCAATAAAAGAAATAAAATCTTCTTTTATATCTTCGGCATAATAATGTTCGATGCTGTTATCAAAGGCAATTTGAACGTCAATCATTAACCGGCGTTTATTTTCTTCAAAGTTTTTTAAATTCCAATATATCTGTAAACTTATAGTTGCCAGTATCGTAATGGTTATAAAAAGCAAAATATATTTATAATTCTTTGATTTCATCTTCCAAAAGTATAAACTAAAAGTATTGAATCTGCGCTGTTAACAATCGTTAACTTACATTAACCAAATTTAAATTTTCATCTGGTTTAATTTGCAATAATCAAACAACAAGATCATGACAAAAATTATTTTAAAAGTAAGCTTCGTTTTTTTATTTCTTTCGGCAAATGCGGTCACCGCCCAAAATTTTAATGGAACCGCTGTTTATGAATCAAAAACAAAAACTGACGGTATTGACGTTACCAGCAACGACATGACTGATGATATGAAAAAAGAAATGAACGAAAAAGTGGCGAAAGCTTTTGAAAAAACTTATATTTTAAATTTCAATAAATTCGAATCATTTTATTTTCAAGAGGAAAAATTGGAAGCTCCATCACCTGGCACAAACAAAGGCGTCACTTTTAAGGTGAGCGGAAGTGACAAAAAAATATATAAAAACAGTAAAGAAAAAATAGAACTTTCAGAAGAGGAGTTTTTTGGAAAAGAGTTTTTGGTACAAGATTCATTGCCAAATTGGAATTGGAAATTAGAATCTGAAACTAAAAAAATTGGAAATTATACTTGCCATAAAGCCACTTTTATAATTCCAGTTTCTGAAGAAGACAAAAAGGAATTCGAAAACCTAAAAAAAGATAAAAATGATGAAAAGACAAATCTTCTTGAACTAAGCGAACCAAAAGAAAAACTAGTTACCGCATGGTACGCGCCAGAAATTCCAGTTTCATTCGGTCCAGATAAATACGGAGGTTTGCCAGGTTTGATTTTAGAATTAAATGACGGACAAACAATTATTCTTTGTTCTAAAATTAGCTTGAATCCTAAATCAAAGACTGAAATCAAAAGGCTTTCAAAAGGAAAAAAAGTGACCCAAAAGCAATATGAAGAAATTGTAGTAAAACAACTAGGAAGCATGAAAAATTCTAAAGGACAACTTGAAATGCACGTTGGAAATTGAAATCATTATAATCTCAAGCGTTCATTTTTCAAAAGCAAAAACTATATTCGTTAAAATTTGCGAGTTAACAATCATTAACTAAAACGAACCGCAATAAATATTTATTTGCCTTCAAATTAAATCAAAAAACAATGACAAAAATTATTTTCCAAATTTCGACAATCACCCTTTTGTTTCTTAGTAATTTGGGTCAAGCCCAAGATTTTTATGGTCAGGCAGTTTACGAGACAAAAGTTCAGATGAACGATTTTAAATTCACTAAACAAGAAATGCCGGAAGCAGTGCAAGCACAATTGCAGGAAAAAATGCGAAAAGCTTTTGAAAAAACATTTGTGTTGAATTTCAATAAATTTGAGTCGATTTATTTCCAAGAGGAAAAATTAGAAGCTCCAAGTCTGGGTTCTGGCGGGTTTAAAATGATGAGTGCGGCCGAAGGAAAACAATACAAAAATGTAAAGGAAAAGATTGCTATTTCAGAAGAAGATTTGTTTGGCAAGGAATTTTTGGTTCAAGATTCCTTGCCAAAGTGGGACTGGAAATTAGAAAACGAAACCAAGAAAATAGGAAATTATACGTGTCACAAAGCCACAATCTTAATTCCGGTTTCAGAAGAGGATTTGAAAGATTTTGAGGAAAGTAAAAAGATTCAAGCTAATAGCAAAACTACTTTCATCCAAATTCAAGAACCAAAAGAGAAAATAATTACGGCTTGGTACACGCCAGAAATTCCGGTTTCGCAAGGTCCAGACGAATATTGGGGATTGCCAGGTTTGATTTTGGAAGTAAATGACGGAAAGAAAATGGCTCTTTGTTCTAAAATTATTTTAAATCCGAAGGAAAAATCTGAAATAAAAAGACCAAAAAAAGGCAAAAAAGTGAACCAAAAAGAGTTTGAGGAAATTACCAAAAAACAATTGGAAAGCATGAAAGACGCCAACGGAATGATTCACATAAACGCTAGCGGACGTTAGTCTAAACCAAAAATTATATATCTTCACGCTCTTATATTTTTACAATGAAAAAGTCGATTTTCCTTTTCTTTTTTACCCTTTTTTCAATTCTTGCCAGTGCACAAAACATCAGATTTGAAGGTTTTATAACCGATTCAAAAGCAACTGGACTTGAAATGGCGAACGTCATGGCTATTAATCAGTCGAATAACGCGATGGATTCGTATGCAATTACAAACGACAAAGGAAAATTCCAACTTTCGCTGAAAGCCAATACTTCGTATAAAGTTAAAGTAAGTTATATCGGGTTTCAAGCCAAGGAAATCGACGTGCAAACCGGAACTGAAAACATGAACCAAGCCATAATTTTGGAAGAAGGAATTGGTTTGGACGAAGTTGAAATTGTCAGTGAAATGCCGGTTTCCATCAAAGGAGACACGATTGTGTACAACTCAGATTCTTTCACGAATGGAACCGAAAGAAAGCTTGGCGACATCTTGAAAAAACTTCCCGGTGTTGAGGTAAACAAAGACGGACAGATTCAAGTGGAAGGAAAAACCGTGCAGAAATTGATGGTGGATGGCAAAGATTTTTTTGACGGCGATACCAAATTAGGCGTGCAAAATATTCCAGCAGATGCTGTAGATAAAGTGCAGGTTTTACGAAATTACAACGAAGTTTCGCAATTGAAAGGCCTTGAAAATAATGAAGAAAATATTGCCATGAATATCAAACTGAAAGAAGGGAAAAAGAACTTTTGGTTTGGAGATATCACAGGCGGAGTGGGAGTTGGCCACGAAGAAGAGCGTTATATTGCCAATCCAAAATTATTTTATTACAGTCCAAAATACAGTTTAAATCTTTTGGCAAATTTCAATAATATTGGCGAATTGCCTTTTACGTCGCAAGATTATTTCAAGTTTACCGGCGGTTTCAGAGGAATCATGCGAAAAGGAGGAACCAATTTTAATGTGGCTTCCAACGATTTAGGGATTTCTATGGCTAGAAATAATCGGGCAAAGGAAATCGAGACGCAATTTGGTGCTGCTAATTTCAGTTACAATCCCGCAAAATCGTGGACGTTGAGCGGTTTTGGAATTATCACTTCCAGCGATACGGAGATGGAAACGATTACCAGAAATACTTACTTGAATACAGAAACTGGCGAAGTGGAAACCGAGCAACTTTCTGATGAAAAATCAATGCAGAAATCTCGTCTCGGACTTTTTAAATTGAGTTCAAGTTACATTCCGAGCGAGAAAGTTCATTTTGATTATGATGTACTTTTGAAAACTTCAAAACAAGACGAAAATCTGGGACTTTTGACCACGCAATCGGGTCAAGGAATCAGTAATACTCAGGATATTTATACTGATAAAAATCAAAACCCGTTTTCGATAAATCAGAATTTGAATTATTATTATACGATTGATGAAAAGAATGTTTTGGCGTTTGAAGCGCAACATTTATACCAAGAAGAAGATCCTTTTTACAATGCAAATTTATTGATTCAGCCGTTTAATTTGACGGGTTACGACAGTTCGCAACAGCGAAATAATTTGAACCAAGAACGTTTTGTAAAAACAAATAAAATTGATGCAAAATTGGATTATTATTATATGTTGACGCCAAAAAGCAACATAAATTTTACGCTTGGAGATACGTATTCATATCAGAATTTCAACTCGCATATTTTCCAGATTTTAGACAATCAGTTCCGGAATGATTTGAGCGCTCCAGAAAATAATAACGATGTAAATTATAGTTTCAACGACGTATTTATGGGAGTTCACTTCAAATTTATCACCGGAAAATTTACATTTAATCCGGGAGTTAGCGTTCATAATTACTTCATGAAAAACGAGCAATTGGGTTCTGATTTCGACCGAAGTTTCTTCCGAGTTTTGCCTGACGTTTATGCTTTGTACCAAATTAAGAAATCAGAAACGCTGACGTATAATTTTTCACTTCAGAATGATTTTACAGACATTTCGCAATTGGCCGAAGGCAATATTTTTTCAAGTTACAACAGCCTTTTCCGCGGTCAGCGAAATTTAGAAAATGCCTTAAGCCAGACACATTCGCTTCGATATTTTAAGTTTAATATGTTTAATCAAACCAATGTTTCGGGATTTGTAAACTATAACAAACGAGTGGACGCGGTGAAAAGAATCGCTGAATTTGAAGGAATCAATCAAACTTCAATACCTTATAATTCAAATTTTGCTGATGAAACCTTGACTGGATTTTTCCGTTACGGAAGATCTTTTGCTAGATTTTACAAAGCTTCGGTTAGCGCGAATTTAAGTTGGTCGAAGCAAAATAACATTCAAGTGGATCGCGTGACGCAAGCCCAAGTTTTTACCGCGCCAGAAACATTTACGCAAGGTTATAATTTTACTTTTTCTACGAATTTTAAAAATCTTCCGAGTTTGGAATTGGGTTATGGCGTAACGATTAATGAATATCAAAACGATGTTTTTTACAACCATTCGCCGTTTGCCAATTTGGAGTATTATTTCTTGGATGCATTTTCGTTCAAAGCAGAATATGAGTTCAATAAATATTCAAATAAAGCGAAAACCGTTGATAATCAATATGATTTCTTGTCTGTAAATTTATCGTATCAAAAGAAAGACAGCAAATTTGAATATAAAATCGGAGCTACAAATCTCTTGAATACGAGAACTTTAAACGATGATAGTTTCAATCAGTTTTTTACTAGAACTTCGCAATATCGTGTACAGCCAAGGTATTTGATTTTCTCGGTGCGATATAATTTGTAAAATTTACTCGCTTAAAATAGTAGAAACAAAAGTAAGATTTTGCTTCAAAAAATTTCTTCGTAATTCTTTTAATTGGTTTGATTTTGTCTTTAAAAAAAAATTACATTTGTTAGATACAAGACAAAAAAATAGAATTTATGAAGAAATTTTTCTTTCCGTCAATGCTGTTGTTGGCAAGTGTTTCTTACGCTCAAAAAGCCATTACGCCAGGAACTTACCTTTCGACTTCTGAAGGGCAAAGTATTAAATTAAGGCTGACAACCGACAAAAAATTTGAAATTGTACTTTTTCACGGAGACTATGAAATTAAAAATGACACGCTGAAACTTGGCGGGACGGTCAGCGAATCTGCTTCAGATTTTGCGGTTAATTTTACTTCGGATGGAAATCCAAGTCCGGGGAAAGTGAAGGTGCAATTGTTCGGAAAAAATGCATCTTTATATAGTTCGAGCATTTATATCGGAACTCAAAACGGAAAAGCAACTCCGGTTTTCAAAAATCTTTCTGAATTTTCTTCGGAGACAAATTACAATGAAGATGAACTAAATTTTGAGGTTGATCGTGCAGAATTTATTTATTTGGTAAAGGAGGATTTTTATTCAGAATCGACAATTGAAAAGTATGTTCTTCCGAAAAATAAAAATGAAATCAAGTTTGAATATAATCCGAATTACTTCGGAAAAATGAGGCTTGAAGGTTATTACAATGAAAAAGACGAATTGGTAATTGCTGAAAAAAATAAGAAAAGTCCATTGATGTTTTTGGAAGAAAGCAAGATTAATAGCACTCCAAAAACTTCTGAAAAACCAGTTGAAACCAAAAAAGAAAAAAACTGGACGTATGCCGGGAAAACGGAAGGTTTAGACGCTTATACTGCGGTAGATTCAACTTATGCGCCATCAAATTTTAAGTTGGTCGTACAAGATAATTTTCAAAAAGCGCTGGAATCTACGAAGAAAACACCTCAAAAATTCCTTGTAATTTCATACGATCCAGATAACAAAATGAGCAAAAGTGAATTTGATGAGTTCATTAAAAACCAACAATATTCATTGGGAAGTTATATGTCGTATTCAGATGAATCTAAGGATTTTGACCGCTATAATTTTTATAACGCCTCTGCGAAAGACAAGTCTTGGGCCACAAAAAATAAAATAACAGATGTTCCCTCAACGATTGTTTTAGACGCCGACGGAAATATCTTAAGTCAAACAAAAGGAAGCGTTTCTTCAAATCAATATATTTTTGACGTTTATGGTTCTGCTTCTGAAAGTTTAAAGCAAGTAAGATCCCTTAAAGAACTTGAGAAAACGCTTAACGGAAAGACGAAAGAAGATGTAATTCTGAAAAAATTAGCGGAACTTTCTGATGATAATCCTGGAGGCTGGTCAATTTATCCGCCGTCGCCATCAGTTACTGAAGTTGTTGAAGTTCCCGCGCCTAGTTATCCTGTAAATCAAGAAGGAGATGAAGTTGTTGAAGAAATTGTGCAAGTTGAGGGCGTTAAATCTGAAAATTATTACCAACAAAACGAGCCAGTTTATGCTAAGACAAACATTGATAAAAAGAAATTGTTGGCGACTTGGGATAAGATTGTAAACAGTCGTTCGAAAGATTCAAAACCAAATATGGATTTTGTGAAAGTTGCCTTGGCTGAAGCCCAAAATACTGGCTTTTACAAGAAGATTTTCAATGAAGAAAGACTGTATGACGAAACAAATTTTAAAGCAATTGATTATTTGATAAAACATTATGACGCAATTTTAGCGGAGCAATCGGCAAAATCTGCAGACAGTGTTGCGGTGGCGTACGGCGATTACTATGGATCAACGATTGAAACGCTGTTGCCAAATGCAATTTCGAGTAATAGAAATTTTACCGACGGAGATGTTTCTGCAGATTATCAACGCCGCGTTTTAGGTATTTATAAAAAGTTGATGGAAAAACAATCTGGGAATTGGTATCTGAATAATTCTTATTTCGATACCTTAGAAAACTTTGCCAGAACAGCAAATGGCGAGCAAGAATATGTAAGCGAATATGATTTGTTTTTCAATAAATTATTTGCCAGCGGTAATGAAATTGAAGTTCTAAACGATTTGTTTTCCGACGAGAAAAATTCCCAATACGGTTACGGCGATTGGACTTCTTATAAAGCAAATTATGCCCAAATGTCAAACCAAGGAGCGTGGTTTGTGGTTGAAAAAAGTAACAATCCAGAATCAATTAAAAAAGCGATAAAATGGTCGGAATCAAGCTTGAGAATTGATAAAAACAGTCCGTATTATTTAGATACTTTGGCGCAATTGTATTACAAAAACGGAGAGAAACAGAAGGCGATTTCCACGCAAGAAAAAGCAGTTAAAAACGCAAACGAAATTGATGAAACCACAAGGCAAGAAATGGAAATTGTCTTAGAAAAAATGAAAAATGGAACCTATTAATTCCTGATAAAAAACAAAAAACCTTCAGCGAAAACTGAAGGTTTTTTTATATTTAAATTTTTTGGAAGAATTAAATTCCAAAAGCACTTTTCACTTGATCAACAAAGTCTAATTTTTCCCAAGTAAACAATTCAACAGTAACCGTTTTTTCTTCACCATTTGGCGTTCTAAACGTTTTTGTTACCGTTTCAGGAGTTCTTCCCATGTGTCCGTAAGCAGCAGTTTCGCTATAAATTGGGTTTCTAAGTTTTAATCTTTGCTCGATAAAATAAGGACGCATATCAAAAATAGCTTCTACTTTTTTGCTGATTTCTCCGTCAGTCAAATTTACTTTCGAAGTTCCATAAGTTACCACGTTAATTGAAGTAGGTTTTGCAACTCCAATAGCATAAGAAACCTGAACTAAAACTTCGTCAGCCAAACCTGCAGCAACTAAATTTTTAGCAATATGACGTGTTGCATAAGCCGCACTTCTGTCTACTTTACTTGGATCTTTTCCAGAAAAAGCACCACCACCGTGAGCACCTTTTCCGCCATAAGTGTCAACGATAATTTTTCTTCCTGTCAAACCAGTATCTCCGTGAGGTCCACCAATTACAAATTTACCCGTTGGGTTGATGTGATACGTGATATCGTCGTTAAATAAATGTGCGTATTGAGGATATTTTGCCTTAATTCTAGGAATCAAAATGGCTACTAAATCGCTTTTAATTTTGGCCAACATCTCTGCTTCTGGAGCAAAATCATCATGTTGTGTCGAAATTACGATGGCGTCAATTCGCTGTGGTTTGTTATCGTCAGAATATTCTAAAGTAACCTGAGATTTTGCATCGGGACGCAAGTAATTAATTTCAGAATTTTCTCTTCTCAAAACAGCCAACTCTCTCAATAATGCGTGAGACAAATCTAACGCCAACGGCATATAATTTTCAGTTTCATTTGTTGCATAACCAAACATCATTCCTTGATCTCCAGCACCTTGCTCTTCTTTGCTTGCTCTGTCAACACCTTGATTAATGTCTTGAGACTGCTCATGAATTGCAGATAAAACACCACAAGAATTAGCCTCAAACATATATTCGCTTTTTGTATAACCAATTTTTTTGATCACATCACGAGCAATTTGTTGAACGTCTAAATATGTTTTTGATTTTACTTCTCCTGCCAAAATTACTTGTCCGGTTGTTACCAAAGTTTCACAAGCCACCTTTGATTCAGCGTCAAAAGCCAAGAAATTATCAATTAATGCATCAGAAATTTGGTCAGCAATTTTATCTGGATGTCCTTCACTCACAGACTCTGACGTAAATAAATAAGCCATATATTTTTATTTTAATTTTTTTCGGAAAAAATTGCAGGAAAAAGCTAAAGGAGGGTTTCTGCTTTAGCATTTTTTACGATATTGAAATAGTTCAATATCAGAGGTTGCAATCAGTTCAAATTTTTCCTCTTATGTTTAGTCTGCAAAGTAACGAAGACTTTTGAAAATAACAAAGCACAAAGCAAACAGATATAAAAATGATTTTCTTATTGAAATTTAAAGAAGTTATTTTTGTTAAAATTTTCTCACATATTAAAAAATTTATTAACTTTAGTTCTTTAACTTGAAAATTTTATATTATGAAAAAAACTTTACTTTCTTTGTTATTTTTATCTGTTGGAACGCTGGCTCAGGCTCAAAACTTATTGCAAGAGAATTTTGACTCGTTCACAGCTTTAGCAACAGCGGGATGGACAAACACCAATCAAAGTTCTCCGTTAGGTGCATCGACTTGGGCACAAGGGGGAGGAACTGCATTTTCAACAGGTGGGTTTAATGGAGGTGCAACTTCTTTTACATTGTGTAATTTTAATAGCACAACTGGTGCTGGAACAATTAGTAACTGGTTGATTACTCCGGTGGTTAGCCTACAAAATGGTGATATTGTCACATTTTACAGCAGATCTGGTGGAACAGGAGCGGCTCCTGTTTATCCTGACCGTTTAGAATTAAGATTAAGTACTAATGGCGCTACTACTGTCAATCCAACTGGCGGGTCTGCAGGAGTTGGGGATTTTACAACTGTTGCACTTTCAATCAATCCTAATTTGACTAGTACAGGTTATCCATTTACTTGGACACAATATACTTATACAGTTACTGGTTTAACAGGTGTTGTACCTTGTAAATTGGCGTTCAGATATTTTGTAACAAGTGGAGGTCCAGATGGTGCAAACTCAAATATCGTCGGAGTTGATGCTTTATCTATAGATAGACCAACTGCTGGAACTTCAGATTTCTTCGCTAAAAATTTCGCAGTTTATCCAAATCCATCAAACGGAATTATTAACGTAGCATCTAAAAATAACAATGCAATTGACGCAATTCAATTAACAGATTTGAACGGAAGAGTTGTTAAAAATATTAATGCAAATGGTGTGTCTGATACACAAATTAATATCTCTGATTTAACTTCTGGAGTTTATTTCTTGAATATTAAAACAGAAGTTGGTTTAGGTACTACTAAAATTGTAAAGAACTAAATTACAGCATTTTAAAAACAAAAACCTGCTTAATTTTAAGCAGGTTTTTTTGTGTCTAAAAAATAAAATAAATGTTAAAGTTTAAAATTGTGTGTTGCAAATCCAAAAATAGTTCTGAAGTTTGCATCATCAAAAAGTAACAAAAATGAAAAATATTATTTGTCATATGTATTGCAAAATGTGGAGAAATTCTGCAGAGCGTACTATTGCCAAATTTTAAATTTTTTAAAATATATAGCAAAAAGCCTCTGCCGAAAAGCAGAGGTTTTTTTTTGAAAATGAATCAAGAATTAAAAATACCAGAATTGAAATTCTCTATTAACTAACTCAACCATTTCAATTCTCCTCCTCAAATTTTTTTTTGAGGAGGTTAAAAAAGATAAAAGATGAATACGATAATTATTATTTGCTGTAAAAAAATGATGTGGATTTATTGCCACCTCAAGCCCTATTGCCAAAAGATACCGACTTAATCTCTGTTTATATTCAAGTGTAAAGTCCTTTTGGTAAGCCAGCCAAAAGGACTTTTTTTTATCTCAATACTCAATACTAAAATCTCAATATTAATACCTCAATACGAAAATTATGAAAGCGATAAATGTTTTAGGATACTCAAGAAACAACGAACAATTCGTTGTAAAAACTCAAAATGCCGATGTCAGAATTAGCAATAATAATAGATTTCCAGAATTAGATGGTCCAAATCCGTTCGAATATATCCTTGCCGGATTTGCTGGATGCATAAACGCAGTCGGGCAAAACGTAGCCAAAGAATTAGGCTTGAACCTAAAATCACTCCAAGTAGAAATCACAGGAACCATCAACCAAGAAGAAAGAATCGGATTCAATAAAATTGAAATCGTCTTGAAACCAACAACAGATGCTTCCCTGAAAATCCTTCAAGCGTGGCTGAAATTAGTCCAGCAAAAAAGTCCAGTTTATGATAATTTAATCAATCCCACGCCAGTCGAGTTGATTTTATTTAAAGAATATAATTATGCTGCATAACGCATAAACTAAGAATTGTTTTGTTTGTTTTATTGTTTGTTTGTTGAAAAGACTGCTTTTGATCGCCAGTCAAAAGCAGTTCTTTTTTATTTAGGCAAAAGAAATTAGCCAAAGCTTTAATCGAATCCTTTTAAATAAAAATTAGTGAATTCGGGGCAAAACAAGAACATAAAAATCATTAAATCGGCGGCAAAAAAAATCTGAGTAAATCAGTGAAATCTGTGTTTAAAACTAAAAAATCATGTTAACAAAAAAAATAAATATCATCCTTTTCGGAATTGAAACCGTCGGAAGTTCTTTGATAAACCAAATACTTTCCAACCAAAATTCCTTCCTTTCAACTAAAAATATCGAAGTCAGACTTCCAATAATTACTAATTCCACAGTCGCTTTTTTCGAAAAGCCAACAGTTAAAAATTCGTGGGAAGCCAATTTCATCCAATTCTCAATTCCTTTCAAAGTCGAAGACATCATCAATTTTGTCCAAGAAAACGAACTTGAAAATTTGATTGCAATCGACACCACAGAAACCAACGATTTGCTTCTAGAATATTTCGAATTGCTTCAAAATGATTTCGATATCATCAGCATAAATCCAGCAATAGAAACACTTCCAGCAGACTTCAACGCGTCGGTAAACGCCAACGTAAAAAAATTCGGAAAAGATTTCTTCTTCATCAATCCAACAAAAAACCAAGCCATTTCTCAAACCATTTTAAACAAAATCATCGAAATCGCGGAAAAACCAGATTTGAAAATCGCCGTTTAATTGCCATAGAATTTCCAAAAAACAGTTGCAAAACCCAAACAAATTCCCTTACTTTGCAACGTTCATACACTTATTGACAGTTATCACGAAAGGCCGAGGGATTAGACCCGTTGAAGCCTTAGCAACCCTTTATCACTAAAGAAGGTGCTACATTCTACCAAATTTTTGGATAGATAACAACACGAAATACACTCTATTTCCTCACTTTCCTGACTACATATCGATATTTATAATTTTTTTTTAGAAGCAAATGGTCGTTGCTTTTTCAGCAATCTGTCATTGCGAGTTTACGAAGCAATCTTAAAACTCTGCATCAAGCTATCTAAGAAAAGGTATTGAACTTTTGGTTTCAACAGAACCATTGCGTAACAATTAGTACCGAAAAAAAAATGTCAGACATACACAAAGCCATCTCAGAAAGAATTCTCGTCCTCGACGGCGCGATGGGAACAATGCTCCAGCGATATAATTTCTCTGAAGAAGATTTCCGTGGCGAAAGATTCAAAGATTTTCCGCATCCGTTAAAAGGGAACAACGATTTATTGTCGTTGACTCAACCGCAAGCTATAAAAGACGTACACCGCCAATATTTTGAAGCCGGCGCAGACATCGTGGAAACCAACACCTTTTCAGGAACCACAATCGGAATGGCTGATTACCATCTCGAAGATTTGGTTTACGAATTAAATTACGAATCTGCAAAATTAGCCAAAGAAGTCGCTGACGAATTCACCGCAAAAAATCCAGACAAGCCAAGATTTGTAGCAGGTTCAATCGGACCAACAAACAGAACTGCAAGTATGTCTCCAGATGTAAACGATCCGGGTTACCGAGCCGTGACTTTTGATGATTTGCGAATTGCTTACAAACAGCAAGTTGAAGCTTTGATTGACGGCGGTTCTGATATTTTATTGGTAGAAACAATTTTCGATACATTAAATGCAAAAGCCGCACTTTTTGCTATCGAAGAAGTCAAAGAAGAAAGAAATTTAAATATCCCAATTATGGTTTCCGGAACAATTACCGATGCTTCCGGTAGAACGCTTTCGGGTCAAACCGTCGAAGCTTTTTTGATTTCCATTTCCCACATTCCGTTATTAAGCGTCGGATTTAATTGCGCTTTGGGAGCAGATCAGTTGAAACCTTATTTGCAACGACTTTCTCATAATACCTCATTTAATATTTCGGCGCATCCAAATGCAGGTTTGCCAAATGCCTTTGGGCAATACGACCAAACTCCAGAAGAAATGCAGGTTTTGATCAGAGAATATCTCGAAGATAATTTGATTAATATAATAGGAGGATGTTGTGGTACGAATCCAGAACACATTCGTCTGATTGCCGAAGTCGCAAAAGAATATTCACCAAGAATCGTAGAACCAGTTTAAAAACTGTAGCAAAAGAAGAACACAAAATGGCAGATGTCGATTGTAAAAAACATTTAAAATTATCAGGCCTTGAGCCTTTAATCATAACACCCGAAAGTATTTTCGTGAACGTCGGCGAGCGTACAAACGTGACCGGTTCTCGAAAATTCTTGCGTTTAATAAAAGAAGAAAATTACGAAGAAGCTTTAGATATCGCCAGAGCGCAAGTGGAAGGTGGCGCGCAAATCATCGACATTAATATGGACGAAGGAATGCTTGACGGCGTTCATGCAATGACCACTTTCTTGAATTTAATTGCTTCGGAACCAGATATTTCTCGAGTTCCTGTGATGATCGATAGTTCAAAATGGGAAATTATCGAAGCAGGTTTGAAAGTCGCCCAAGGTAAAAGCGTTGTCAATTCGATCAGTTTAAAAGAAGGCGAGGAAAACTTTATCCGTCAGGCAAAATTGATTAAAAAATATGGCGCCGCGGTAATAGTGATGGCGTTTGATGAAGTTGGTCAAGCAGATAATTATGACAGAAGAATTGAAATCTGCAAAAGATCGTATGACGTTTTGGTTGATCAAGTCGGATTTCCAGCGGAAGACATAATTTTTGACCCAAATATTTTTCCAGTAGCAACCGGAATGGAAGAACATCGCCAGAATGCAATAGATTTTTTCCGTGCCACAAAATGGATAAAAGAAAATCTTCCGTACGCAAGTATCAGCGGTGGCGTGAGCAATGTTTCGTTTTCTTTCCGTGGAAACGACAGGGTTCGTGAAGCGATGCACTCGGTTTTCTTATATCACGCTATCAATAACGGAATGACAATGGGAATCGTAAATCCAGAAATGCTGGAGATTTACGACCAAATTCCGAAAGATTTGTTAGAACACGTTGAAGATGTTTTGCTCGACAGAAGAGATGACGCAACCGAAAGATTGCTGACTTTTGCCGAAAATATCAAAGGCGATACCAAAGAAGTTACTGAAAAACAAGCTCAAGAATGGCGCTCATTTCCAATTCAAGAAAGATTGACGCACGCTTTAGTCAGAGGAATCGACGAATTTATCGAAATCGATATTGAAGAAGCGCGACAATTAGCCACAAAACCAATCGAAGTTATCGAAATCAATTTGATGACAGGAATGAACGTAGTCGGAGATTTATTTGGAAGTGGAAAAATGTTCTTGCCACAAGTGGTAAAATCGGCAAGGGTGATGAAAAAAGCGGTGGCTTATCTTCTACCATTTATTGAAAAAGAAAAAGATGGAAAGTCAAGTTCGGCTGGAAAAGTCCTAATGGCAACAGTAAAAGGCGACGTTCACGACATCGGAAAAAACATTGTTTCTGTAGTTTTAGGTTGTAATAATTACGAAATTATAGATTTAGGCGTAATGGTTCCACCGGAAAAAATCATCCAAACGGCGATTGAAGAAAAAGTTGATATCATCGGTTTAAGCGGTTTGATTACGCCATCTTTAGACGAAATGGTTTATTTGGCGAAACAAATGGACAAGATGAATGTCAGTATTCCCATTATGATTGGCGGTGCGACAACTTCGCGAGCACACACGGCTGTAAAAATTGCACCAGAATATCGAGAAACTGTTGTTCACGTCAACGATGCTTCGCGAGCCGTGACTGTCGCTGGAAATTTGATTAATAAAAATACAAATCAAGCTTATTTTAAAAGCCTTCGTTCTGAATATGATGAACTTCGGGAAGGCTATCTGAACCGAAGTCGCGACAAGAATTTCCATACGATTGAAGAAGCTAGAAAAAATAAATTAAAATTAGATTGGGATAATTTCAATCCTATAAAACCGAATTTCATCGGAGCAAAAACCATAGAAGTAAAATTAGACGAATTAGTTGATTTTATTGACTGGACACCATTTTTTAGGACTTGGGATTTACACGGAAAATATCCAAATATTTTGACCGATGAAGTTGTTGGCGAACAAGCCGTGATTTTATTCAACGATGCCCAAAAAATGCTGAAGCAATTGCTCGAAGAAAATTGGCTCGAAGCAAAAGGAATCTACGGAATTTTTCCAGCAAACCAAATAAACGATGACGACATCGAATTATTTGATGAGAACGGAAAACACCTGCAGACTTTCTTGACGTTAAGGCAACAATCAGCAAAAACAAAAGGCGCGCCAAACATCGCATTGTCTGATTTTATAGCTCCAAAAGATTCTGGAATTACCGATTATATGGGCGCTTTTTGTGTAACGACAGGCTTTGGTGTGGATGAACAAGCATCTGAATTTGAGAAAAATTTAGACGATTATAACTCAATTATGGTGAAAGCTTTGGGTGACCGTTTTGCAGAAGCTTTTGCTGAATATTTGCACAAAAAAATCCGTAAAGAAATCTGGGGTTATGCTTCTGATGAGGTTTTGAATAACGAAGCTTTGATTAAAGAAGAATACAAAGGAATCCGTCCCGCGCCTGGGTATCCGGCGTGTCCAGACCATTTGGAAAAGCCAACAATTTGGAAATTATTAAATGTGGATAAAGAAATAGGAGTGACTTTGACCGAAAGTATGGCGATGTGGCCAGCTTCTTCGGTGTCAGGATATTATTTCGGAAACCCAGAAAGCAAGTATTTTGGCTTAGGAAAAATAAAAAAAGACCAAGTCGAAGATTATGCAAAACGCCGAAATGTTTCTTATGATTATGCCGAAAAATGGCTAAATCCAAATATTGCAGATTAAACAAGTCAAAAAGTCAAATGTCAAAAAGTCGTAAAGGACTTTTGACTTTCGACTTTCAAACTTTAAGACATAAAAACAAATGAAAGTAACCGAACATATAGAAAAAGCAAACGGAAAACCATTATTTTCCTTCGAAATATTACCGCCGTTGAAAGGCCAAAATATCCAGTCGATTTTTGACAGCATTGACCCTTTGATGGAGTTCAATCCGCCATTTATTGACGTAACTTACCACCGTGAAGAATACGAATACAAAGAATTGCCAAGCGGTCTATTGGAAAAAAGAGTTGTAAAAAAACGCCCTGGAACAGTAGGAATTTGTTCTGCAATCCAAAATAAATACCAAGTCGATGCGATTCCGCACATTCTTTGTGGTGGATTTACAAAGGAAGATACCGAAAATTTCTTGATTGATTTGGACTTTCTCGGAATCCAAAACGTGGTCGCTTTACGTGGCGATGCTGTGAAGAATGAGACGTATTTCAAGCCAGAAAAAGAAGGGAATCATTATGCAACAGAATTGGTGACGCAGATTTCAAACCTAAATAAAGGAATGTATTTGGATGATGAATTGCAAAATTCTTCTGCCACAAATTTCTGTGTTGGCGTGGCCGGATATCCTGAAAAGCATATGGAAGCACCAAGTTTGGACAGCGATATTTATTTCTTGAAACAAAAAATAAAAAATGGAGCGTCCTATATTATTACCCAAATGTTTTTTGACAATAAAAAGTTCTTCGAATTTGTGGCAAAATGCAGAAAAGAAGGAATAACCGTTCCAATTATTCCGGGTTTGAAGCCAATTGCCACAAAAAAACAATTGAATTTGGTGCCTCACCGTTTCAAAGTTGACATTCCAGATGAGCTGATTATGTCAGTCATTCGCGCCGAAACTCCCGAAGCCGTGAAGCAAATCGGAATCGAATGGTGCATCAATCAAAGCAAGGAATTGATTAAAGAAGGAATTCCGGTTTTGCATTATTATTCAATGGGCAAAGCCGAAAATATCAAGGCGATTGCCAAAGAAGTATTTTAGCAAATCCTTGCAGGCTTATTTTAAATGGCTATTTTTGGCAATGCTAATCCAAAACAAGTGTTGCCAAAAACTATCCGTTTATTGATTCTTCTCATTTCCGCAATGGCTTTTTCGCAAGAGCAAAACGGAAAATTTACCGTAGATGCCAATTATTTCTACGGAAATATTTTGCCACACAACAACACAATTCGCCATTTAATTACCGAACATCCCGAAGGAATTCTCATCAGTTTCAACAAAAAAACGTTCGGTGAAAAAGAGTGGCAGTCCGCTTACAATTTCCCAGATTATGGCGCTTCATTTCATTATGAAAATACAAAAAATGAAACTTTAGGCGATTTATACGGACTTTACGGTCATTATAATTTCTACTTTTTAAACAGAAATCTGATGTTTCGTGTCGGTCAAGGAGTTTCTTATAATACAAATCCGTATGATAAAAACACAAATTTCAGGAATTTAGCTTACGGCTCGAGTTGGATGCCGTCCACTTATTTGATGCTGAATTATAAAAAAGAAAACGTTTTTAAAAACATTGGAGTTCAAGCCGGAATCAGTTTTTTTCACCATTCAAATGCCAATTTTCAGTCGCCAAATACCAGTACAAATACGTTGGCTTTTAATCTTGGTGTCAATTATTCCTTCGAAAAAAGCGAAGAAAATCAACGAACTACAAGAGTTTTTGATACTATAAATTACAAAAAACAGCCCATAAAATTCAATATTTCTTTCCGAACTGGAATCAATGAAAGCGACATTATCGGAAGCGGACAATTTCCGTTTTATGTGCTTTCTGCTAATATTGACAAACGACTTTCCAGAAAAAGTGCGCTTCAATTTGGGACAGATTTTTTTATGATGAAATACCTCGACGAATATATAAAATACAAGGCAGTTGCTTATCCCGAAGAAGTTCACGATGCCGATACCGATTACAGAAGAATTGGCGTTTTTGTGGGCCACGAGCTTTTTGTGAACCGATTTTCTATTGAAACACAAGTCGGTTATTATGTATATTCGCCGTTCGATTTTCTCGGTCCGTTATACCAAAGAATCGGTTTGAAATATTATGCGACAAACAAAATTTTTGCCTCAATGGCATTAAAAACGCACGGAGCAAAAGCCGAAGCCTTAGAATTTGGCGTCGGAGTTCGACTGTAAAAACCAAGCAGATTATTATATGAACAAATTTTTTTACCTTTTGCTTTTGCTTCCAAGCCTGATTTTTTCGCAAGAAGAAAACTCGGGATACAATATTGACGTTAATAATTTCTACGGAAAAATTTTAAAACACAGCGACCACATTTCGCATCTTATAAACCAGAGTCCAGAAGGCGTTGTGATTAGTTTTAACAAAAAAACGTTTGGGAAAAAATCTTGGGAGTCACTTTTCAACTATCCAGATTACGGACTCTCATTTCAATATCAAGACAATAAAAACAAGACTTTAGGCGATTTATACGGACTTTATGCGCATTACAATTTTTACTTTTTCAAGCGGAATTTGATGTTGCGAATCGCTCAAGGCGTCGCGTACAACACAAATCCGTATGACGCGCAAACCAATCCATTGAACGTTGCTTACGGCACGCATTATATGCCGGCGACGTATTTTATGCTGAACTATAAAAAGGAAAACATCTGGAACAACCTTGGCCTTCAAGCCGGATTATCCTTTTTTCACCATTCAAATGCCAATTTAAGGGCGCCAAATACCAGCACAAACACGCTTGCCATAAACGTTGGCGCAGTTTATAGTTTTCAAAAAAGCGAAGAAAATAATTACAGAAAAAATACAGATTCGATCAAGTTTAAAGAACCGTTGCGCTACAATTTTTCGTTCAGAACCGGTTTCACAGAAAGCGACGCCATCGGAAGCGGTCAGTTTCCGTTCTACGTTTTTTCTGGATATGTTGACAAACGATTGACCCGAAAAAGCGCCGTGCAATTTGGAGTAGATTTCTTTATGATGAAATATTTAGAACAAAGTGTCCGATTTATTTCTGCGGTAAAACCAGAAGTCAGCCCAAATACAGATTACAGAAAAGGTGGCGTTTTCATTGGCCACGAGCTGTTTATCAATAAATTTACAGTCGAAACACAATTCGGCTTTTACGCCTATCGACCGTTAGATTATCTCGACCCAGTTTATCAAAGATTGGGATTAAAATACTATTTTGCAAAGCAAATTTCACTAGGCGTAGGCCTAAAAACACACATGGCAAAAGCCGAAGCCATGGAATTTTCACTCGGTTTGCGATTGTAATTTGAAGCGAATCGTCAGTGAGAGAATAAATCATTTTCCCGCTTTCTGCAGTAGTTTTTTTGAAGAAAAATCAAAAAAAGCTACTGCCGCCAATCGGGGCTATCCCGAAGCTTCGGGAGAAAACTTTAGGCATTTTTTAAACTTTTGGACAAAAACGTAATGAGCAAAATATTTAAAACAATAACATTCTTCTTTCTGATAACGCTTTTTTCCTGCGATTCAGAAAACGCACCCGATTGTTTTCAAACTTCTGGCACAAAAATTTCGAAAGAAATTGCAGTCGAAAACTTCGATAAAATAAACATCTCACAAGGAATTGCACTAATCATAAAAGAAGGTCCTGAAACAAAAGTAATGATAGAATCTGGTGAAAACTTACTAAACGGAATCACCGCCGAAGTCGTGGACAACCAACTTTTCTTAAGAAATTCAAACGGTTGCAACTGGGTTCGCGATTACAATGATACAAAGGTTTATGTTACAACGCCAACGCTTGTAAATGTATATTCTTCCTCACAATTTGGCGTAAAATCAGACGGAATTCTAAGCTTTTCAGTCTTAAGTTTGCAATCCGGAATGTTCTCCGATACGGCTTCGGGAACTTTTGAGCTTCATGTAAATTGTGGCGTTTTAACTATTGAAGACAACAAATCCAGTTACTTCAAATTATCAGGAAACACGATAGACTTAGGCGTAAATTTCTATGATGGAAACGCCCGATTCGACGGCTCTGATTTGGTCGCACAAAACGTGCATTGCTTCCAGCGAAGTTCCAACGATATAATCGTAAAACCGGTCAACAAAATCACAGGAACCCTGTACAGCACCGGAAATATTGTTTTGAAAAATGTACCTCCAATCATTGAAGTTACGCAATTATACCAAGGACATTTGGTTTATCCGTGAAATAAATTAGTCGAAAAGAATCTGTGAAAATCTGAGAAATCTGTGTTCAAAAACTATTTCCGAGTAGCATCTCTAAAAATCGCCTCCAAATTTTTATTCTTCAAATTCAATTGCAACGTTTTTAAACCGTTATCGTGGGCGAAATCAAAAATCGCTGGACGCATATCTTTTGAAGTGGAAAAAGTCAATTCCCAAATCATATCGTGCGTATTCACAAGCGAAGTCAAATTCGGAATGGATTTCAGCAGTTGTTCTTCCACTTTATAATCAAATTCCACTTCAATAATCTGCTCATTTTCGTTCTTCAAGTTGCCTAATTTCTTATCCGTAACCAATTTTCCTTGGTTGATGATAATCACGCGGTCGCAAATCGCTTCCACTTCCTGCATGATGTGTGTGGAAAGAAAAACCGTTTTGTCTTTCCCGATATTTTTAATCAATTCCCGAATTTCAACCAATTGATTTGGGTCCAAACCAGTTGTCGGCTCATCTAAAATCAAAACATCTGGATTGTGAAGTAAAGCCGTTGCTAATCCAACTCTCTGGCGATAACCTTTCGATAATTGCCCAATTTTCTTATGACTTTCAGGTGTCAAACCCGTCATTGTAATCACTTCCTCAATTCGAGATTTTGCCACCTTATAAACATCAGCATTGAACGCCAAATACTCACGAACATATAAATCCAAGTACAAAGGATTGTGTTCTGGCAAATAACCAACCGATTTCTGCACGTCTTTTTGAGAAGTCGAAACATCAAAACCATTCACAGAAGCTTTTCCAGAATCGGCCGTAATAAAAGTCGTAAGGATTTTCATCAGCGTCGATTTTCCAGCACCATTCGGACCTAAAAAACCAACGATTTCCCCCTTTTGAATCGAAAAAGAAATGTTATCCAAGGCTTTCTGGCTTCCGTAATTTTTTGAAATTGATGTAACTTCGATTGACATAAGTTGTGATTTTGAACAAAAGTAATAAAAAGGAGTTATGAATTGTATATGATGAAAAATTAAAACGGTTTCTTAAACGTTGTAGTCTAAAAAAAACTTAAAAATTTTAAAGCTTTTGTAAAACCTAAAACAAAATTTTCTACTTTAGCCAAATAACAAAACAAAAAATGCAAAGCAACCGTTTTTATTTTAGCAATTCTTTTTATTTCTGGAAACAGAAACGGGATTGTCGTGTTGTTATCTAAATAGAAATTATTTATAAAATCAATATAAAAATCCCGATGTGAGTCGGGATTTTTTTTTGCCCAAAATGTATGGAAACAAAAATTGCAATTCAAGGAATAAAAGGTTCGTTTCATCATCAAGTTGCCAACGAATATTTCAGCGAAAGCTTGGAATTAGACGAATGTATGTCGTTTGATGCGTTGGTAAACAGCCTTGTCGGAAACAAAACGCAGAAAGCCGTGATGGCTTTGGAGAATTCTATCGCGGGTTCGATTATTCCAAATTATGCGTTGATTGACAGAAACAATTTGCACATCATCGGCGAATATTATTTGGATATTCACATGAATTTGATGGTTTTGCCTGGGCAGAAAATTGAAGATATTACAGAAGTTCATTCGCATCCAATCGCACTTTTGCAATGTGGCGAATTCTTTAAAAAATATCCGCATATCAAATTGGTGGAAAGTGGCGACACGGCAGAAACAGCGCAAAGAATTCAAGAAAACCAATTGAAAAATATCGCGGCAGTTGCTAGTCCGATTGCAGCAGAAATGTTTGGTTTGGATATTTTGGCATCCGGAATTCATACGATAAAAAGCAACAAAACGCGCTTCGTGATTTTAAAAACGCAGAATAAAGTTTTACCAAAAGAAGAAATTAACAAAGCGTCGATTAAATTTGAATTGGACGACACGCCGGGAAGTTTGGCTACTATTTTAAACGTAATGAACAACTGCAAATTGAACCTGACGAAAATCCAGTCGATGCCGATAATTGAGAGTCCGTTTCAGTATTCTTTTTTTGTGGATGTGGTTTTTGAAAAGTACAAACATTATGAAAAAGCAAAATCGATTTTGGAATTAATGACCACGCATTTTAAGGTTTTGGGCGAATATAAAAATGGAAGAAAAAGCTAAGATTATGAGCAATACAATTTTAAATACCAATGTAATTTCAGGGAAAGGATTCGCTAATCGTTTGAATACTGTGGAAGAATATTACTTTTCAAGAAAACTCCGTGAAGTGCGCCAGATGATTTCCGAAGGAAAGCCGGTTATTAATATGGGAATTGGAAGTCCAGATTTGGCTCCGCCGAAAACCGCAATCGAGGCGATGAAAAATGCGATGGACGATGATAAAGCGCACGAATATCAAAGTTATCAAGGGTTGCCGGAATTGAGAAAAGGGATTGCCGATTTCTATAAAACTCAATTTGATGTTTCGCTAGATATCAATTCAGAAATTTTGCCCTTGATGGGTTCGAAGGAAGGAATTATGCACATTTCTTTGGCATTTTTAAACGAAGGCGATGAAGTTTTAATTCCGAATCCTGGTTATCCTACGTATTCTTCGGTGACGAATTTAGTTGGAGCAAAATCAATTTTTTATGATTTATCCGAAGAAAATAACTGGCAACCGAATTTGGAATTGCTCGAAAAACAAGATTTGTCAAAAGTAAAATTAATGTGGATTAATTATCCAAATATGCCAACGGGAGCGAATGGAAATTTGGAATTATTTCAAAAATTAATTGCTTTCGCAAAGAAACACCAAATCGTTTTGGTCAATGACAATCCATATAGTTTTGTGTTGAATGACAATCCGATGTCGATTTTTCAAGTAGAAGGCGCAAGAGATATTGCCTTGGAATTAAATTCTTTAAGCAAAACATTCAATATGTCTGGCTGGAGAATCGGGATGGTTTCTGGTAAATTTGAGTTCATCGATGCAATCTTAAAAGTAAAAAGCAATATGGACAGCGGTATGTTTTACGGAATCCAAAAAGGTGCAATTGAAGCTTTAAAATGCGGGAAAGAATGGTTTGATGCGCAAAGCGAAATTTATGCAAAGCGAAGAAATCTGATTTTTGAATTGGCCGAAAAACTGAATTGCACGTTTGATAAAAACTCCGTAGGAATGTTCGTGTGGGCAAAATTACCAGCGGGAATCAAATCTTCTGAAGAATTTATAGATAATATTTTGATAGAAAAAAACATCTTCATCACGCCAGGAACAATTTTCGGAAGCAACGGCGAAGGTTACATCAGATTTTCATTATGTATTAAAGAGGAAAAAATCAGAGAAGCAATTTTAAGGATTTAAGCGATAAGCTTTAGGCTTTAAGCTTTCAAATCTTTGCGAAAAAACTTTGCTGACTTTGCGTTAAAATACACCGCAGATTCGCAGATTAAAAACTAAAAACGAAATAATAACTAACTTTGGAAATCCAAAGAAATACCAAAAATAAAAATGGAAAATTCAAAACAATTAAGAACGTGGTTAGATGATTTCAATTTATCACATCCGCTAGTAATCGCGGGACCTTGCAGTGCAGAAACCGAAGAACAAGTGCTGAAAATTGCACACGAATTAAAAGATTCTGACGTCAGCATTTACCGTGCTGGAATTTGGAAACCAAGAACGCGTCCGGGTGGTTTTGAAGGCGTTGGCGCCATCGGACTGAAATGGTTGCAAAAAGCAAAAGCCGAAACAGGTTTGCTAATGGCAACAGAAGTGGCGAACGCAAATCACGTGCAATTGGCTTTGGAACACGACATCGACGTGTTGTGGATTGGCGCAAGAACGACCGTAAATCCGTTTGCGGTTCAGGAAATTGCGGATGCTTTGAAAAATACAGATAAAATAGTCTTGGTAAAAAATCCTGTAAATCCTGATTTAGCTTTATGGCTTGGCGGCGTGGAACGTTTGTACAATGCCGGAATCAAGAAATTGGGCGTGATTCACAGAGGATTTTCAACATACGAAAAAACAAAATACAGAAACATTCCAGAATGGCAATTGGCGATTGAATTGCAGAATCGTTTTCCAGATTTGCCTTTGATTTGTGACCCTTCGCACATCACCGGAAAGCGCGATATGATTCAGGGAGTTTCACAACAAGCACTTGATTTGAACTATGACGGATTGATTATTGAAACACATACAGATCCAGATAATGCGTGGAGTGACGCGCCTCAGCAAGTAACTCCGACAAAATTAAAGCAGATTTTTGAGGACTTAAAAGTCAGAAAAGAAACTGAAGAAGGTTCTGATTACAACCAAAGCTTGAGTCGTCTTCGCGTGGATATTGACGAATATGATGCAAAATTGTTGGAGGTTTTAGGCAAAAGAATGTTGGTTGCTGACAAAATCGGAGCGTTGAAAAAAGAGAAAAACGTAGCAGTTTTGCAAAATAAAAGATGGAATGAAATCTTGGGAAAAATGATTCTCGAAGGCGAAGAAAAAGGCCTGAGCGAAGAATTTATTTTGAGAATTTTCAAAGCAATTCACCAAGAAAGTATCAGTCATCAAGAGAAAGTTTTAAATCAATAGTTACTGTCATTGCGAACAACGAAGCAATCACATAATCTAGTTTACCGCTAAGTTGGTACACGAGATAAGATTGCTTCGTTCCTCGCAATGAAGAACCGAATAAATCAGCCTGCAATTCAACTTGCAGGCTTTTTTTTATAAAAAAAATTAAGTCGTCCCAACCTTTTTTACCTTTTTCTGCTCTATATCAATATACAACCTTAACTTTCGCGTTATGAAATCAAGAATCAATCCATTAGAAGCCAGGAAATTTCAATTAAATTTGGGATTTTTATTTTATGTTTTATTGTTTTTAGGAGCTAAAACTTTTGCTCAAAGTCCAGAATTTACGGTCAAGGGCGAAGGTGCTGAAAAAGTTCGAATGAGCCAATTGCTGGTCAATGTGAAAGTCGTGGGAAACATTGCTTACACAACCGCAGAAATGCACTTTTTCAATTCGGGCAACCGTCAGATGGAAGCGGAATTGATTTTTCCGTTGCCTGAAAATGTTTCGGTTTCACGATATGCGATTGATATTAATGGCAAAATGCGTGAAGCGGTTCCGGTAAATAAAAACAAAGGGAAACAGGTTTTTGAGGCGATTGAACACCGAAGAGTTGACCCAGGATTGTTGGAAAAAGTGGACGGAAATAACTTTAGAACACGAATTTATCCGTTGATGCCAAATGGCGAACGAATCGTGATTATTGGTTATGAGGAAGAACTTTCAGCCTTTGATAAAAATAATTTGGCATATCAATTGGTGAGCCGTTATCCGAAGAAATTGGACAAATTTGAAATAAATGTCTCGGTTTTAGGAACAAATTCGCCTCCAATTATTGAAAATGCTGTGGATGAAATTACGTTTTCAAAATGGAACCAATCGTTTCAGGCTGCGGTAAAAAAGGAAAACTATCAACCTTCAGAAAAACTGCTTTTCAAAATTCCGATTCAGGAAAATGTGCCGAGCGTTTTGATGCAGAATGTTGGCGGACAGCATTATTTTTATGGAAATACTTTTATCGAGGGAAATAAAATTGCAAAGAAAATTCCGAATTCTATCGGATTAATTTGGGACAATTCCTTGAGTGCCAAAACGCGCGATTTAAGAAAAGAATTGGATTTGTTGGAAGCTTATTTCCAAAAAATAAAAAACACAAAAGTAACTTTATACCTTTTAAATTACACTTTTGAAAAGCAAAAAGAATTTGTGATTTCTAACGGAAATTGGGCCGAATTAAAAACCTTTTTGCAAAATACAAAGTATGACGGAGGAACACGCTTTTCACAAATAAAGCTTCCGAACCACGATGACTACTTGCTTTTTTCTGATGGATTGTCATCGTTAAGCGAAAATACTTTGCCTAAAACTAAAAAGCCAATTTACACAATCACGTCTTCGGTTTCTGCAGATTTTGCTTTTTTGAACTTTTCATCGATGCAAACTGGCGGAAATTTCATCAATCTGAATCAATTGAATTTGGAAAATGCTTTGGATAAATTGACCAATAACAACCTGAAATTTCTTGGAATAAAAGAAAATTATACGGTTACAGATTTGTATCCAATGACAGGAAGTTCGGTTTCTGGAAGCTTTTCTTTTTCGGGAATTTCTTTGAATCCGAAGAATGAAATTACGCTGTTGTTTGGTTATGAAAACGGAGCGGTTTTAGAAAGAAAAATTACATTGGATGCTTCCGTTCAAAAAACCGAAGATGTGAATATTGAAAAGCTTTGGGCACAGAAAAAAATTGCTAATCTTGATTTGCAGTATGCTAAAAATTCCGAAGAAATTGAACTTTTAGGCAACAAATACGGAATTATTACCAAAAATACTTCGCTGATAGTTTTGGAAAATATTCGGGATTACATCGCTTATGACATTGTTCCTCCAACAGAATTGCGTGCTGAATTTGACCGAATCAAAAAACAAGAACAAGAAAGCCGATTGGCGGAGCAAAAAAGCAATTGGCAAAATGTGGAAAGTTATTTTACCGAATTAAATTCTTGGTGGAAAAAAGATATAAAATATGTGAAGCCAAAACCAGCGCCGAAACCAAAAGTTAAAAAAGAAAATAGACGGAATGTCTCAACGACAACGACTTCTGGTGTAATTTCCAGAAGAAATTCGGACACTCAGCAAGGATTTATTTCGGGTGTTGTCAATGAGAATGGCGAGCCATTGCCTGGAGTTCAAGTGGTTTCAGGAAGTGAAGGCGCACAAACTGATATTGATGGAAAATATACAATTAAGGCATCAGAAAATAGTACAATTAGATTTGATTATGTTGGCTTTAAGTCAAAATCGGTAAATGTTGGAAGAAATAATGAAGTAAATGTGGAATTGGAAGATGACTCATCAAATTTGCAAGAAGTTGTGGCTACGACTGCTTACGGCGTAAAAAGAAATGAAACTCAAGTTGAAGAAAGCTCTGATGGAAATGTTTCGTTGAAAGATCGTGAATATCCAGTTCAAAATGCGGTTACCTACTCATCAAAGGTGATTTCATCGGAAGAATTAGTGCAAAAGAGCAACAGTGATGTAATTTCGTCGCTTGATGGAAAAGTTTCAGGAATTGAAGTGCAAGAAACGCCGAATAATGATGTGATTGCAATTAGAAATATTGCAAGTGTGACTGAATCCAACAAACCTTTGATGATTGTTGATGGCGCTATTTTTGACGGAAATCTTGATGAAATCGAATCAGACGAAATTGCTTCGATGGATGTTTTAAAAGGTGCTTCGGCGACAGCAATTTATGGAAATCAAGGCGCAAACGGAGTGATTGTGGTGAAAACAAAATCAGGGACTTACAACGAAATTATAGGCCAAAATCAAGAAAAATCTTGGAATCCGGATAGATTGTATTTGAAATCTTTGGCTTCGGTTCCAAAGGAAAAACAGTATGATTTGTATTTGGAATTGAGAAAATCGCAGGAAAGAAATCCGAGTTATTATTTTGATGTGGCGCACTTTTTTTACAATCAAGGTGAGGTGAAAAAAGCGTTACAAGTGTTGAGTAACATCGCAGATTTGGGATTAGAAAACCACCAATTGTACAAAACTTTAACTTACACTTTACGCCAATGGAGTGCTTTTGAAGACGCATTATTTACGGCAAAACAAGTCGCAAAATGGCGCGCTCACGAACCGCAAAGCTTAAGAGATTATGCTTTGGCGCTAGAAGATTCGGGGAAAAAGCAAGAAGCTTTTGACCAATTAATTAAGGCATTGGAAGTAAATTATTATGGCGAAATGAGCGGTCAATATGAAGGCGTGGAAGATATTATTTTGATGGATATCAACCGATTGATGGCAGAAAACAAAAGGTTGGATTTGGGTAAATTGGATAAAAAATATCTCGAAAAAATGCCGGTTGACATCAGAATTATTATGAATTGGAACCTGATGGATGTCGATTTAGATTTGCATATCATTGAACCAACAAATGAAGAATGTTATTATGGCCATCGCGATACGGAAGCCGGCGCGAGATTTTCAAAAGATTTCACGCAAGGTTATGGACCAGAACAATATTTAATTCGAAATGCGGTGAAAGGAAAGTACCAAATCAAGACGAATTATTTTGGCGAAAGCGAATTGACAGAAAACGGTCCGGCGACTGTGATGGTTGAAATTTATACGACCAAAGCTGGGAAAACCACTAAAATTTTAAAAACAATTCAATTAGGGAAAGTCAAGGAGAATGATATTTTGGCAGAAATCAACTGGTAAAATCTTCAAATTCAGCTTAGATTTTTAATTTTAGAGGGCAAAATTACGCTGTTCACAAGTAAATAGCGTAATTTTGCCTTCTTAATTTTTTTAGTTTCCAATCTAAAATCTAAAATCATAAATCTGAATGACAGGAACCGTTTATAAATCTACAGGGAGTTGGTACACCGTGAAATCGGAAGCCGGTGATTTCATCGAATGCCGAATCAAGGGGAAATTCCGTATGAAAGGAATCAAGAGCACAAACCCAATTGCTGTTGGCGACATCGTAGATTTTGAATTGGAAGAATCATCAGATAAAACCACCGGAACGATTCATAATATTCACGAAAGAAAGAATTACATCGTTCGAAAATCAGTGAATTTGTCACACCAAATGCACATTATTGCGTCGAATTTAGACTATGTTTTTTTGCTGATTACGGTCAATAATCCGCCAACGACTTTCAATTTTATCGACAGATTTTTGGTTACGGCAGAGGCTTATGGCATTGAAACGATTTTGGTTTTCAATAAAATCGATACTTTAAAAGACGATACGCTTGACGAACAACTTTATATGCAATATGTTTATCAGCAAATTGGCTACAAATGTTTGCGCGTTTCTGCAGCCGAAGGAAAAGGCATCGACGAATTGAAGGAAATAATGATTGGAAAAATCACAATGTTTTCTGGACATTCGGGCGTTGGAAAATCAACTTTGGTCAATGCAATGGAACCGAGTTTACACTTAAAAACCAAAACTATTTCGGAGCAAAGTATGCAAGGCCAGCACACCACAACTTTTGCAGAAATGTATGATTTATCTTTTGGAGCAAAAATCATCGACACGCCGGGAATCAAAGGTTTCGGAATCGTGGATATGGAAAAATCTGAAATCAGCGGTTATTTTCCAGAGTTTTTTAAATTGCAAGACCAATGTAAATTCAACAATTGTCTGCACAAAGACGAACCAAAATGTGCCGTGAAAGAAGCATTGGAAAAAGACGAAATTTCTTGGACACGATACAACAGTTATTTGAAAATCCTTGAAGGCGATGATGAACATTATCGCACCGACGATTATGCCAATGAAAGAGCAGAAAGCGACGAAAATAGAAATAAGCAGTAAGTTACTGAGTTTTTAACTTCAAAGTCGCAAAGTTTCTCTCCTGAACCTTAAACCCAAAACCCTTTACCCAGAAAATGAAAGCCGTCATCCAAAGAGTTTCTCAAGCTTCAGTAACAATTAATTCTAAAAAAGTAAGCGAAATCTCAAAAGGTTTGCTGGTTTTAGTAGGAATTGAAGATGCAGATTCTCAAGAAGACATCACTTGGCTTTCTTCAAAAATCGTCAATCTTAGAATTTTTGGAGATGAAAACGATGTGATGAATTTGTCGGTAAAGGATGTCGATGGAGACATTATCGTGGTAAGCCAATTTACACTTCAGGCTTCTACAAAAAAAGGAAATCGTCCTTCGTATATAAAAGCTTCAAAACCCGATATTGCAATTCCACTTTATGAAAATTTTGTAAGACGAATTGAAAATGATTTAGGAAAGAAAATTCAAACCGGAGAATTTGGCGCAGATATGAAAGTCGCGTTACTAAACGACGGACCGGTTACTATAACTATTGACACAAAAAATAGGGAATAAATTTTTTAGAATAAAATAAAAAATCTACATTTGGAAATTAACTTTTTTTTATGAAGAATTTCCTTCTGTTATTTGTTTTGTTTTTTGGTTTAAAATCTTCGGCTCAAAGCGTAGTTTTAAAGAGTGATGATATACCTGAAAATTTAAAAGAAAATGCTGATGCAGTAATCAGATTTGCTCAAAAAGATATTTTGATTTCATCAAAAGAGTCTATGACGATTGTGAAAAAAAAGACTATTACCATTTTAAACGAAAGCGGTTTGAAGTCACTTGACGCTTCAGAATATTTTGATAAATCTACCAAGGTGAAATCAATAGAAGCAATAGTTTACAACGCTTTTGGGCAAGAAATCAAGAAGTTTAAACGGAAAGATTTTGTGGAAAGCGCAGTTTCTGACGGATCGATGATTACTGATGGAAAGGTGCTTTTTCTTGATTATACTCCAACAAATTATCCTTTTACTGTTGTTTATCTCAGTGAACTGCAAACTTCAAATACTGCATTTGTCCCTTCTTGGTATCCCATTTCAGATTCATTTTTATCGGTAGAAAAATCGATAATTAATATATCTTATCCTTCAGATTTAGGCTTTAAATACAAAGAATTTAGGTTGTTAAATAACGAGAATATTAAAAAAGTCCAAACAGATAATTCGATATCATTCACTGCTGAAAATTTATCGGCGATCAAAACTGAGGAGTATTCTCCGTCGTTTAAAAATTTGGCACCTTATGTGATGTTTGGTCTTTCTTCCTTTAATCTTGAAGGTGTTTTTGGCAAGGCTACAGATTGGAATAGCTTTGGATTGTGGATGTATGAAAACCTTTTGAAAGGAACCGACGAAATTTCTCCAGAAACACAATTGAAAATAAAAGCGTTAGTAGGCAACGAAAAAGATAAAGTGAAGATTGCGAAAATTATATATAATTATGTTCAAAATAAAACGAGATACATAAGCATTCAGTTAGGCATCGGTGGGTGGAAGCCAATGCTTGCTAAAGATGTTGACCGTTTGGGTTATGGCGACTGCAAGGCATTGTCAAATTACACAAGAGCTTTACTGAATATTGTGGGTGTTACTTCTTATTATACTGTAATTTATTCTGGGTCAAGTCGTCAAGATTTACAACAAGATTTTGTTTCTATGCAAGGAGATCACGTCATTCTTGCAGTTCCGGTTGATGAAAAGATATATTGGTTAGAATGCACTAGCCAAAAAACACCATTCAATTATCAAGGAAATTTCACTAACGATAGAATGGCTTTATTGGTTAAACCAGAAGGTGGGCAAATTGTAAGAACTTCAGAAAACACAAACAAAATAAATACTCAGATTTCTAAAGGAAAATATTTGATTAGTGAAGAAGGTGCGCTTTCAGGGAGCGTTTCAATTAAGTCAAAAGGTACTCAATATGAAAATAAATACATTTATGAAACAAGTTCTTCAGATGATTTAAAATCATTCTACAAGCGATATTTCAGTAACATAAATAATTTGAACTTAAAGAAAATTGATCTTTCAAATAATAAAGAAGACATCGAGTTTTCTGAAAATATAATTTTAGAAGCACCTAAGTATGCAAGCTTGTCTGGAACAAAAATTATGTTTCCCTTAAATGCTTTTAATCAATCGTCAGCGATTCCAAAACGATATAGAGTTCGAAATAATCCGTTAGAAATTTCTTCAGGATTTTATGACTATGATGAAATTACAATTGATTTGCCAGCCGGATACAAAATTGAAGCCAAGCCGGATGATTTTGAATTTAAAGGTGTTTTTGGATATTACAAAACAGAATACATTGTAGTTAGTGAAAATCAACTTTTATACAAGCGACATTTTGAGACGACATCTGGTTTTTATGATAAAAACGAATACGATAACTTTCGAAAGTTTAAAGAACAAATTGCTAAGAACGACAATGCAAAAATTGTAATTGTAAAAAATTAAAATATGAAAACACCTTACATTATTTTATTACTGATTTTTTCTATTAACGGATTCAGTCAAAAAAATAAACTCGGAAAAGTCTCAATCGATGAATTAAAAGTAAAATCACATTCGATAGATACTTCTGCTGTCGCTGCATTTCTTTTTAAGAATGGAAAAACATACTTTGAATATGATCGTGAGGGAAAACCGTTAATCGTTACCGAAGTTGAAGCTAAGATAAAGATTTATAAAAAAGAAGGATATGATTGGGCAAATCACGAGGTGTCTTATTATGTTGGCGGTAATAATTCTGAAGCTGTTAAGTTTTCAGATGCTTTGGTTTACAATTTAGAAAACGGAATAATTGTAAAAAGTAAGCTTAAAAGTGACGGTGAATTTACCGTTGATGTTAACGAGAGCTGGAAAAAGAAAAAAATCGCTTTGCCAAATGTGAAAGAAGGCTCGATCGTTGAATTTAGCTACGTAATAAGATCTCCTTATATTGTTGCATTTCCAACATGGGAATTCCAATATAAAATTCCGGTAGATCAAATTAGTTATACAATCAACATGCCAGAATATTATGATTATAATAGTATGACAAGAGGATTTTTAGTACCAAAAATTTCTAAAGTTGTCGCTGCAAATTTAAGATATGGTTTTGGAGAGTCAAAAACAACTTATTCTATGGAAAATGTTCCTGGATTAAAAGACGAACGTTTTGTGAATAATATTAAAAATTATACTTCTTCGATCGAACATGAATTATCATCTGTAAAACAGTCAGACGGTTTTCAAAAAAATTATGCGCAAAGCTGGAATGACGTGGTAAAAAATATTTATGACAATGATGACTTTGGCAAAGAATTAAAAGCTAAATCATATTTTGAAGAAGATATAAATAAACTAATCGCAGGTGCGAAGACAGATAGCGAGAAAATGAATTTAATTTTTACATATGTAAAAAATTCTATGAATTGGAACGAGAGATTTTCTTATGCATGCAAAAATGGTGTTCGAAAAGCTTATAAGGAAAAAGTGGGTGACGTTGCAGAGATTAATCTTATGTTAACAGCAATGTTGCGTCACGCGGGATTAAATGCGAATCCGATAATTTTAAGTACAAGGCAAAACGGAATAGCTTATTTCCCGAGTAGAACAGCCTTTAATTATGTGATTTGTGGGGTAGAAATAAAGGATGATATAATTCTTTTAGACGCTACCAGCAAAAACGCCGTCCCAAATATATTGCCAACGAGAGCACTCAATTGGTTTGGACGAATAATTAGACAAAATGAAACTTCTGCAGAAGTGAGTCTTTTGCCGAAAGCAAGTTCAAAGCAAAGCGTGAGTATAATCGCTGAAATAAAACCAGACGGAAAAATTACTGGAGTATCTCGTGAACAGTTTACAGAACACAACGCTTTTATTTTTAGAGAAATTTATTTGAAGAAAGCAAAAGAAAGTTATATCGAAAGCATGGAAAAAAGGTATAACGGGATTGAAATCAATGATTATGCTACTTCAAATGACAAAGATCTTTTGAGTCCAATGATAGAAAATTACACTTTCATTCACGAAAATGCTACTGAACAAATTGGAGGTAAAATCTATTTTTCGCCAATGCTTTTTCATGCGTCAACAGAAAATCCGTTTACGCAAGAGGAACGAAAATATCCGGTTGATTTTTCATTTCCATATCAAGACAATTATATGTTTAATATCACAATACCAGAAGGTTATGAGATCGAGGCAATTCCACAACCAATTACTTTGGTCATGGAAGATAACTTAGGAACATTTAAATATAACATTTCTAATGTGGGAAATAAAATTCAGTTGAAAGCGGTTTTGGACATTACTGAGCCAAATATTTCGGCAGAAAAATATGCAACACTAAAAGATTTTTACAAAGCAATGATCGAAAAACAAAACGAAAAAGTAGTTTTGCGAAAAGTTTAAGTTATGGATATCAAAAACGCACAACAAGAAGTCGATAATTGGATTAAAGAGCACGGCGTTCGTTATTTTAATGAATTGACAAATATGGCACAGCTTACAGAAGAAGTGGGCGAAGTGGCAAGAATTATCGCCAGACGTTATGGCGAGCAGTCAGAAAAAGAATCTGATAAAAATAAAGACCTCGGAGAAGAATTAGCCGATGTAGTTTTCGTAGTTTTGTGTCTGGCCAACCAAACCGGAATAAATCTTCAGGAAGCCTTTGACAAAAAACTCGATTTAAAGTCAAATCGTGACAAAGACCGACACAAGAATAATGAAAAATTAAAATAATAAAAGAAGCGTTGGTCAAAAGTCAACGCTTCTTTTTTGAATAAAATACTATGAATATCAAGCTCCAACAATCTCAAACCAACCAAAAATCAGAAATAAAAGTCACCGGAAGCAAGTCAGAAACCAACAGACTTTTATTGCTTCAAGCTCTTTTTTCAGATATTTCTCTAGAAAACACCTCTAATTCAGATGATTCTGAAGTAATGATAAAAGCATTGATTCAAAACCCTGAACCCGAAATAATCGACATTCACCACGCCGGAACTGCAATGCGTTTTCTAACTGCCTATTTCGCAACGCAAGAAAATCGTGAAGTAATCATCACCGGTTCGCCAAGAATGAAAGAACGTCCGATAAAAATTTTGGTCGAAGCTTTGCAGCAACTTGGCGCTACAATTTCATACGAAGAAAATCAAGGATTTCCTCCGATAAAAATCAAAGGAAAAAAATTGTCAAAAAATAAAGTTTCGCTTCCGGCAGATGTCAGCAGTCAATATATTTCAGCACTTTTGTTAATCGCTCCAAAATTAGAAAACGGATTAGAATTAAATTTGGAAGGAAAAATTACGTCAATTCCTTACATCAAAATGACTTTGGCTTTGCTTAATGAAATTGGTGTTGAAACTTCTTTCGATGGAAACGAGATAAACGTGAAACAACTCATAACTCATAATTCAAAACTCATAACTGTTGAGAGCGATTGGTCTTCCGCTTCATATTTCTATTCCATCGTCGCTTTATCAGAAATCGGAACCGAAATAAAATTGTCATCTTACAAAGAAAATAGCTTGCAAGGTGATTCGGTTTTAGCAGAAATTTATACCGATTTGGGCGTAGAAACAAGATTTGAAAACAATCAAATTACTCTTTCAAAATCAGGAAATACCAATCTTCAATCGGTGATTTTAGATTTAAATCAAGCACCAGATATCGCACAAACCATTGCCGTCACTTGCTTCGGATTAGGAATCGGTTGCCATTTGACAGGATTGCATACGTTGAAAATTAAAGAAACAGATCGATTAGAAGCTTTGAGAATTGAGTTACAAAAACTAGGCGCAGATATCACGGTTACTAATGACAGCCTTACCTTAAAAATTTCTTCAGTGACCGAAAGAAATGTCGCAATAAATACTTACAACGATCACAGAATGGCGATGGCTTTTGCGCCTTTGGCTTTAATTACAGACATAGTTATCAACGATGCCGAAGTCGTATCAAAGTCATTTCCGGATTTTTGGAACGATTTAAAGCAAATAGGTTTTAAGGTCGAAAAACTTTAAAAGTCTAACGTTTACAGTCTTTGCGCCTCAGTATCTTAGCGCCTTTAGAAAATAAAAGCCAAAACACTTGACAACGCCTATCTCACAATCGTATATTTGCAAACGATTTAAAATTATGAACGTCAAACTCATAATTGATAACTCATAACTCATAACTTTTTTAAATGAAATTATCACATTTTCAGTTTAATTTACCAAAAGAACTCCTTGCAGAATATCCAGCAGAAAACAGAGACGAATCTCGTTTGATGGTTATCGATAGAAAAAAACAGACAATTGAGCATAAAATGTTCAAAGACGTTATCGACTATTTTGACGAAGGCGACGTAATGGTCTTGAATAATACTAAGGTTTTTCCTGCACGTTTATATGGAAACAAAGAAAAAACCGGAGCTAGAATCGAGGTTTTCTTGTTGAGAGAATTGAACGCAGAACAAAGATTGTGGGATGTTTTAGTTGATCCAGCAAGAAAAATCAGAATCGGAAACAAATTGTATTTCGGTGACGACGATTCATTAGTTGCTGAGGTAATTGACAACACGACTTCTCGTGGCAGAACGTTGCGTTTCCTTTACGACGGTTCGTACGAAGAATTCAGAAATAAATTGACAGAACTTGGAGAAACTCCAATCCCAAAATACATCAACCGTGAAGTAACGCCAGAAGACGCTGACCGTTACCAAACAATTTATGCAAAAGAAGAAGGAGCTGTTGCCGCGCCAACTGCAGGTTTGCACTTCTCAAAACACCTTTTGAAAAGGTTGGAAATTAAAGGAATTGACTTTGCTGAAGTTACACTTCACGTAGGTTTAGGAACTTTTAATCCAGTTGAGGTAGAAGATTTGTCAAAACACAAAATGGATTCTGAAGAGTTGAAAATCACTCAAGAAGCCTGCGATATTGTGAATAACGCAAAAGAAAAAAAGAAAAGAATCTGTGCCGTTGGAACCACTTCAATGCGTGCCATCGAAAGTTCAGTTTCATCAGGAAGAACATTAAATCCATACGAAGGTTGGACGAACAAATTCATCTTTCCACCGCACGATTTCAGCATCGCAGACTGTATGATCACGAATTTCCACACGCCAAAATCAACACTTTTGATGATGATTTCAGCATTCACAGGACACGATTTAATGAAAAAAGCATACGAAGAAGCCATCAAAGAAGGATACAAATTCTATTCTTACGGTGACGCAATGTTGATCATATAATCAGCAGTTCAAACACAAAGTACTAAATCTCGTCAGCAATGGCGAGATTTTTTTATTTGCAAGAAAACAAAAACACGCACCGTCATTGCGAAGAACTAAGCAATCACATAATCAAAATCACATAATCAAAATCACATAAAACAATAAAACACAAAAACCTTAAATGCCTTATATGGTAAAATTAAGAAGCGAAAAACCAGTAAAAACCACAATCCATTTTCCTGCTGCAGGAACTCGCTTTCCACGTCTTGATCAGCCGTGAAAGAGCTCAAACAATTCCAGCATCAGGGCTATTTGAGAAACCATCCGCATTTTTGGAAACGCCAGTCCCAATCGTTGTCGACAAACGTTGTCAAAATTATCTGTGTAAATTTTTATAATCCGTTTCATCTGTGTTCCCTTACCCAAACTTAAATGCATTATATGGTAAAAAGCTCAGATGAGAAGATTGCTTCCTCCGTCGCAATGACGATACTTGCAATGACTTTCCACAATCAATCTTTTTTCTTAATTTTACAACCAAGCAAATCAAACAACCAATGACCTTTCAAAACAACCGCGCGTTCGCACAAGAACTCGATGCACAAGATAAATTACACCACTACAGAAACGAATTTCTCTTTCCGCAAGTCAACGGAAGAAAAGTAATCTACTTCACAGGAAACTCCCTTGGATTACAGCCAAAAAGAACCCGCGCCTTCGTTGACGAAGTAATGGACGACTGGGCAAAACTGGCCGTTGAAGGACATTTTTATTCAGACAAACCGTGGTGGGATTACCACGAAAGATTCGCAGAACCGTTGAGCAAAATCGTTGGAGCTTTGCCAAGCGAAGTAACCGTGATGAACACGCTGACAGTAAACCTGCATTTGCTGATGGTATCATTTTACCGTCCAACAGAAAAGAAATTCAAAATACTTTGCGAAGCAAAAGCGTTTCCGAGTGACCAATACATGTTCCAAAGTCAAGTCAAATTCCACGGATACAATCCAGATGATGCAATTGTGGAAATCCAGAGAAGAGAAGGCGAACACAACATCAGGTTAGAAGACGTTTTGACAAAAATCGAAGAAATCGGTGATGAATTAGCTTTGGTTTTAATCGGAGGCGTAAATTATTACACAGGCCAAGTTTTCGACATCAAAACCATTACAGAAGCCGGACACAAAGTCGGAGCTTATGTAGGTTGGGATTTAGCGCATGCCGCAGGAAATATAAAATTAGAATTGCATGATTGGGACGTAGATTTCGCCGCCTGGTGCAGTTACAAATACATGAACTCCGGACCAGGAAATGCGTCAGGATGTTTTATCCACGAAGACCACCACGATAATTATGAGTTGAACAGATTTTCAGGCTGGTGGGGACAAAACAAAGCAAAACGTTTTCTGATGGAACCAAAATTTACTCCAGAACCAGGGGCAAACGGCTGGCAAATCAGCAATCTTCCTGTATTGACATTAGCACCTTATTTGGCTTCGGTAGAAATGTTCGCAGAAATCGGGATGGATGCTTTGATTGAAAAAAGAGACAGAATTACGTCATATTTAGAGTTCATTTTGCACGAAATTGACAAAGAAGTAAACAGCACATTCGAAGTAATTACGCCAAGCAATCAAGAAGAGCGAGCGAGCCAATTATCTGTTTTCTTGCACGGAGAAGGAAGAAGTTTGTTTGAATATTTAATGACAAACGGCGTAATCACAGATTGGAGAGAACCAAACGTAATCCGTTTAGCACCGGTTCCATTGTATTGTTCATTTGAAGATATGTATGAATTTGGGCAGATTTTGAAAGCAGGAATTCAAGCGCACGGCTAAGAAAAATAGAATAAAGAAGAAAGAAATTAGAGAATTGTAGAAGTAGATTATGTGATTGCTTCCTTCGTCGCAATGACAATTTCTAAAAAAAATATAAGTTATGACCAAACAAGAAAAAATAAATTCCTTCGATCCATCACAACCCGGATTGGCGGATCAAAGTATTTTCGGATTACCATTCACAGCCGAAGAAAGTGAAATAATAATAATCCCTGTGCCGTGGGAAGTAACCGTAAGTTATGGTGCAGGAGCTTCTGAAGGGCCTGAAGCTATTTTAGACGCTTCTTTTCAAGTAGATTTGCATCATCAAGAATTTCCAGAATTATGGAAACTCGGAATGTATTTAGACTTAAACGAACAAACAGCAAAGTGGAGCGACGACAGCGCCAAATATAAAGGTTGGGCACAGCCAATTATTGAAGCTTTGGAAGCTGGCGAAGACATTCAAGCCGACAAAGATTTAAAAGCAGATTTGGATGAGATCAACCAAGTTTGTGCGCAATTAAAAGCAGAGGTAAAAGAACGCGTTTTATATTGGACCAAAAAAGGAAAAAAAGTGGTGCTTTTAGGAGGCGACCATTCCACACCGCTTGGTTATTATGAAGCTTTGGCTGAACAGCACAGCGAATTCGGGTTGTTACATCTTGACGCCCACATGGATTTGAGAATTGCTTACGAAGGATTCACGTATTCTCACGCATCGATTATGTATAACGCGTTGCAGATTCCGCAATTGAAAAAGATTGTTCAAGTTGGAATTCGTGATTTTTGTCAGCAAGAAGTAGAAACCGCTTTTGAACAAGGCGATCGCGTTTTAGTTCACACCGATATGGACTTAAAGGCAGAAACTTTTGCAGGAAAAACTTGGGAACAGCAATGCGACCACATTATTTCGGCTTTGCCACAAAAAGTAGCTATCAGTTTTGATATTGACGGAATGTATCCTTGGTATTGCCCGAACACAGGAACGCCGGTTCCAGGAGGATTTTCGTTTGAACAAGCGGCGTATCTTTTGAGTAAATTAGGCGAAAGCGGGAAAGAAATAATCGGTTTTGATTTAGTAGAAGTAGCGCCAGGCGAAGATGATGATTGGGACGGAAACGTGGGTGCCAGGATGCTTTTCCACATGTGCGGTGTTTTAGCAAAAAACAACGGACTGAATGTTGGCGAGAAGATTAAGTTTAATCGATAATATTCAAATTAAAATAAAAAAAACCTGCAACGTAATGTCGCAGGTTTTTTGCTTTCAGTTTAAATCCTAACCAATCTAAACCGGCGCATTTTCTTCAATCAATTTCTCTTTTTTTAACTCTTTCCAGAAATCAGCGGGAATTTTTACTTTCATCGATTCGGCATTTTCTTTTACTTGTTGCGCAGTTCTTGCTCCGGGAATTGTGGCAGCAACCACTTTTGGCGCAGCTGTAAATTGCAAAGCCGCAGTTCTCAAATCTACATTGTGCGCTTTGGCTACTTTTTTAATCTTTTCTCTTTTGTCAAGATGTTCTTTTGGAAGTGTTCCGCTGTAATCATAACGTTCAACGCCGGCCAAGAATCCAGCATTTAAAGGTGCTCCAACAACAATTGAAACGCCTCTTTTTTCGCACGCAGGAAACAATGTGTTCAAATCGTCTTTGTGTTTGATCATGGAATATTGCGTAGCCGAAAGAAAAATGTCTGGATCGGCAACTTCTAATGTTTTTAATGCAGGTTCAATGGTATTTACACCAAGTCCCCAAGCTTTTATTAATCCTTCTTCGCGCATTTTTGTCAATTCTTTCATGGCTCCGTTTTGCGCAATTTTAAAATAATCAAGCCATTTTGCTCCCAAATCTTTATTGTCTGGCGAAAGATCGTGGATGAAAACAATATCCAGCGACGGAATTCCCAATCGCAACAAACTGTCTTCAATTGAACGTCGCGCTCCTTCGGCGGTATAATCATATTTGTAATTGAAATTCAATCTTCCTTTCCACATATCGTGTTTGAAGTTGGCATCTGCGTGCATCAATCGTCCAACTTTGGTAGAAATCACATAATCGTCAGGATTTTTTCCGTGGAGGAAATTACCCATTCTTCGCTCGCTCATTCCTAAACCATACCACGGCGAAGTGTCAAAATATCTAATTCCTTCATCCCAAGCGCCTTGCATCGTTTGAAGCGCTTGCTCGTCAGAAGTTTCTTTGAAACCATTTCCAAGTGCCACGCCACCCATGCCGATTTTAAATGGCGGTCGATAACGTTCTTTGTTATTGGAAGGATCAGTAATAATTGTATTTATGATCGAAGGATTTTCAGATTTATCAGAATTTAAAGGCATTCCGAAGGCATCTGAAATAAATGGAGATAGTGATGCAGCAGCGATTCCCATGCCAGCTTTGTTTAAAAAGTCACGTCTAGTACTCATAATCGTGGTTTTTAGTTGTGTTTACTCAAATTTAAGGATAATAGGAGATTTGCACAAAGTGACCATCTTAAAATAATTGTAAAATTTTTTATTACAGGTAAAAAAAAAGCCGCAACATATAAATATTACGGCCTTTTACAAAAAAAAAGAAGCAGTTTAATTTTTAGCTATCTTGATAGCATTTAATCGTTTTCCGTCAATTTCTGGAATAAGCAGATAAATTCCTTTTTGCCATGAAGAAGTTTCAATTGAGATATTTTGACTTGGGTCACCATTTGAATAATCTTTTGTAAACACTTCTTTTCCGTCAATCGAATAAATTCTTAAAATAGTTGAATTGCTAGCTTCGTTCATTTTTAAAGTCAACTGTTCGTTAAAAGGATTTCCTAAAACCGAGATTTTCTTCATGAAAATAAAATCTTGCGTGTTCAAGTCAAATCCAGTAGTAAATATTAATTGCCAAGCATTTACTGTTCCTGTATCGCCGTTTCCGTGATCATAAAAAGTCATTGTCCAGTTTCCGTTAACTGCAACTCCGTTTAAAAAAGTGGAAAGATTACACAAAGGAATTGTGCTTGGAAATGTGGAAGTTCCGCCTGTTGGAGCATAACTTCCTGCAGGAATACTAGCTGCAGAACCCGGTGTCGCAACATTCATTGTATTTGTATTTGCGGCATTAAAACTTAAAATGTTTCCTGCGCCAAAATCTGAACTATCACCACAAGCATCATCTAATGCAGCGCCAGCTCTTTTAATTAGCGCACAATTTGCACCGCTGGGCGTACTAAGTTTCGCCACGACATCACCAAGCCAAACGTGAGTTAAATCTAAATTGATTGTCACTTTGGTTGGGTCAGTAATTGTAGCCATTAATGGAACATTGATTGTTGTAACAACACTTCCTGGAGTCGTGCCACTTCCGCAACCAGAAGCTGCAGTCACGCCATCCGGAATTGGAGTGGAAGTTGTAAATGAATACGTCTGGGCATTAATAACGCCACAAACAAATAAAAATGCGGAGAGTAGTTTTGTTTTCATAAATAAATATTTAAATTAATAATAAAGTTCAAAATCATGATTTTTCCTTCGGGGCAATATTATTGGTAACAAAACAAAAGGTAATAAATGAAAAGATAAATTCAAAATATTATGATAAAGGTAGTTTTTTTAATTTAATTTTAACTATTTAAGTAAATATTTTTTATCGTATGTGTTTAATATTCAGTAATATAGTTTTTAGTTCTAAATAAATGTGTAATTTACAAGCTGTGTTATCATAATTACTTAAATTTGATTCTCTATAATTTAGATTACTTTTAATGCAAAATCCTTTAAATATTGCCATTGTTGGTTCCGGATTAGTCGGTTCTTTGTTGGCAATATACCTCAAAAAAGCAGGTCATTCGGTTCACGTTTATGACAGAAGTCCTGATATTAGAAAAATCCAATTTTCAGGACGTTCGATAAATCTTGCTATGTCTGACAGAGGTTGGAAAGCGCTGGATGCCGTTGGCGTAGGAAATTCAGTTCGAGAAATTGCAATTCCAATGGACAAACGAGCGATTCATATTAATAAGGATTTGAAATTTCAGCCGTATGGCTTAAATGGAGAAAGCATTTATTCGATTTCTCGAGGAACTTTGAACCGTAAAATGATTGATTTGGCAGAAGAAGCCGGAGCTGAATTTTTCTTTGAAAAGAAAATCTGGGACGTTAATTTGGCGGAAGCCACACTTCAAATTGGGGAAACCGAAAGAGGCGAGTGGGAAGCTGTAAAATATGACATGGTTTTTGGTTCTGACGGAGCGTTTTCAAGAGTTCGCCACAGAATGCAACGTCAAAGTATGTTTGATTATTCGCAAGAATTTTTGCCAACTGGCTACAAAGAATTAAATATTCCTGCAAATCCTGACGGAACGCATCGATTAGACAAAAATTCTTTTCATATTTGGCCAAAAGGCGATTACATGTTGATTGCGTTGCCAAATCTTGACGGAAGTTTTACCTGCACACTTTTTATGCCTTTTGAAGGAGAAAATTCATTTGCCTCGTTAAAAGATAGAAAACAGGTGGAAGATTTCTTTGAAAAAAACCTTCCGGATACCGTCGATGTCATCCCAAATTTAGCCGAAGATTTCTTCAAGAATCCAACAAGTACTTTGGTTACAATGAAATGTTTTCCGTGGACTTTTGAAGATAAAGTAGCTTTGATTGGTGATGCATGTCATGCAATAGTTCCGTTTTATGGACAAGGAATGAATGCTGGATTTGAAGACATTACGATTTTGCACGAATTTATGGAAGAATTTGGCAATGACTGGGACAAGATTTTTAAAGCTTACGAAAGAAGCAGAAAACCAAATACTGATGCAATTGCCGAACTTTCTTATCGAAATTTTATGGAAATGAGTTCTAAAACGGCTGACGAAAGTTTCTTGCTTAGAAAAAAAATAGAAAAAAGATTTTCAGAAAAACATCCAGATAAATGGTTACCGCTTTATAGCCGAGTAACCTTCAGCCACCGACCTTATTCAGAAGCTTTGGCTATCGGCGACCACCAAAAAGCGATTATGGACGAAGTAATGCTTTTGCCAAATATTGAAGAAAAATGGGACAGCAATGAAGTAGAAGGGAAGATTATTTCGCTTTTGGCTTCGGGCAAAAAATAAATTTACTGTAAATTCAAAATAAAAAAGCTTGGAACTAAATCAATTCCAAGCTTTTTTATTTTAATATATCCGGACTACAAACTAAAAACTGCTAACTGCCAACTAATTTTTCACTTTCTTCGCTGGCTTAATCAAAACCCTCAAAGTTGAATCATTGCTGAAATAACTGTACGCCCAAGTGATGAAAATCGAAAGCTTGTTTCGCACACTCAAAATCAGCATCAAATGAACGAACATCCATGTGAACCAGGCAAATCTTCCTTGAAAGCTGAAGCTTGGCAAATCGACAACGGCTTTCCTTTTTCCGATTGTTGCCATTGAACCTTTATCATGGTATTCAAATTCTTTTCTGGGTTTATTTTTAAGTTGTAATTTGAAGTTCTTCGCTAAATTTTTTGCGTGTTCGTTAGCAACGCTTGCCACTTGCGGATGACCGTTTAAGTATTTTGGCGTAGTCATGTAAGCAATATCTCCAATTGCAAAAATTCCTTCGACACCTTGAACTTCGTTGAATCTGTTTGTGATAAAACGACTGCCGCGTGTGATTGATTCTTCAGGCATTCCTTCAATTGTGTTTCCAACGACTCCGGCGGCCCAAATTACGTTTTTCGCGTCAATTGCTTCGCCACCTTTCAAATGTACTGTGTGGCCGTCATAATTTTCAACGATTGTACTGGTTTTTACGACAACTCCCAGATCTTCCAAATATTTTCTAGACATTTTTCTAGAGTCTTCGCTCATCGGATTCAACACATTTGGCGAACCTTCGAGTAAATAAACGGTGAGTTTTGAAAAATCTTTATCCGGATAATCTTTTGGAAGTACGTTTTTCTTCATTTCTGCCAAAGCGCCTGCCAATTCTACTCCGGTTGGGCCTCCGCCTACAATGACAAAGTTCAAAAGGTATTGTAAATCTTCATCTTTGGTAGAAACAGCTTCTTCAAAAGTTTGCAGAATTCTGTTTCGCAATTGAATTGCTTCCGGGACAGATTTCATCGGAAAAGCTAATTTTTCTAAATTTTTATTTCCAAAATAATTCGTCTTGCAACCAAAGGCGAAAACCAGATAGTCGTAAGAGAAATCATCGATTGAAGTCTTTAAAATTTTATTTTGAGTATCAACGCCAAGAACTTCAGCAATTCTGATTTTGACATTTTTTGAGCCTTGAAAAACTTTTCGCAACGGAAAAGAAATGCTGGAAGGTTCTAGTCTTGCTGTTGCCACTTGGTACATCAGTGGCTGAAATTGGTGGTAATTATTTTTGTCTATGAGATAGATTTCATAACCAGTGTTTTCAAGGTCTTCGGCTAAAGTCAAGCCACCAAAACCAGCACCTACGATTATGATTCTTTTCTTGGTTTCCATACGTTTGTGTTTGTACGTAAAGTTACCACATATCTATATTTTGCTAACGTTTATTAACTTTTTTTAAAGAAAAACGATTGCGTTTGTAGTTGTTGAGAATAGAAACTAAATATTGTTTCTAATGGTTTTAACGCCAAGATTATTCAGTTCAGCAATGAGTTTTTCCATTTCTGAGTCAGAAAAATTAATTACAAATGGATTTTCATCGTAAGAATTAATTTTCCGTATTGTCATAAAAGGAGATTTAAAGCCTTTGTTGAAAGTAACCTCCCTGATTTCTGATAATGTAAAAGATTGATTTGAATTAAAAACTTTAAACGGGCGTATAATTTTTAATTCTTTATCAGTAAGATATAAAAAAAATAAGTTTTTCGAAAATTGAAGCAGAGCTAAAAACAATAGCAAAATTCCAAATACGTAAATCCAAACGGATACAGAATTTCCTTTGTAGATTAAAAACGAGCCTGAAATTATTAAAAGTAATAAGTCCAGGCTTGAAATTATAGTTTTAAGAATACTTATCCTCGACTTATATTTTAATGACATTAAATCTTACTTTTTAAACAATTTCGTCAAAACACCAAAGAAACCACGAATAAAAGTAGCACTTGTCAATACTTTTACCACGCTTTTTGTTGTCTGGCTCATCGGTTCGTTTGCCGATTTCTTTTCTGCTTTTTCCTGCTGTTTTTGTTCGGCAACTTCAGACGCTTGGGCTTGCGCTTCGGCAATTTTTTTGTTTAAAATTTCATAAGCGCTTTCTCTGTCGATTACTTCGCTGTATTTTCGAACCAATTTTGATTTTTGGTTAATTTGGCTAATTTCACTCGCTGTCAAGACATCCATTCGGCTCATTGGCGCGCGCATCATTGTGGCGGCTAAAGGCGTTGGAATTCCTTTTTCGTTTAAGGCTGTAACCAAAGCTTCTCCCGTTCCAAGCGACGTCAGCGTGGCATCGGTATCGTAATATTCAGAAATCGGATAATTTTCTGCCGTCATTTTGATCGCTTTTCGGTCATTTGCTGTGAAAGCTCTTAAAGCGTGCTGTACTTTTAAACCTAATTGTCCCAAAACGCCGCTTGGCACGTCCATTGGATTTTGAGTGACAAAGAAGATTCCGACACCTTTTGATCGAATTAATTTTACGATATTTTCAATTTGGTCTAACAAAGCTTTGCTGGCTTCGCTAAAAATCAAATGCGCTTCGTCGATAAAAATCACTAATTCGGGCTGGCCTGAATCGCCTTGTTCAGGCATTTGATTGTAAATTTCTGCCAAAAGGCTAACCATAAATGTGGAGAATAATTTTGGCTTGTCCTGAATGTCTGTCAGACGTATTATATTAATGTAGCCTTTTCCGTTTTCGTCGATGCGCATCAAATCGTTAATTTCAAACGACATTTCTCCGAAGAAAACATCAGCGCCTTGTTGTTCTAACTCAATAATCTTGCGGAGAATTGTTCCGGTTGTCGATGTAGAAATCTTGCCATAATGTTCTTCGATTTCAGCTTTTCCCTCTTCGGTAATATAATTAATGACTTTTTTAATGTCTTTTAAATCGAGCAAAGGCATTTGTTTGTCATCGCAAAATTTAAAAATTACAGCAACAACTCCGGCTTGGGTATCATTCAAATCTAAGATTCTAGAAAATAAAACAGGTCCAAATTCAGAAATCGTGGCGCGGAGACGAACACCATCTTGGTCAGAAAGTGTCATCAGTTCTACCGGAAAACCAGAAGTTTGATAAGGAAGATTGATTTTTGCGTGACGTTCTGTAATAAAAGGTTGTTCGATTCCTGGTTGTGCAATGCCACTCAAATCACCTTTAATGTCCATTAAGAGCACTGGAATTCCAAAATTTGAAAGCTGTTCTGATAAAACCTGAAGCGTTTTTGTTTTTCCAGTTCCGGTGGCTCCAGCAATTAATCCGTGGCGATTTAAAGTTTTTAAAGGCACCTTAATATGTGCATCTGGAAGAGCTTCTCCGTTGAAAATTGCGCCCCCAAGGATGATGCTGTCGCCTTTTGTAGCGTAACCCGTATTAATATGATTGATAAAATCTTCTGTTGATGCCATAGCTTAAAAACGATTTTGGTGTTTATGAATGAACGAATGATACAAATTTAGGATTGTTTTTAATTAATCATATAGGTATCGGCATAAATCTTATGAAATACTCCGTCAAAATTTTAATACAATAAATACATCACGGTTTGAGTTATGAAATTGTAATGACTAAATTATATCTTTTGTGGTAACAATCAGGTAATTGTATTAAAATGAAGCAATAGTATTCTGTTTATCAAACGTTTGCGAGAATATTTTGTGAGGCTGTGTCTGTGTTTCTTATTATTTATTAGTTAATGTTATGATAATATATCGTTAAGAAAGAATAAAAAGCATCATTTTATTTTTTTTTATCCACTAAAAATATAAATTTGTCGTTCTGATAATAAATTTATCTATTACCAAAATTTAAATTCTAAAAATTAAAAAACTAAAAATTAAAAAAATGGCACAGGCATCAAACGCAAAGGTTGAAAACAACGCAGGAAGCAAAAGCTCTAACGTATTTGCAGGATTGACTATCGTAATTTGTATCGTTATCGGTATCTTAGTATGGAAATTTGTAATGGGAGACGGTTCTCACTTTCAAGGTGGAGTGAATACAGGACAACCTTTACAAGGTGATTATTTAGGTATGGTTTACAAAGGAGGAGTAATCGTTCCAGTATTAATGGGATTATTATTAATGACAATCGTGTTCTCATTCGAAAGATTTTTTGTTATTTCTAAAGCGTCAGGAAAAGGAGATGTTGAAAAATTCGTTAAACAAGTTCAGTCACAAATCAGCGCTGGAGACATCAATGGAGCTTTAGAAGCTTGTGATAAACAACAAGGTTCTGTTGCAAACGTTGTGAAAGCAGGTTTGATCAAATACCAAGAAGTAAAAAGAGAAAACTTTGATACTGAAAAAGCATCAGAAGTAATCCAAAAAGAAATTGAGCAAGCAACTTCATTAGAAATGCCAATGCTTGAGAAAAACTTAACTATCCTTTCTACATTGGTATCTTTAGGTACATTATTAGGATTGATGGGAACTGTGTCGGGGATGATTAAAGCCTTCGCTGGATTGGCAACTTCTGGAACTCCAGATCAAGCTGAATTGGCAAACGGTATCTCTGAAGCACTTATCAACACATTGACTGGTATCTCGACTTCAGCTCTTGCAGTTGTTGTTTACAACTACTTTACGTCAAAAATTGACACATTGACTTATTTTATTGATGAAGCTGGCTTCACAATCACTCAAGCTTACAGAAGAGCTACAAACCGTGACTAATTAAAATAAGTTTCAATAATATTTTAAAGTCAAGAGTGGTAATCTCGCTCTTGACTTTAAATAAAAAATAAGATAAAATAATGGCTAAATTAAAAATGTCGAAAAAAAGTACGAAAGTCGATATGACTGCTATGTGTGACATGGCGTTCCTTCTTTTGTCCTTTTTTATCATGACTGCTACAGCTAAAGTTCCTGAAGCTTTGCCAGTAGAAACTCCAGCCTCAACAGTTCAAACAAAATTACCAGAAGAAAATCTTGGTACTTTGTCAATTGCTCAAGGTAAAGTTTTTTACGGAGTTACTGGAAGAGAAGTTAGAGTGGAAACCTTAAAAAGAATGGGTGAAAAGTACGGAGTTACTTTTACTGAAGAAGAACAAAAAAAGTTCTCTTTGATTGACGGTTTTGGTGTTGACATGCGTCAAATGAAACAATTGATTGCGATGAAAAATGAAGACAGAATGAAAGCGGGTACTCAACCAGGTATTCCTTTAGATTCTATTAATCCACAGTTAAAAGACTGGATTCAGATTTCAAGAGAAGTAACAAAAGATTTGGATAATAAAGATTTAGATATCGCTATCAAAGGTGATTCTAAAGAAGAATATCCAACTGTCAAAAAAGTCTTAGACATTTTACAGAAACAAAGCAAGAATAACTTCTTCCTTGTTACTGGTCTAAGAAGTGATGATTTTTAATAAAATAATAATTCGTAAGAAATGGCAGAATTAAATACAGGCGACGGCGGTGGTAAAAAAGGCGGTGGCAAAGTAAGAAGTAAAAAATCAAATCCTGGAGTTGACTTAACGGCAATGGTGGATTTGGCATTCTTATTGATTACTTTCTTTATCCTAACCACAACGTTGTCAAAACCTCAATCGATGAATTTGGCTTTGCCAGATGAACCAAAAGCTGACGATCCGGTTCCACCAGAAACTCCAGCTTGGAGAACTTTGACACTTGTTTTAGGATCAGACGATAAGTTGGTTTGGTATAGCGGTAGAGCTGACGGACCGCCATTAGACGGGCCAGCAGTTTCAACGTATGGAAAAGCTGGGATTAGAGATTTAATCTTAAGCAAGAAAAAAGGGGTTGACGATAGAAATAAAGCGGAAGGTGCAGACCTAGAAAAAAGTGGAATTACTATTATTTTAAAACCAAGTGAAAAGTCAAATTACAAGAACTTTGTAGATATTCTTGATGAAATGGCAATTACAAAGGTGAAGAAATATGCAACAGTTGACATTACGCCAGAAGACATTAAAATGTTAGAAACTAACAATATTTATAATTAGTCTGATTCATTAATTTAAAAAAGAAAAGATATGTCAAGTTCAAAATTAGACTTATTCGAACAAAGTTGGATCGACAATGTTTTTGAAGGTAGAAACAAAAGCTACGGAGCGTATGAATTACGTACAAATAGCGGAAAAAGAACGTTAAGAGCGCTGTTAATTGGTGGTGTTATTTTCGTACTTATGGTTTTGACTCCGGTTATCTCGAAATTGATTTCAGATAATATGGGTTCTGAAGAAGAGGTTTTAGACGAGCAAGTAGTAATGGCAAACCTTACTGCTCCAGTCGAGCCACCAAAAGAGGAGATTATTGTTGAGCCAGTAGTTCAAAAACAAACGCAATCAAACGTAGATATTCAAAAATACGTTCCGCCGGTTATTGTTGACAAACAGGTTGTTAAAGAAGAAGTAGCTGTTGTTACCGAATTGAAAAAAACAGGTTCTGAAACAGTGAAAGCAAAAGAAGGCGGGGAAGTTGTTTTAGATAACACAGCAAGCGAGGTTAAAGTTGATGCTGAAGTTATCGAAGATGATCCAAGTAAAATTTATACTTCTGTTCAAGTATTACCTGAATTTCCAGGTGGTTTGGCAGGATTTGGTAAATACGTTCAAAAAAACTACAGAGTTCCAGAAGTTGACAATGACATCAGCGGAAACGTTTTGGTAAGCTTCGTAGTTGAAAGAGACGGTTCATTAACTGATATTAAAGTTGTTCGTGACCTTGGTTATGGAACAGGAAAAGAAGCTATTCGTATGTTGAAATCTGCTCCAAAATGGAAACCAGGTATCCAAAACGGTAAAGCGGTTCGTGTTGCATACAACTTGCCAATCAGATTAGTTATTAAATCACAATAATGGCTTACCAAAGAAATACTCATAATAGAGATCAGAAATCGCTCCTAGAGCGATTTCTTCTTATTATAGGAATTCTGTTTTTTCTTTTATACTTCGTTTTAGGTACCGGAATTATCTTTTGGGAATATATTTTTCCAGAAAAAGATTTTCCGTTAGTCATGGAAATGAAATTCCGAATTGCGTTCGGCGTTCTGTTAATTGTGTACGCTTTTTACAGAGCAACACGTTTCTACCATAAAAACAATAACTCGTAAATTTTACTTATGCCAAAATTCTTGAAAATAATATTCGCGTCATTCGTTTTAGTTTTTGCTTTTTTCATGATTCATTCTTGCAAAGACAAAAAAGAGCAGGAAGCTTTAGAAGCAAGAGAAACAAAAGCAACGTTTTATATCGATGAAACTGTAATGCCAGTTATGGAAGATCAGGTTTCTGTTTTCGAGAGTGAACGTGAAGCAAAAGTAACATTAGTTCCAAAAGCGGAAACAGAGATTTTAGCAATGGTTCAAAATCAAGAATCAGGATTACTGGTAATGTCAAGAGTTTTGACAGAAGGAGAGCAAAGAGCTTTTACAAATAAAAAAATTGTTCCAAAGATTACTCAAATCGCAATCGACGGAATTGCTTTGATCGTGAACACAAAATCAAATGATACAGTAATTGATTTGCAAAATATTGTTGATTTTATGCAAGGAAAATCTGTACCTTTAATTAAGGGTTTAGTATTTGATAATCCAAATTCAAGTACAATCAATCACATGAAAACCCTTGCTTCGGTAAAAGATATTGACGGGAAAAATGTTTTTGCTTTAAAAACAAGCAATGAAGTCATTAAATATATTAGTGAAAACGATGGGTATATTGGGGTTGTAGGTGTGAATTGGATGACACAACCTATGCCAGATATGCAAAAATATACAGACGCTGTCAGAGTTTTAGGAGTGAAAAATGTTAAAACTATGCCGAACTCAGCCGAGTACTATAAACCAAGCCAAGTCAATCTGGCAGAAGGATTTTATCCTTTAGTGAGAAAAATTTATATGTTAAATTATGAAGGCGCTCGCGGTTTAGGTACAGGATTTGCAACGTTCGTTGCAGGAGAAGTGGGACAAAAGATAATTTTAAAGTCAGGACTTGCTCCCGTAAGACTCGAGCTTCGAGAAGTGAAAGTCAGAAAAGAAATAGACAACCAAAAATAACTACATTAAATTAAAGACCAAAAAAATGAAAAATTTAAAATTTATCAGTTTATCATTATTATTTTTTGGAACAGGGGTTTTTGCACAAGACTTAGACGCTGCCAAAAAAGCAATCGATGCTGAACAGTACCAAAAAGCCAAAACAATCTTAAAGTCGTTAATCGCATCAAGCCCAGATAAAGGAAAAAATTATTTTCATTTAGGGGAAATTTATTTAGCGCTAGAAAACATAGATTCAGCAAAAATTTATTTTGACAAAGGTATTGCAGCAAAAGACAACGGGAAATTCAATTACATCGGTCTTGGAGAAATCAGCCTTGACAAAGGAAATGCTGCAGAAGCAGAAGCAAATTTCAACAAAGCATTAGCTGATATCAAAAAGAAAGACACAGAAGAATTTCTTTATATCGCAAAAGCTTACGTAAATTCTGAAAATCCAGATTATAAAAAAGCAATTGTATCAGCAAAAAAAGCTACAGCTGTAGACCCAAAATTGGCGACTGCATTCTTAACTTTAGGAGATGCACAAGTTGGTGATAAAGATGTTAACAGCGCTTACAGCTCTTACAGAACAGCTTATGATTTAGATAATTCGCTATTGCGTGCAAAAATGCAATTAGGAGTAATCACTAAAAATGCAAAAGCGTTCCCAGAAGCAATTGCAGCTTTCGACGAAGTAATTAAATTAAACGCAAACTACGGTCCAGTTTATCGTGAGTTAGCAGAGACTTATTATTTCTGGAGCACAAGCGCAGGTGATAAAACCAAACGTGAAGAATATATCAAAAAAGCCGTTGAATTTTCTGCAAAATACAAAAGCTTAACCGATAATTCAATCGAGTCAAGAATGCGTCACGCCGATTTCTTGATCTTGGCAAAAGATTACCAAGCTTTGCAAGTGGAAGCGCAAGCGATGCAGCAATTAGACAAAGTAAATCCAAGAATCTTGAGATACTTGGGTTATGCAGCTTACGAGAACAAAAACTATGATGAAAGTATCAAAGCTTTAAATGATTTCGTTGCAAAAGCAGATCCAAAAAGAGTAACAGGAAGAGATTATCTTTTCCTTGCAAAAGCAAAATTAGCAAAAGCAATCGCTGCTGACGGAACAATTGCAGACAAAACGCTTTTCACAAACGCAATGGCAGATTTGAAAAAAGCTTCTGAAATTGATCCAGCAATTGGCGCAGAATTCAGCGACTTGGGAGTTTCGTTATACAAACAAAAGTTGTATGTTGAAGCAGTTCCTGTATTTGAAGCTGCAACAAAAGCACCAAATTCACCAAATGCTTTGCTTGACAATTTTTACTTAGGTAACGCAGTATTGTTTTACGTTGCAAACGACTTAAAAACAGACGCTGACAGAGCAAAACCAGAAGTTCAAGAATTGCTTAAAAAAGCAGACACAGCTTACGCAAACGTAGTTGCAGGTTCGCCAACAACACAAGATGCGCACTTGAACAGAGCAAAAATCAACAGATTTATTGTTGGTGACGAAGCAAAAACAAACGCAGTTGCAGCTTACGAAAAATACATCGAAGTGGTAACCACAAAAGGTGAAGCAGAATTATCAAAAGACAGCGTAAAAGCAGGTTTAATCAGCGCTTACTCTTACATGGGATCACATTACGCGATTTCTGACAAAGTAAAAGCAAGAGGATATTTCGAAAAAGCATTAGCTTTAGACCCAACAAGCCAATACATCAAAGAATCTTTAGACGTATTGAAAAAATAAGACTAAGTTTTTAAAACCAAACCGACAACCCAAAAAGATGTCGGTTTTTTTATACCACAAAACCAACGCAAACCAAGACCCAAACTAACACCCAGAACCCAAAACCCAAAACCCTGAACCGTTCTAAAACCCCTGAACCTTTTTAGAAACCAAACAAAAGGCATTCTTTAAATGAAGTTCCCGCTGCAGGAACTCGCTTAAAACCTGCTTCGCTGGCAGGTTTTAGAGCTCAAACAATTCCAGCATCGGGGTTAGTTAAAAACTTTAGGCCTTCTTTAAACTCCCGAACCACCGCGGTCAGAAAACTAAAATTACAAATTACAGATTACAGATTTCAAATCTCCAAACCCAATCTAAAATCTGCATTCTCCAAACTGATTACTGAACACTGACCACTGGCCATCGCAAACTGAAATCTGCAATCTAAAATCTAAAATCTAAAATCTAAAATTCGAAATCACTATCTTTGCAAACTATTTTAAAGAAAATGTTGAAGAAAGAAATGCAGTCAGCCGTTGAAAAAGGAACAATGCTTCCGTTAATGGAAGAATTTTATACCATTCAAGGCGAAGGATACCACACCGGAACAGCCGCTTATTTTATCAGAGTTGGAGGTTGCGATGTCGGCTGTCACTGGTGCGACGTGAAAGAAAGCTGGAACGCCGAATTACATCCGCCAACAGAAATTGAAAAAATTGTTGAAAACGCCAAAAGAGAATCAAATGTAATTGTGGTAACTGGTGGCGAACCATTAACTTGGGATATGGGACCGCTTACTCAAAAACTAAAAGAGCAAAATTTAAAAGTCCACATGGAAACCTCCGGAGCTTATCCGCTTTCCGGAACTTGGGATTGGATTACACTTTCTCCAAAGAAAACAAAATTGCCAACCCAGACTGTTTATGATAACGCGCATGAATTAAAAGTGATTATCTTTAACAAGCATGATTTTATCTTCGCTGAAGAACAAGCAGCCTTGGTAAATAAAGATGCGATTCTTTTCTTGCAACCAGAATGGAGTAAAAAAGAAGAAATGACGCCTTTGATTGTTGATTATGTAATGCAAAATCCAAAATGGCGCGTTTCATTGCAAACGCATAAATATTTGAATATTCCTTAACCAATAAACCAAAATAAAATGAAAAAATTATTACTTACCATCGCATTAATTCTTGTTGCACAACTAAGTTTTGCACAAGACGCTTTTAAAGCTGATGCTCTAAAGTTAATCCAAAATTCTGGCGCAGCCGGACCAATGAAATCTGCGAAAGAACAAGTTATGGCTTCAATTCCGCAAGACAAACAAGCAGTATTTTCAAAAGAATTTGATGCAACTCTTCCTTCTTTGTATGATAAAATGGCCAAAGTGTACATGGAAATCTACACGCACCAAGACATTAAAGACATGCTTAAATTTTATGATTCACCAGTTGGAAAAAAGATGGCTGAAAGAAGTGGAGACCTTATGACCAAATCTATGGCCGCTGGTCAAGAGTGGGGAATGGAACTTCAAGGCATCATGATGAAATACATGCAAGAATAATTTGCTGTTATAAATAAAAATCTAACCCAAACTAAATTCTAGTTTGGGTTTTTTATTCAAAAAAATATGAAGAATAATTTTCTTTTGGACCAATCGATTACTTATTTAAATCACGGTTCATTTGGCGCTTGTCCAAAACCAATTTTTGAAGAATTTCAAAGACTGCAATTAGAATTGGAAAATGAGCCGGTTCAATTTATCGTAAAAAAATCGCTGACATATTTAAAAGAAGCAAAACAAAGATTGTCAAAATACATCGGTTGTGCACCCGAAGATTTCTTTTTTACACCAAATCCAACAGTTGCCGTAAACACAATTCTCAGAAGTTTGAATCTTCAGGAAGGTGATGAAATTCTTTCAACCAATCAAGAATATGGCGCAATGGACAAAACTTGGAATTTCTTCTGCAGAAAAACCGGAGCAAAATACATCCGTCAGGAAATCTCGTTACCAATCGTTTCTAAAGAAAAATTGCTAGAAGAATTTTGGAGAGGTTACACCTCAAAAACAAAAGTTATTTTTATCAATGAAATCTCAAGTGCAACTGCATTAATTTTTCCGGTTAAGGAAATTTGCGAGAAAGCGCAGGAATTAGGATTAATTACGATCATTGATGGAGCGCACGTTCCGGGTCACACTTATTTGAATATTTCAGAATTAAATCCAGATTTTTACACGGGAACTTTGCACAAATGGATGCTTTCGCCGAAAGGAAGCTCATTTTTATATGTAAAAAAGGAATTTCAAAACGATATTGATCCGCTGGTTGTAAGTTGGGGTTATGATAATGCTGTAATTTCAGAAAGTCAATTTTTAGATTACCACGAATATCAAGGAACTCGAGATATTTCAGCTTTTTTATGTACGCCTAAAGTAATCGACTTTTTAGAAGAAAACAATTGGAAAGAAGTTTCAGCTAATAGCAAAGTTATTGTTCAAGAAAATTACCAACGTTTTTGCGATTTATTAAATTCAAAACCGCTTTGCCCAATCTCTGAAGAATTTTTAGGACAAATGGCAAGTATCCAAATCAATACTGAAGAACCAATTACACTAAAAGAATTACTATTCGAAAAATATAAAATTGAAATTCCCGTGATGCCTTTAAACGGAAAAATTTATTTGAGATATTCGATAAACGGATATAATTCTCAAGAAGATTTAGATATTTTGTACAAAGCTTTGCAGGAAATCCTTGAAACTACAAATCTGATTTCAATTTAAATTACACAAAAAGGCGAGCTAAATAATCAAAATGTTCGCCTTCTTGAATCATTTTGCATTGCAGTCCGTTATCGTTTGCAGCATTTTGTAAGGTGTTGAAATCTAAATAAAGCCAATCAAATGGTTTTTCAGTTTCATTTTTATAAGAAACCGTGAATTCCACTTCGCCATAATAATCGACATCGCCCGGAATCCAATATCCAACTTCTGAATCATCAGAATCGTCTTCGTCATACATATAAATAATATCCGAAGAATCAATCAAAATTTGTCCGCCTTCCGCTAAAAGCGATTTGAGCTTCTGAAGAAATTTCGGTATATTTTTCAATTTCCCAAAAATCCCGGTTCCGTTCATCAACAAAAGAATGGTGTCAAATTTATTTTCTTCGGATAAAGTCAAAATATCTTGAACCAAAACATTTTTAATACCACGAAGTTTACAAGCTTCCACCGCATTTTTTGAAATATCGATGGCGGTCACTTCCAGATTTTTTTCCTCCTGAAGATACAAAGTATGACTTCCTGCACCGCAACCCACGTCTAAAATTTTTCCTTTTGAAATTTCAAGCGCCGTTTTTTCAATCTTTGGCATTGCCGAAAAATTTCGGAACAAGTAATCCACGCTCATTTCATCTTCCTCAGAAATAGTGGTTTCTGTAATCAAATTTTCTGGAGAATTATTCGTTTGATAATCCAGGATTGCTTTTCCAAAAAGGTCTTTCATAGTTTATATTTCAAAATTCAACATTCCAAGTTCAACATTCAAAATTAAATGTACTAATTTTGCGACTCAACTTTAAACTTTAAACTTGAAACCTCAATTAAACGAACTTGTAAAGCTTGCCAAAGATAAGCATATCGAGAATAAAAAGTATTTCGATAAGCTGAAAAAGAAGACGCCCAAAAATATCGATTATGTGATGCAAGAATTACACGATCGTGAATTTAAGAAAACAGATTGTTTGAAATGTGCGAATTGCTGTAAAACTACTGGTCCGTTATTTACAATCGCTGATGTAGAGCGGATTTCGAAGCATTTTCGTCAAAAGCCACAGCAGTTTATTGACCAATATTTGAGAATTGACGAAGACAATGATTATGTTTTGCAAAGCGTTCCGTGTACTTTTTTAGACGCTGAAAATTATTGCATGATTTATGATGTTCGCCCAAAAGCGTGTCGCGAATTCCCGCATACAGATCGAAAAAAGTTTCAGCAAATTTCATATCTTACGTTGCAAAATGTAGCAATTTGTCCGGCTGCTTATAATATTGTAGAAGAAATGAAAAAGAGAATGCCACTTTAAATATATTTGCATCATAAATCTGAACTCTATGAAACGCAGTAAAATCATATTCCTTTTATTCTTGATTGCCTTTTCAATGTCGCTTTTGGGAATATTTTCTGATCAAGACGTCATTGTTTCCAGCACATTTACAAAAGTGATGGAAGTTTCGATAATGACACTGATCATTTTTATAATACTTTTAGTGTTGTATTATATTTTAAGAAAGACCTTTTCGCAAGTGAAGAAGTTGAAACCGAACCAAAATAAAAAAGACCTTACTCAGTAAGGTCTTTTCTTTTTATACAAAAATATAATCTTCAGGAAGTTCGATTTCTTCACCAAATCTTCCGCCGAAATAATCAACGACATAATCGATTCCTTGTTTGAGATATTCTATAATTTTTTCTACAAAATGTTTCGCTTTGTGAAACATTTCGATGGCCATATCCACATAAGAATTTATCATTTCGAAAAATTCCTGGATTTTGTCCATATAGTCTAAAAGCATTTGAGATTTTTCCATTGGTGGTCAGTTTATTGGTTTAGTAAGAATTAATTAAAATCCTGTATCTAAAAATACGCAAATTTGCGAATATGACAATTAATAAATTTGATAATTTTTTCTTATTTTTTTGAAATTCTCCAAACCAACTTGCCACGTTTTTTTGATTTCGGGTTCAGTCAATCCGGCTTCAATTTGCTCTTGGAGTTTTTTAGTTCCGGCTAATTTTGTAAAAAACGGAATAAAGAATTTACTTTTATCGGAAGTTGAATTGTATGCTTTCAACAACCACTTTAATTGCAATCCAGAAATTTTCGAAATTCCGGATAAATCTTCACCATAACAAAGTTTTCCGTTGTGCAATGGATCTTTTGCTCCAAAATTTGGCTTCGGAGTAAAACTAAAACCACTTTTTGGTAAAAAAGGCGAGCCATAAATCTGGAATTGCTTTTCCGTTCCTCTTCCCAAACTCACATTTGTACCTTCAAAAAAGCACAAACTCGCGTATAAATTGATCGATTGGTCGTTTGGTAAATTCGGCGAAGGCTTTACAGGAAGCGAATAATTCATTTCCTTATTATAATTCAAACACGGAATCACGGTCAATTGACATTGGATTCCGTTTTTGAGCCATTTTTCGCCATTAATCATTTGGCCATATTCGCCAATTGTCATTCCGTGCAACACAGGAATTGGATGCATTCCGATGAAACTTGTATTTTCTTTTTCTAAAATTGGTCCGTCCACAACACCACCATTCGGGTTCGGTCTGTCTAAAATCACAAGCGGAATATTATTTTCGGCACAAGCTTCCATCACATAATGCAACGAAGAAATGTAAGTGTAAAAACGCGCGCCCACATCTTGCAAGTCAAAAACCAAGACGTCGACTTCTTTTAATTGCTCCGGTTTTGGTTTTTTATTGTCGCCATATAAAGAAATGATTGGCAATCCGGTTTGCGTATCTTTTCCGTCCTTAATCAATTCTCCTGCGTCAGCTGTTCCTCGAAATCCGTGTTCTGGCGCATAAATTTTTTGGATATTAACTTTCTTTTCTAGTAAAAAATCAACCAGATGTGTTTTGTCAGATAAAATTCCGGTTTGATTTGTCACAATTCCTACTTTCTTTCCTTTTAAAATAGAAAGATATTTTTCAGAATTGTCAGCGCCCGTTTTTATTGGAGCAATAGTTTCGTCTTTAGCCGTTTTGTTTTCTATTGGATTCTGGCTAATTTCTTTTCCTTTCAAAGGTTTCGAACTTCCGCAAGATAAAGCGATCGCCAAACTGCCGATTAATGCAAAAGATGATTTTAAAATGATATTCATATATAAGGTAAGGATTAATTTGTAAAGATTTGTGTAATTCAGCCAAGAGAACTTTCAGTATATTTGTGATTCAAATCAAATAATCAAAACTTGAATTTAGAATATTTTATTGCCAAAAGACTCATTGTTGCTAAAAATCATAAAAGTAGTATTTCTGCACCAATTATAAAAATTGCTATCGCAGCGATTGCCATCGGAATGATTATGATGATTGTTTCGGTAGCGACGGGAATTGGTCTTCAGCAAAAAATCCGCGAAAAAGTGTCGGCCTTTAACGGACATATTATTATCACCAATTATGATGACAATCAATCGGAGGTTAGTATTAACCCAATTTCGACAAATCAAGATTTTTATCCAAAGTTTAAAAATGTCGAAGGAATAAGCCACATTCAGGCCGTTGCGACAAAAGCCGGGATTATAAGAACCGAGACTTCTTTCGAAGGAATTATATTTAAAGGAGTCGGAAAAGACTATAATTGGAGCAATCTCCAGGAATATCTTATCGAAGGAAAACTGCCCGATGTTTCAAAAAATCTTAATCCTCAAGTTATCATCTCAAAATATTTGGCAGATCGTCTTCATTTAAAAGTAGGCGATAAGTTCAATACATATTTTATGAAAGCTGATAATAACCAGTTGCCAAACCTTCGTGTTTTTGAGATCACCGGAATTTACAACTCAGGTTTCCAAGAATTTGACGCTACATATATAATAGGAGACATTCGTCACATCCAAAGAATCAATAAATGGAAACCAGACCAAGTCGGTGCTTTCGAAGTTTTTATTGACGACTTTAAGAAAATTGAAGAGAAAGGAAACGAAATCTATCAAAACACCCAGAATAAAGAAGACGCTTCAAAAACGCTCGACACTGTCACAATCTCCGAAAAGTATTTCAACATCTTTGAATGGCTCCAGCTCTTCGACTTTAATATTATCGTCATCCTTATTATTATGATCGTCGTCGCCACCATCAATATGGTTGTCGCGCTTTTAGTGCTTATATTAGAGCGAACCCAAATGATAGGGATTCTCAAAGCACTCGGCGCAAACAATTGGTCGGTTAGAAAAATATTTCTTTACAACGCATTTTATCTTATCATCCGAGGGCTCCTTTGGGGAAACATCATCGGAATCGGGCTCATCATCATCCAGCAGCAATTCGGTATAGTCAAATTAAACCCCGAAAGTTATTACGTAAACGTAGCGCCAGCCCACCTAGACTGGCTTTACATTCTCCTGCTGAATCTGGGAACAGTCGCCATCTGTCTTTTCGTGCTGCTGATCCCGTCCTATATAATAACCAAGATTTCGCCCGTGAAGGCAATCCGTTTCGAATAACAATACCGTAGAGACAGCCCAGTGGGCTGTCTTTTTATTTGCGCGGCAACCCCAGGCCAATTCCCCAAAACAGAAAACAAAACCCCTTCCTTATATATATGTAATTTTTCCCGGCAGCGAAAGGCCTTTCTTTTGCCAGCACACGCAATTC
>NZ_JBHSQB010000021.1:0-261911 GCF_042658345.1 Flavobacterium qiangtangense
GTCAAGACCAACCCATTGTGTTCGGTGAAGCCCGAAGATGCTCAGGGCCTTTCGCTGTCCCGCATACGCAGGATTGATGTTCGCCGTGTTGTACATGTACTGGGTGAACTGTGAGTCCTGCTGGGCAAATGAAGCAATGCTAAAAAATAGCCCGAATAAAATTAATTTTGTTCTCATTGTGATTTATTTTAATCCCAAAGAGCTTTTCAACTCTTTGGGAATTTTTTTACTATTTAGTTGATGTATAGATGACCAGATTTATTTATTCCTTTTCCTGTGAAATCAACGTATTCAATTACATAGAAATAAGTTCCAACTGGCAATCCTGCCGACTGCTGAATAGTTGTTCTTCCTTCAGAATAACCTCTGAACACTTTGTCATTGTTATTGTATCCATCAACTCCATATACTTGTACTCCCCATCTGTTAAAGATTATTACTTTATTCTTAGGATAACATTCAATTCCTGCAATGTAAAAAGTGTCATTTACTCCATCTTCATTAGGCGTTATCGCGTTGAAGACTTCTAAAGTACATCCTTCAAGAGGTACAAATGTTGGGTCATTTTCTGATAAGCTGTCATCATCTGATAAATCTTCTACAACAGCTCCTGCATTATTAGTTGCAGAAACTAAGGCTTGATTTGTTACTCCACCGTTGATTAAATCTTGATTGGTAACAATATATGTTGCCGTGAAAGTCGTAGTGTCAGATTGCCCAGGAAGCAATTCTGCAATTGGTCCGCCTGTTAAGATTACACCTGGAAGTGGATCAGAAACGGTCACATTGTACAATGTCATGTTTCCTGTGTTCACTACTTCAAAAGAGTAAGTGATTGTCTCTCCAATTTGTGCAATATTATCCTGATTGTCATCGTTGAAAACTCCTGTTTTAATGATTGCAATTTGTGACACTTGAGGCAAAAGAACCACAGTACAATCTGGACATGCTGGATCAAATAACGGATCGTTGACATCAATTGGTGTGGGGTCTACTGACACTTCCGAAATTGGATTTCCATTTGTATCTGTTCCTGTGGCAGTTGCTAAATTATACACCGCTCCCGCTTCAATATCTGCTTGTGTAACTGCATAAATACCCGTTATTGATGTACTATCGGAAAGTCCAGGTGCCAATGTTATGATTGGTCCTCCAGACAACACTAATCCAGTTAATGGATCTGCTATTGAGATATTTGAAAGCGTAACATTTCCTGTATTTGTAACCGTAAAGGCATAGATGATAGTATCTCCCACAGATGCCATACCGTTTCCGTCAGTGTCTTGCCAAGTCCCTTCTTTTGTCAAAGTCATATTTGGTTCTTGAACAATTGGCACAACTGTACAGTCTGGACAAGCTGGGTCAAATAATGGGTCACTTGGATTTAATGGATTTGGGTCTACAGACGTATCTGTTACAGGTCCTCCATTTGGATCTTGACCATTAACGGTAGCTAAGTTATAAACAACTCCTGCGTCAATATCTGATTGAGTTACGTTATAAACTGCAGTAAAAGTTGTTGCATCACTTGTTCCAGCAGACAAAGAGATTGGACCTCCAGTTACTGCAACCAATGGATCAGAAACTATAATGTTATTTATGGTTGTTTGCCCAGTATTGCTAACCGTAAATGTGTAATGAATTTGATCTCCAACATTGTCGATTCCGTCTCCATTTGTATCCATAAATACTCCCGATTTCAAGATTTCCAATTCTGGAATATAGTAGCTTATTATCACTTCGTCTGAAACTGTACAAGTTCCGTTTACAACTGTCCACATTAATGTAGCTGTTGAATTATCAGGAATTGTTACTGCTGAATTAAATAATGAGGGATCATTAAATGTTGCTGTCCCAGAAACAACTGTCCAAGTTCCAGTACCAACTGTTGGATTATTTCCTGCAAGTACAAACGTTCCCGAATTATATTGAACCTGGTCTGCCCCTGCGTTTGCAGTTGGTGCTTCGTCAATTATTACAGTAATTGGCAATCTTAGTAAACTTTCACATCCGTTAAGAGTTTGTGAAGCATAATAAGTGGCTCCGTCGACTAAAACGGATGTTAGCGCTAAAGGTGTAGTGCTTGTTGCACTTGCGTACCACTGAATTCCTACTCCTGTTGCTTGTAAATCGACCAAAGTCGCATTGTCTGACTGACAGAATGCTTGTGGAGAATTCCCCGTTGGTGCTGGTGTTACTGTGATCGTTACTGTAACTTCAAGTCTTGCTAAACTTTCACATCCATTAAGTGTTTGCGTTGCATAATAAGTAGCACCATCTGTTAACGGCGTTGCTGCTGTTAACGGAGTTGTGCTTGCTGCATCTGCATACCATTGAACACCAGTTCCTGTTGCTTGTAAATTGGCAACGGTTGGTAAAGTAATTTCACAGAATGTTTGCGTTGCATTTCCTATAGGAGCTACCGTTGCTGTAATCGATACAATTACTGCTAATCTTGTTGCGCTTTCACAACTTGCTGCTGCTTGAGTAGCATAATAGGTTCCGTTTGTCAATACAGTATCCGAAGGCAATGCTGTTGTGCTTGTTGCATCAGCATACCATTGAATTCCTGTTCCAGATACTACCAAGTCAGCTACAGTTGCCTGATCAATTTCACAAAATGTTTGAGACGAAGCTGTAGTTGTTGGCGCAACTGTTTCTGTAATTGTAATTGTTACTGACAATCTTGTTGCGCTTTCACAGCCGTTGGTTGTGATTGCTCCATAATATGTTGCACCACTTACCAAAGGTGTTGTTGCATTCAAAGGCGTTGTGCTCGTTGCTGTCGCAAACCATTCTACTCCTGTTTCTGTTGTTACGATATCTGCAATTGTTGCATTATCAATTTCACAGAAAGTCTGTGCTGCGTTTAAAGTTGTTGGCGCAGGCGTTTGAGTGATTGTAATTGTTACTGACAATCTTGTTGCGCTTTCACAGCCATTGGTTGTGATTGCTCCATAATATGTTGCACCACTTACCAAAGGCGTTGTTGCATTCAAAGGCGTTGTGCTCGTTGCTGTCGCAAACCATTCTACTCCTGTTTCTGTTGTTACGATATCTGCAATTGTTGCATTATCAATTTCACAGAAAGTCTGCGCTGTGTTTAAAGTCGTTGGTGCTGGCGTTTGCGTGATTGTAATTGTTACTGACAATCTAGTTGCGCTTTCGCAACCGTTGGTTGTGATTGCTCCAAAGTAAGTTGCTCCATTTAATAACGGCGTTGTTGCGTTTAACGGCGTTGTGCTCGTTGCTGTTGCAAACCACTCTACTCCTGTTTCTGTTGTTACGATATCTGCGATTGTTGCATTATCAATTTCACAGAAAGTCTGCGCTGTGTTTAAAGTCGTTGGCGCAGGCGTTTGCGTGATTGTAATTGTTACTGACAATCTAGTTGCGCTTTCGCATCCGTTTATTGTGATTGCTCCAAAGTAAGTTGCTCCATTTAATAACGGCGTTGTTGCATTTAACGGCGTTGTGCTCGTTGCTGTTGCAAACCATTGAACTCCTGGTTCATTTGTGGCAATATCTGCAATTGTTGCATTATCGATTTCACAGAAAACCTGTGCAGTGTTTGAAGTCGTTGGTGCGGCAACTTCTGTAAAATTAACAGTAACTGCTAATCTTGTTGCGCTTTCACATCCGTTTGCTACAGATCCTGCATAATATGTTGCTCCGTCTACTAAAAGAGTCGTAGGGTCTAAAACTGTCGTGATTGTAGCGTCTGCATACCAAACTACGCCTGTTCCTGTAACGGTTAAATCGGCAATTGTAGCGCCTGCTTGATTACAAAATTCTTGCGTAGCATTTCCTGTAGGTTGTGCTGGTGGGGCAAAAAGAGTTGCGGTAACAGCGACACGATCAAAGCTTTCTCACCCTGCGACTGTTTGAGTTGCATAATATGTAGTTCCAGAAACAAGTGGTGTTGTCTGGGCTAAAGGATCTGATGCTGTTTGCGTAGCATACCAAGCAATATCAGTTCCTGTAACTTCTAAATCTGCTATCGTAGGTGCATCAGCAGAACAGAAATTTTGAGCTGCAGCACCCGTTGGCGCGACAGTTTCATTAAAATTGATTGTAATTACTGCTTCATCAAAGCTGCCACAATAACCATTTACTCTGTATTTGAATATGAACGGTCCTGTTGCTGGATCAATACCATTTGGATCAAAGATATTATCAACAAGAGTTCCTCCATTAGTTGACGTTTGTGTCCATTCGCCATTAGGCATTGCGGTAGCTGACAAGAATGTATCAAGATTAAGACCAATAACTGGATTTGTATAACATGCTGAAGATGTAATATCATCTCCTGCATTTGGAATCACTCCACTAATTTCGATTTCATAAATGTCGTCAACGCAAGTTTGATAAGTGACATGCACGCTATAAGTTCCCTCATCTGCTGGAACAGTAAATGGCGTAAAAGTCAATTCGTTTGTATCAACACCTGAAATATGTCCTCCATTTGTTAAGGGAACACCATTTAAAGACCATTGATATACATATCCTGGAACTGAGGTAACTATAAGAGAACCGTTACTGCCAGGGCATAAATTATTTGGCGTGATGCGTGGTTGTCTAATCGAATAAGTAGAAAAAATAGTCGACGTTGAAGCACAATTATCTCTAATTTCAATATTGTAAACACCCTGTCCCAAACTGTTAAATTGGTTTGTGGTCTGCCATACTGGTGTAATTGGCGTACCATTATATCCAGTAATTGCATATTCTAAGACACCTACCCCTGTTGCTTCCACAATTACCCCAAATGGAGTATTAGGATTTCCTGTCTGACAAACAAAACCGTAAGGCGAAGTTATTTGTGGGCCAACATTTGAAATTGTGACTTGTCCTATTACTAGATTTAAACATTGTGTTGGAGTTTCTTTTGGTAAATTTACGAGTACGTCATAAGTACCATTAGGCACATTTAGAAAAGTATTACTATTCTGATATGCAAATGTACTTTCTGCACCTGAAGGAAGCGTCACATCTCTTAAAGAAATTCTTGCGCTGTTTTGATTATAAACTCCAGTTGGCCAAGGAATTGGCAATCCATCCCTAATAAACGACCAATTAATTGATACATTTGCTGAATTACAGGTATTTGAGGGTGTAATTGTAGCATCAATTAATTCAACTCCATGACCTGGCGCAACAAAAGTTATAATTTGTTCAACACATCCCATTTTAACTGCGAACACCCATTCCCCTTTTATGAGTGGTCTTGTTTCAAAGTTCCAAAGGTTGAAACCAGCGCCGCCTCCTAAATTAGTTCCATTTGCCACTCCAGATCCTGCCGGAGAAGACACTACCGTAATGGTGTCAATCATTAAATTATTTCCTCCTGATGCAGTTCCAAAATAAGGTATCCACATATCTGTTGCACAGGAAGGACGAACTTGGACAAAAGCCGTTTGTCCTACATTGGTAGGTGTTCCATCAATTGTAATCGTACTTGCTCTTACTTTTCCACAAGCATCAGTGATGGTAACATCATAAGTTTCGCCAAGAGTAACTCCAGTAATAGTTCCACGAACTGGTGTTGTTCCGGTCGGTGTCGTTTCTGAACCCGAATCTGCAGGATTTGAAACATTAACCCACGAAATTGTCACTGGCCACACAGCATTAGGAAATCGATCAGAAAGTATTATACCAGAAGTAGTATAAATATCCCAACTAAAACCTACTTCAGGCGCACACAAAGCTGTTAAATTAATATTATTGCGAATATTTCTAGTACTATTGTAAATATGACCACAAGCATCAGTAACTGTTGTAACAATTCTAAGAGGATACGTATAATTAGGATTAGTTAACGTTACCGATTGGGGTACATATCCTTCTGTTCCTGGAACATGTGTTCCTGTAAAAGTTTCACTTCCAGAGTAGATTATATTTCCTGTACTTACTTCTTCAATAGTATTAGCGATTATTATAGGAAATTTTAGCATTCCTTCGTTATTTTGAGTAAAAAAACGATGCAATAAACTTACTCGACTACAATCTGTCGTATTAGGTCTGAATCCAACTGTGTATTGATTAGCAAAAGTCTGTACGGCAACTGTTGCAGTAATTGTATTATATAAACCACAGGCATCATATATTCTAATTTCATAAACACCAGCGGTCAAGCCAGTAAATACATTAGATGTTTGGCTAAAAGGAAGTGGATTAGAATATGTTGCCGGAGCCGATAGAATTTGATAATTTCCAGAAGGGTTTCCTTGTGTTACATTTACCGTGATTTGACCGTCAGATCCTCCTTCGCAAAGCACTTTTTTTATTGTAGAATTGGCAATTAAGGGACTGTAATTACTAACTATTGTAATCTCTGATTGCACTTCTTCAACATTTACTCCAGTAGCAATCGCTTTAACGGTATAAGTACCATCTCCCAAACCTTGTAATGGCATCGTGGATGTAATTACATTTCCTGGAGTTGCATTGTTCCAATACTCAAAAATAACATTTGCGCCGGCTTCTTCTCCAGAAACAGTTGCGTTAATTGTTCCATTGTTTGGGCAAGTTTCATCTGTTTTTGTTAACGAAATCGTCATCGCCAATGCGGCTGCCTTCTCATTTGTTTTTTTGCCTCCGCTCTTTTTGGCAAATTCTTTGCTTTCGGATGAACCAGAAGCATGATTCCCAATCAATTTATTGTAATGTGCTGCAGCGTTTATTCCGAAGACAACAAAACAAACAAATAATACACTAGGTAAAAATTGTTTCATAATAATTTTTTTTGATTTTTTAAATCTTTTTAAATTGCTGAGTGTGTAGGTTTTTCTCAACTCGAATTTTTATTATTTAAAACTGTTTTTTGGGTCTAAACATTTTTAACAATCACTGAACTATGTCAATTATTGATGACATTTATTCAGGGTACAATATTAATGCGCCCTTATTTCATAGAAAAACAAAGAGCTATATTAAATTCGTGTAATTCAATACATTAATTTTAATGTAGCACAAGAAAAACGCAGGTGCCTTATTTCATTTTTACGTAAGTTTGTTTCCCCGCTTAATATTTTTACACCCCATCAAATGATTAAATTCTTCGTTATTTTTTTTGTTCTCTTTTTTTCTTTGGGCCTGGATGCACAAATTAGTCGCGAATTAAATGAAGAACTTCATGACAGTTTGAAACCAAAAAATATCAACAAGCCTGACCTAAAAGAATTGTGTGCCATTGTTGACAATAAGGCGTTATCGCTAGTTGCTTTTTCGGGTGAGATGAGACAAATTGCTACAGAAATTGAAAAACAACTACCTTATATAAAAAAACGTGAGGAAAAAATCATGGCACTTTATACCTTGATGATTTTTGACTATAATTTTCCATCAGATGACAACATAAACTTAAAAAACAACACCCTTCTTTTAGAAATTATTGAAAAAAATAAGGTAGGTTATGAAAAACAATACTTTAATTGCCTGCTGATTAAAGCAAATTACCACTGTGGATTATATAATTTTGAGGAAGCTATTAATTTGATTCAACAGGCTTTAATTCAAAAATCAAAAATAAAGAACAAAAACATCGTTGCCGGAGCGTATCTCACACTTGCCGAAATCTATAAAAAAATTCATCTTTATGATGAGGCGCTATTAAATCTTGATAACGCTACAAAAACTGCAGATCATACTTCAGATTATTACAACAAATACTTTAAATATTATGCTTTCTTAAAAAAGAGTGAGCTTAATATTTTAAAACATATCGATACGAAGGAAAATAAATATCTGGAAATCGCAAAAACCTCTTTAGATGAAATTTTAAAAAATGATCTAAAAGACAGATGGCTATCATTATGGTATCTTCAAAATGGCTATATCAGCTATTTAGAAAAAAAATATGCTCTTTCACAGTCGCAACTGGACAAAGCATTGAATATCTCATTTGAGGAAAGAGAAAATAGCGCTATTGCCTGTCGATTTGAAACTTTAAAAGGGCTGTTATTCATAAAAACCGCCAAAGAAAAAGAGGGAATCAAGCTTATCGAAAAATTTTATGATGAAACAGCCGACGACTTTTATTATGAAATCACTATAAAAGAGCTCTATGAATATTACAAATCTGAAGAAAACTATATAAAGGCAAATTTTTATCTTGAGAAAATATTTGAGACTAAAACGCTTCAGGATAACTTTAAATATAAAGGAGCCGTTTTTACTGCTAACAAAAAATATGATGTTCGAGAAAAGCAGATTGAAATTGAAAGGCTAGAAGGTCAGGCAGTCATTAAAAAAAAGCAAAATTATCTGATCTTATTCGGAGTTCTCTTCGTGTCATCAATTATTATTTCGGTCCTCCTTTTTAAAAACAGACAAAACAAGATCAAACGTCTTCAAAAAGAAAAAGAATATTCTGAAAACATTAAATTGATGCAGGAATATCTTTATGATGAAGAGGCAAAAATGCATGGTGAACAAAATGCAATTATCAAGCAGCAAAAAATTGAAATTGGACAAAACATCCACAACGATGTACTAGGAAGCATTGTTGCATTAAATTATTTAATTGAAGACTACAAAAGCAAAGCAACTAATGAACATGAAAGAAATAGTTTTCATGAGATCAGCTTAGAAACAAACTCAATTTATACTGAACTTCGAAATTTTTCGCATTCACTTACAAAAAATGAAAATCTTCATCAGAATTTCAATCTAATTGCATACATCGAGAACATTCAAAATCGATTTTCAGAAATTGGATTGCTAAATATTATTTTTGATGCTGACACTAAAAATCTAGAAACAATGCTAACTTCGAACATTAAATCTGAAATATATTATTTGATTAAAGAATCAGTTTCTAACACTTTAAAACACGCAAACGCAACTCAATTAATAATCAAAATATCTTTTGAAAAAACAAATTGTATTATAAAAATATCTGATGACGGAGAAGGTTTAAAATCAAGTCAACAAGACGGCGTTGGGCTTTCAAGCATTAAAGAACGCATAGAGAGAATCGATGGGACTGTTAAATTTGAAAGCAGCTTACATGGCACTGATATTACTGCTCATATTCCTATTTAAATTTAAAACAAATCCTTTATTAATAGCCTTTAATATTAAATCTGGCGTTCTATTCACATTCATTTTTACCATCAATCTTTTTGTATAAAAGTGAATGGTATTAATACTTAAGTCTAATTCGGAAGCAATTTCTTTTGCCGTCTTTGCATCACAAATTAACTTTAATAGCTGATCTTCCCTAGGCGAAAGCTTCACCAAATTATCTTCTTCAAAACGGTCATTTAATAGAACTTCTCTGGCATTATTACTAAAGTAAGGCCTTGAATTATCGCCAAAAACATACTTAATTGCAGATGAAACTTCGTCTGGCAAATCTTCTTTTGTAACATATGCGTTAGCGCCAAAAGATATTGCGTCATTAATTACCTTATATTCAATACTTGATGAAAGCATGATAATTTTCATTTGACTTGACTTATGTAATTCTCTACATTTTTTCACAATATCGACACCGTTCATTTCTGGCATAAAAACGTCAACAATTAACAAGTCAATTTTATTGGTAGTTAAAAAGTCAAAAAAATCGGTTGCAGTAAAAAAGAGATTTACAGTTTCAACAAATTCAAATTGTTTCATATTTTCTCTTAAAAGTCCGGCAACCATTTTGTGGTCGTCTAAAATAGCGATATTGATCTTACGGTCATTTTGAAGTTTCATAATAGCAGTGTCTTGATGTGATATTTATTTTGTTGAACTTTGTCATAGGGGTGAGCAGAAATCCATGATGCAAATTAAATCACTAAAAACAAGTTTTCATAAATTATAGATACTCACATCTACTCATCGATAAAAATATCACAACGAACTAATTAACAGTATTTTAATAATATAAAAAGATAAAAGTGAGTATGTAAACATATCTAAAAAAGGTATCAAATGTGAGGTTTTTAAAGATTCTCCAAATTATATTAAAAAACAGGATAATTGTTAGAAGATAATTTTGATTATTTACACTCACATAGATAGAAAATCGAATTTTAAACAAAAAAAAAGGAATCGCTTGAGGGTCGATTCCTTTTTAAGAAAGAAGGCAGTGTGTTATGAAATAAAAAATTTCCCCAAATCGAATACTTCGCTCCACCTTCCCAAACCACCTCGACTGAAACCTACCACTAGTTTTTCGTCATTATCAGAACAGGCGTCCTGATTTATCAAATTGGTGGTTGATATTTTAAATTACTAGCAACCTTAACCGGCTACTCCATTTTTATGATGATATACTTATATTGGCGCATACTATACTAACAGGCTTTTATATTAACGGCTTTTCTTTGAGTAGCGGCTAAAGGCAATGCTAAACCATAGTAATTTTAATTCAAGATTATTTTAGACTCGTTTCATAAATTTGTTTTTCAATAACGAGTCGTTTAAAATTCTTCTACAAATAAATGCCGATATCTTGAAAAAAATAAATATTCAAATACTCACATATACTCACAAACAAAAATATTTTTTAAACATTTGAATTACAACTTATTAACCATAACAGATGTGTAAGGTTGAGTATATGCAAATCGATAAATGGATTAAAATAAGTAATTTTTTACGACAGTTTTGGCGAAAAATCACCAAGCATTTTGAAAAAAATTGGCGCAATATGGCAAAAGATGTTCGAGACACGCAAAAACAATCTTTTTTAACAAAGAGGACATTTCAGTTTTGAGCATAAAAAAAACCCTCTAATTTCTCAAAGGGTTTTTTAATTTTAAGTACCTGGAGTGGGAATCGAACCCACACACCTAAGTACACGAGTTTGAGTCGTGCGCGTCTACCAATTCCGCCATCCAGGCAATTGATGTGTTTCAATTGTGGGTGCAAATGTAATAGATTTATTTTAAAATAAAAGAAAAAAACTTAAAAAATTTTCTCGCAGAGTTGATTTTTATTCCTAAATTTGCACCTCGTTAACGCGAAACACAACTAACTAACTACTAAACAATACATTAAAATGTCGCACCAAGAACCAGAAGCAAAGATATTTGCATGTTCTCAAAGCGTATATTTAGCCGAACAGATAGCTAAAAGCTATGGTGTGGAGCTAGGTAAAGTAACGTTCTCAACTTATAGTGACGGAGAATTTCAGCCGTCATTTGAAGAATCAATCAGAGGATTGAGAGTCTTTTTAGTCTGTTCCACTTTTCCAAGTGCGGATAACTTAATGGAACTTTTATTAATGATTGATGCCGCAAAAAGAGCTTCAGCACGTCATATTACTGCTGTAATTCCTTATTTTGGCTGGGCACGTCAAGACAGAAAAGATAAGCCACGTGTGCCAATTGGAGCCAAATTAGTTGCAAAACTTCTTGAAGCTGCCGGAGCCACAAGAATCATGACAATGGATTTGCACGCAGATCAAATTCAAGGATTCTTTGAAAAACCAGTAGACCATTTATTTGCTTCTACTATTTTCTTGCCTTATGTAAAAAGTCTAGGTTTAGAGAATCTGACAATCGCATCTCCAGATATGGGAGGCTCAAAAAGAGCGTATGCGTATTCTAAGTTTTTAGAATCAGATGTCGTGATTTGCTACAAGCAAAGAAAAGCGGCAAACGTTATTGAAAGCATGGAATTAATCGGTGAAGTTACGGGAAGACATATTATATTGGTTGACGATATGATTGACACCGGAGGAACTTTAGCAAAAGCAGCTGACCTGATGATTGAAAAAGGAGCCTTGAGCGTCAGAGCAATCTGCACTCACGCTATCTTATCAGGAGAAGCTTACGAAAAAATTGAAAATTCGAAATTACTCGAATTAATAGTTACCGATTCTATTCCGTTAAAGAAAGAATCTAAGAAGATTAAAGTTGTGAGTTGCGCACCACTTTTTGCAGAAGTAATGCAAATGGTACAACACAATAACTCAATCAGCGGTAAATTTTTGATGTAAAAAAAAGCCGTAGGCTGTAAGCATTAAGCATACGCCGATTCGCATAAAGCCTAGAGCTTAATGCCTAAAGCATAAATTATTAACTATATATATTTACAATGAAGTCGATTACAATTAAAGGATCAGAAAGAGAAAGCGTGGGCAAAGTAGCTACTAAAGCCTTACGTAATGCTGGAGCGGTTCCTTGCGTTTTATACGGAGGAGATCAACCAGTGCACTTTTCTGCAGAAGAAAAAGCATTCAAAAACTTGATTTACACTCCAAACGCTCACACAGTTGTGATCGAACTTGAAGGTGGTAAAACATTCAACGCGGTATTGCAAGATACTCAAGTGCACCCTGTTTCAGACAAGATTTTGCACTTAGATTTCTTTCAATTACACGATGACAAAGAAATCACTATGGAAGTTCCAGTAAAAGTAACAGGGGTTTCTCCAGGTGTACTTTTAGGTGGTGTTTTACGTTTAAACCAACGTAGATTGAGAGTTAAAGCTTTACCAAAAAATCTTCCAGATTTCGTAGAAGCTGAAATCTCAGGTCTTGAAATGGGTAACAAACTATACGTTACTAAATTAGTTTCAGACAACTATAAATTGCTTCACCCAGAAAACACAGTAGTTGCTCAAGTGAGAATCTCACGTGCTGCAATGAAAGCTGCTCAAGAAGCTGCGAAAGCTGCAAAAGCAGGTCCAGCAAAAGGAAAGAAAAAATAATTTTCACCTTATTTATATCAAAAGCACCAGCCTCAAAACTGGTGCTTTTTTTGTTTTATAGTCATTGCGAGGAACGAAGCAATCACATAATATGAATCGATGAATAAATTCAAAAGAGTTATTGACGAGCTCGATGAGATGGCGCCTGTTCCTCGCAATGACAACATAAAATAAGCGTTCAGAAAAGTTTTCCTTCCAAATTCCCCACAGAAAAACTATTTTTACAAAATGAATTGGCTTTCCAAAATCTTCAAAAAAGAAAACAAAACAGAAACAGACCCAATGAAAAAATTTCTCATCGTTGGCCTCGGCAACATTGGCGCAGAATACGTAAACACCAGACACAATATCGGTTTTAAAGTCGTGGATCATTTGGCCAGAAAAGAATCAGTGGAATTTCAAACCGCAAAACTGGGACAAATGGCAGAATACAAATTAAAAGGAAGAACGCTTTTCTTGCTAAAACCAAATACTTATATGAACCTCAGCGGAAAAGCCGTAAAATATTGGATGGACAAAGAAAACATTCCTGCATCAAACGTTTTGATTATTACAGACGATTTAAACTTGCCTTTCGGCAGCATCAGAATCCGTACCAAAGGAAGCGATGGCGGCCACAACGGATTGAAAAGCATCCAGCAAACTTTAAATACTTCTGAATATCCAAGATTTCGTTTTGGAATCAGCGATGAATTTAAAAAAGGAAAACAAGTTGATTATGTTCTCGGCGAATGGAACGACGATGAAAAAGCAAAACTGACAGAAAGATTAGATATTTCGGCAGAAATCATCCAGTCTTTTGCTTTAGCAGGACTTGAAATCACGATGACTTCTTTTAACGGCAAATAATTCGGCTTTATTTTTGTTATCTTTATGTAAACTAACATCAGAAGATCATGAAAACTCTTTTATTATTTCCGTTAACATTACTTGCATTCTCTTGCTCGACTACAAAGACAGAAAGTTCTAAAACAACAGAAATGGCAACTTATAATATTGAAAATCAATGTCCAGAAAATGTCGATTGCTCTTTCGAAATCTTGCAAAACCAAAGTCTTGTTGTAAATACTGATGAATTTAATCAATCGTATTACAAACTAGAAGAAAATCCGAATAAAGTGGTTTTTAAATACCAATATAAGCTAAAAACCGACAAGGAAATAATGGACGCGGGATATTTAGAAGAAGTGCTTTTTGAAATGGATAAAAACTATGGCGACTTCTCTTTCGCGGGAAAAGAACTGCAAAACACAAAATTAATTTTAAACGTAATGTGTTTCTGCCGAAGCGGAAAAGTTGGCGCTCATAAAATTTCCGAAGGAAAAATTGTCAAAAAAGGAAACCAGCTTTCTATTTCGATACCAAAAGTTATTGAAGATCAAAAAACTACAGAAACAAAAGTTACATTATAAAAAAAGGAGCTCATCGAGCTCCTTTTTAGTTTTATTAAAATCTGATTATTGAATTACAATTTTTCTGGTTTCCTTTTTGTCACCATCTTGAACTGTAACCATATAAACTCCAGATTGAACATTATTCAATTCTAAATTTTGATTGAATAATCCTGTGTTTTCAAATGATTGATTAAAAATCTGTCTTCCTCTGATATCATGAACTCCCACGTTAATTTCATTTCCTGATTGAGAATCAAACTGAACATTAAAGTTACCATTATTGGGATTTGGATAGATTTTAAACCCTGCTAATCCAAAGTTTTCAGTACTTAAAACCGCAGTTTGAGAACAAATTTCAACTGACCAAGAGTTTAATTGTCCTGTATCTCCGTTGTAAAAATCTCTTAACAAAAGTTGCCAGTTTCCATTTGATTGTTTTCCATTTAAGGTTGGAAGTGAACCCGCTGGGCTGTATGTTCCGTTAACAGCTGCGCTACAAACGACAGCAGGGGCGCCGTCATTAAAATTAATATTAAATCCTGTGCTAACGTTATTACAATTTCTGTTTAACAATGCAACTTGTGTGTTATCTGGATGTACCAATGCAACTACTAAATCCCAAAAATAAGTGTGAGTAGCATTCACATTCACGTTAACGTCAGTAATAGTAACGTTATCTGGAATTGTAATCGTTGAACCAGCAGTTGCACCACCAACGTTTGGTCCAGTTCCATCAGGAATTGGAAGTACAGTTGTATTTGAATAAGTTACGCAGCTTGTTGTAACGGTATATCCAATTGCGAATGGCTTCGTGTTCAATGCATAAAAAATATTACCAATAGATTCCACCATAATTCTACAGTATGGTGCCGCAACGTTTGGAATTGTAATCGCTTGAGTACCATCATTTGGTGTACTTGCAATTAAAACTGTTGGATATGTCAATCCGCCATCTGTAGAAAGTGAAATTTTTACATTTGGAGAATTAAATGGCGCTGCAGCTGTTCCTGCAACATTCCAAGTAACTGTTTGCGTAGAATTTTGTGTATATGAAATTCCGTCTGTCGCTTGTGAAGTTACCGCAAAAGGTCCGTTTGCAGCATTAAAAGTAACGGTCATGTTTTGTCTTGCTGTTTGACCTCCGTTTGGAGTTCTATTATCTCTTACGGTTAAAGCAAAATTCATCGTTCTGGCTACATTTGGAATAACTTCCCATGCAGAAACTAAATTATTTGCAATTACATTTTGCAAAGATGGAAAATATCTATTTGGAGACGCTGTTGGCGCAACCGATCTAAAGTTTGGATTAGAATCAGTGGTAGTCGCACTTGGAACAGCTGTAGTCGCTCCGGCATTTGTTTGTTCCCAGCAATATGTCAAAGCATCACCGTTAACATCGGCTCCATTTCCTCTTAAAACGAATGGTGTTCCTACTGGAATTGTGTAATTTGGCAACAAAGTAACTGTTGGAGCAGCATTTCCGTTTGGAGTATTTACAGAACAAATACCGCCTGATGTAACAAACGTAAACATTTGAGCCAAACTTACTGCGTGAAAATAATCATCAGAATTAGATTGCACATTTGGCGCACAAATACCAGCATAACCCATAATTGTGCTTGCGCTTCCTGGCTCTACAGCTGTCGCTGCTGCTCTGTTACACGCATTATTTTGTGTATGACCAGCTCCAAATTGATGACCCATTTCGTGTGCAACATAATCGATATCAAAAGTATCTCCAACAGGATTTGGTTGACCTGTAATTCCTCTTGCTTTACCAGAGCCACAAACAGAGCTAAGTTGTGCAATTCCAGAATCTGTTGTACAAAATCCGTGACCAATGTCGTAATTTCCAACACCAATTGCAGTGTCCATAATTGGTTGAATTTCGTTGATCATCTCTGGTGAATTTGTAAAACTATCAGAATCAATAAAAATTACGTTCTCATTGGTTGCAACAAGAACCATTCTCACAGACATTTCTCTTTCATAAACAGAATTTAATCTTACTAAAGAAACGTTCATTGCAGCCAAAACTGCAGCTTTTTTTTGTGCTAAAGTTCCAGAACCAACACCTGCCGCATTAACATGAAATGCCGCATATTCAACTGTACAAGCCATTGCAAGTCTATAAGTCCTTAATAATCCGTCATTGGCAAAAGTTACATTAGAATAATCAGTACTGCTCGCTCTGCCTAATGTTTCATCATCTTCGACTTGACATCCAAATTGTCTTGGTTCAGAAGATCTGCTTGAACGGTTGTAAACAATGTAATTCTGTAAATTTGTAGTATACGGATCGATATAAGAAGTTCCGTTTAAAGATCTCGTTAAAGTGTGCAATCCAAAAATTGTCGTACTAAAGTAAATAGACGTTCCTGGTTTATCAACTCCTTGCCCCACATAAGATTGAATCTCTGGGTGATTCGCTGCTAACGGCGCCTCTAAAACTGAAGCTTCATAAATTCTAAAATTTTCAAGCTTTCCTTCCGCATTTGGGAATGAAATAACAACACTTGAAATATCCCCGTTAGCTCGCGACGGCACATCTTGAAGCTGTGCCTTGAGCGCCTCATAATCAAGATGGAACACTTGATACTCTTTTGGCATCGAAGAACGATCAACTTTTGACAAAGAAGCCACTGTTTCGGCAGAAGTTTTAGTCCAAAGCGATTGCGAATAGCCAGTCCCAACTATCAATACCATCATAATTGTTAATAGTAAATTTTTTTTCATAAATCTTAAATTAGTTAATAGCCTACTAATTTAAGAAAATTAAATTTTAAACGATGAATTTTTACTTTAAAATTAAATCAAACCCACTAACTTTCAAATATTTGCGATTATTATAAGATTTTTCTGTGATAGAAGGAAGAAGATTTAAAATTTTCTCCCTATTTTTTTGCCTTTTTTTAAAAAATAAATATCTAAAAAATAAAACCTCGTTCGTTTTATATATCCGTTTGATAGCATAAATTTGTAAAAAGATAATCCCTGCATTTTGAATATTTTTAATAAGATACAAGATTTTAAATCTAACAGCCCCACTACAGTCACTTTAGGCACTTTTGACGGCGTACATTTAGGCCACAAAAAAATTATCGAAAGGCTGACACAGCATTCTCCTGACAAGCATCAGAGTCTTGTGCTTACTTTTTTTCCGCATCCAAGAATGGTTCTTCAAGAAAAATCAGATATAAAACTCTTGAATACAATAGAAGAAAAAGCAGAATTATTAGAAAAAGCGGGCTTGCAAAATCTGATAATTCATCCGTTTGACCAAAGTTTTTCGCAGTTGTCTGCCGAGGAATTTGTAAAAGAAATTCTTGTAAACCAGTTCAATGTCGGGAAAATAATCATTGGTCATGATCATCGATTTGGAAAAAATCGTTCTGCAGATATTCACGATTTAATTGCCTTTGGCCAAAAATACCATTTTGACGTAGAACAGATTTCTGCCCAAGAAATTGACGAAGTTTCGATTTCTTCTACTAAAATCAGAAACGCTTTGCAAGACGGAAACATTCATCTTGCAAACGAATATTTGGGTTACAATTACTTTTTGACCGGAATTATCGTGAAAGGAAAACAATTGGGAAGAACAATCGGGTTTCCAACCGCCAATTTAAAAATCGAAGAAGATTATAAATTGATTCCTCAAAACGGAGTTTATGTAGTCAAAAGTTTTATCAACGAAAAAGAAGTTTTTGGGATGATGAATATCGGAACAAATCCCACAGTTGGTGGTCAGACACAGACTATTGAAACTAATTTCTTAGATTTTTCGGATGATTTGTATGATAAAAAATTGAAAATTGAATTGTTACACAGAATTCGTTCCGAAGAAAAATTTGCTTCGCTGGAAGCATTGAAAGAACAAATTTCAAAAGATAAAATCGCAACACAAGAATACATCAAAGGATAATGAAAAAACTGTTTCAGCCCATTGACAATGCGCCTTTAATTATTTTCAGGATTTTCTTCGGATTTCTTCTCGCCGCAGAAACTTTTGGCGCCATTTTAACGGGTTGGGTAAACGAAAATTTCATTAAACCACAATTCACTTTCAACCATATTGGGATGGATTGGTTGCAACCACTTCCCGGAATTGGAATGTATTTGTATTTTATCACAATGGGAATTTTAGGCGTTTTGGTGATGATTGGCTACAAATACCGCTACTCACTTTCTGCATACACCGTTCTTTGGACACTGACCTATTGGATGCAAAAAACATCGTATAACAATCATTATTACATGCTGATTTTGGTGTGTTTGATAATGATTTTTCTTCCGGCAAATCGATATGCTTCGGTTGATGTAAGACAAAATCCAGATATTAAACGACTGAGTATGCCAAAATGGTGTTCTTTGGTAATGATTCTTCAAGTGGCAATTGTGTATTTTTTTGCGACAGTTTCCAAGTTTTATCCCGATTGGCTTGACGGTACTTTTACTAAAAATCTTTTGGTAAATAAATCACCTATTCCTTGGATTCAAGAAATTTTTAGCCAAAAATGGTTCTATCTTTTCATCGCTTATTCAGGAATAGCTTTTGATTTATTAATTATTCCGATGCTTCTTTGGAAACGAACTCGAACCATCGCTTTTGTTGCTTCGTTAATTTTCCATCTCTTTAACGCAGTTACATTGCAAATCGGAATTTTTCCGTTTTTTGCCTTGAGCTTTGCCGTTTTCTTTTATCCACCAGAGAAAATGCGAAAGATTTTTTTCAGAAAAAAACCAATTTTAGATTTAGAGAAAGAGCCCGTTTATGAAAACAAGTCGGTTCTTTTATACTTTTTTCTTCCTTATTTTATAATTCAGATTTTGCTCCCCATTCGTCATTGGTTCATCAAAGGCGATGTTTTATGGACCGAAGAAGGGCACCGTTTAAGCTGGAGAATGATGCTTCGGTCCCGAACTGGCTACACCGTTTTAAAGGTTATTGACAAAAAAACAAACGCTCGATTAAATTTTGATTCGATAATAAGATTGACTCAAAAACAGTACAATTCGATTTCTGATAAACCTGATGCGATCTGGCAATTGGCCCAAAGAATTAAAAAAGAATACGCGAAAAAAGGAATCGATGTTAGCATTTACGCAGACACTTTTGTATCGATAAATGGCAAACCTACGAAGCAGTTGATCGATCCCTCAGTAGATTTGGCTTCCGCCGAATGGGACTACTTTTTCCACAATGAATGGATCTTACTTTATGACAATCAAGGAAATAAAATCGAATCTAAATAATTTAAAGTCTTAATCAGAAAAAACTTGTTTATTAAAGTTTTATTAAAAATCTTATTATTAAACAACCGCTGATTGAAATTTCAGATAATATTTTGTAATTTTAGTAAAACATCTAAGCAATAATTAAACTACCTCAATTTAATTATTAACTAACTAAAAACAAAAATTATGAAATTCTCAAGACTCTTAACCAACGGATTTATTATTTTTATAGGCATCGCTTTATACTTTCTGCTGATTGAAGCTTTAGGCTTAAAAGACCAAATTTATTTAAGATTAGTAAACTTTGTTTTCGTGATTTATGGAGTAAATCGAACGATTAAAGCCAATGCCGCAGAAGGGAAACAAGGTTACTTAACAAATCTTTTAGCCGGTTTTATAACTGCAATGTTCGGATTGGTTTTAGGGCTGATTGCTTTCATGATTTACGTTGAATATAAAGGTGGCGATTCTTATTTAGAAACATTTGCTGACAGTTACATTTTTGGTGGTGGAGATCCTTCATTATACCAATTTTGCTTCGGATTATTCATTGAAGGTGCGGCAGCGTCAATGATTGTTTCATTTGCAATGATGCAATTTTGGAAAGACAAAGTAGAAAAAATCAATCAAGTAGATTAATCACAACAATATATAATTAAAGGACTGCAATTGCGGTCCTTTTTTTTTAGCTCAATTTTTTAATCATTTGGTCGATAAAATCGGATTGCGCAACATTTAATTTTTCTTTTGCTTCGTCTTCTTTGAACCAGCCACATTTGTCAATTTCGGGAATAGTTATAAATTTTCCAGATTTTGGAGGCCATTCTAACGGGAATTCATTGCTGACAATTGAAGTTTCATCGGCATCTTTTTCTAAAGCCCATGCAAAAATTTTTTTCCCAGATTTTAACCGCACCGGATTTAATTCTACAAATTCTCCTTCCAAAAAAATTCCGGTTTCTTCCTGAAATTCCCGAATTGCAGCTTGAAGCGGTTCTTCTTCATCGGTAAATTCGCCTTTGGGAATTGACCAGCTTCCAACATCTTTGTTTTTCCAAAATGGGCCGCCAGGATGTGCTATGAAAAAATAAATTTCAGATTTTAATTTCTTAAACAGAAGAATTCCCGCACTCTTTTTCATTTTTTATTAGGATAAAATAATACAAATCTTACATTATCAGTTGAACTATTAAAGTTCTAAATTAGTTTTTATATTTCATAATCAATTGATTAGTTTTTACATCGAAGCGAAATCCAAACATTAAAGGAAGTTCTTTTTTACTTTTCAAGTAAATACCTACTTTTGATTCAACTAAACTAAACAATAATGACTACCACAAGACACAATTGGACCAAAGAAGAAATTCTTGAAGTTTATAATAAACCGATGATGGATTTGCTTTTTGAAGCTGCCGCGGTTCACAGAATTAATCACGATCCAAATGTGGTGCAGGTTTCCACATTGCTTTCAATAAAAACTGGCGGATGTCCTGAAGATTGCGGTTATTGTCCGCAAGCCGCACGTTATCACACTGGCGTGGAAGGAAACGATTTAATGTCTGTTTCTCAAGTAAAAGCACAAGCTTTGAGAGCAAAATCAAGCGGTTCTTCTCGCGTTTGTATGGGTGCCGCGTGGCGAAATGTAAAAGACGGGCCAGAATTTGACCAAGTTCTTGAAATGGTCAGAACGATCAATAAACTTGACATGGAAGTTTGTTGCACACTCGGAATGATCACTGAAAACCAAGCCCATCGTTTGGCAGAAGCCGGATTATACGCTTACAATCACAATTTAGATACTTCAGAAGAATATTATAAAGAAGTAATTTCAACGCGCGGTTATGAAGATCGTTTGCAAACTATTGAAAACGTCAGAAAAACGAATGTAACCGTTTGCAGTGGTGGAATTATTGGAATGGGAGAAAGTGCTGAAGACAGAGCTGGAATGCTTGTGGCATTGGCATCTTTAAGTCCGCAGCCAGAATCAGTACCAATCAACGCGCTTGTTGCCGTGGAAGGAACGCCTCTTGAAGAAGAAAAACCGGTTGAAATATGGGAAATGATCAGAATGGTTGCCACCACCAGAATCGTGATGCCAAACACGCAAGTTCGTCTTTCTGCGGGAAGAACGAACATGACGCGCGAAGGTCAGGCGATGTGCTTTTTTGCTGGCGCAAATTCTATTTTTGCTGGCGATAAATTGCTGACAACGCCCAATCCAGACGTGAATGAAGACATGAAAATGTTTGAAACATTGGGATTAAAACCTCAAAAACCGTTCACAAAAGTATCTCAACCAAAAACTGTTGAAGCAGAAGATTCTGCGTTTCAAGCTTTAGGAGAAAAACCAAAATGGACGCGTCCGGGACATAAGATTGAAAGAAATCTTGAAGCTTCAGGTAAAAAAGAATAAACCATAACTTTTTGATAGTAAACACAAAAGCTTTTCTTGAAAACAAGAAAAGCTTTTTTTATTGAAATTTCGCAATTTGCCGACGCAACCAATTGTATTTTAGTTATTCTTATATTTGAAATCACAAACTACCACTATGCCGAAAAAATCAAATCATTTCAAGTTCCTTTTGTTTGCGTTCTTGTTGTGCGCTTTTTTCACTTCAACAATTTCGGCAGGAAACATCCAGCGTTGTGATACTTTGATTCAAAATGGAATTGATGCGCTTTGGAAAAAAGATCACGTAAAATCACTTGAACTTTTAACGGAAGCGCGCTCTTTAGCAGAAAAAAATCGTTGGTACAAACAGTTATTTTTGGCCACGAATAACATTGGAGCCAATTATTACAACCTTCTTGATTATGGCGAAGCGCTAAATTATTATCTTGAAAGTTATACGATTGCGGTAAAACATTTGGAACCAAAATTTGAGATGGTCGTCTTAAATAATATCGCTATTTTATATTCTAAGGAAAAAAATTATGAAAAAGCAAACGAATATTTTAAGAAAGCTTATGACATTGCAGTTGAAAATAAAGATCAATTAAAAATCGGACTTTATGCGATGAATCTTGGAAATGTGGCCAATGAAACAAACAGATTAAAAATCGCAAGAAACTATTTTAAGGAAGCGCTTCCGTTGTTGAAACCACAACCTCAACTTGAGATTTTAGCAAAAATGGCACTTGCCGAAAACGATATGTTACAAGGAAATACAGGTCAAGCCCGAAATGTGGCGGACGATTTGCTAAAAACAACAAAAGATTTAAGTTATAACGATGTAGGAATTTCACTTTTGCTGGTGATGTCGAGAAGTCATTTGAAAGAAAATAATCTAGATTTAGCGACAGATTATGCTAATAAAATCTTTGGAAGAAATCCAAATCTGGAGACGAAAGTAGAAGTTTTCGAACTACTATCTGATATTAGCCAAAGAAAAAAGGATTTTGATTTAGCGCTGAATTTTAAAGATTCAATTATCAAAACCGAAAGCGAACTCAATGAAATAAAAAACGGACGTGTTTTTGAAAACAGCAGAGTAAAATTTGAAATGGAGAATTACAAGAAAGAAATTGCTTTAAAGGAAGCAAAAATTTCTAACGAGCGAAAAATCTTCTATTCGGTAATTGCTGTGATCGCTGTGATCGTTTTCTTTATAATTCTAACGCTTCGAAATCTTTCGGTGAAGCACAAACAGAAAAAATTAATTGCCGAAAGAAACGAGCAAATCATCTCTTTAGAATTAGAAAAAGAAAAAAGCGACAACCTTCTTTTGGAGAAAATGATTACCGAAAAAGAGACGAGTTCTTTATTGGAACAAGAAAAATTAAAGAACGAAATTGAACAGAAAAACCGCAAGCTTTCGGCGAAAGCCTTATATCTTTCGGGCAGAAATGAGTTAATTGAAGAAACTTTGCAATCGCTGTCAAAGCTTCCAGAAATTTCAAAAGACGCGCATCTTGTGAGCCACATTCAAACGCTCAAAGGTCATTTAAAAACTGAAGATGAATGGGATAATTTCATCACGCATTTTGAAGAAATAAATCAAACTTTCTTGAATAATCTGAAAGAAAAACATCCGAAGTTAAATGCAAACGACATTCGATTCATCACTTATATCTATATGAACCTCAGTACGAAAGAAATTTCTTCTATGTTGAATATTACGCCAGACGCTTGCCGAAAACGAAAAGAACGAATTGCTACACGAATGGAATTGCCTTCAGATATTCACCTTTATGACTATCTTTCAACACTTTAAGATTTCTTGTAACTATTTTGGGTAGATTCTTAAATTAATATGGCAAAAATTTAAGATTTCGGACTTTACAATTTAGCAATCCTTTAGTAACTTTGTTATAAACCGGACCACTAAAATGAGTATTATCTCAAACCCATCTATTTGTATGCCACTACATCTAACTGAAATTGAGCGCGTTAAAACCATTTCAAAAGAAGATTTCTATAACAATTATGTAAAAAAACAAAAACCTTTGGTCATTGAAAACTTGACCAAAGATTGGCCGGCCTATGAAAAATGGAAGCTGAATTACATAAAAGATATTGCTGGCGAAAAAACTGTTCCGCTTTATGACGATCGCCCGGTTACCCACAAAGACGGATTTAATGAGGCGCACGCAAAAATGAAAATGTCAGAATACATCGATTTACTTCAATCAAAACCAACGAATTATCGCATTTTTCTATACAATTTAATGAACGAAGTTCCGTCGTTGCGGAATGATTTTAAGTGGCCGGATATTGGATTACGTTTGGTAAAACAATTGCCAATGTTGTTTTTTGGCGGAGAAAATTCAAAGGTTTTCATCCATTATGACATCGATTATTCCAATATTTTGCATTTTCATTTCCACGGAAAAAAACAGTGCGTTCTCTTTGCTCCAGACCAAACTCCTTATTTGTATAAAGTTCCTCATGCTTTGATTTCAAGGGAAGACATCGATTTTGACAATCCCGATTTTGAAAAATGGCCCGCTTTAAAGCAAGCAAAAGGTTTGATTTGCAACTTAAATCACGGCGAAATGCTTTATATGCCAGAAGGTTATTGGCATTATATGAAATATTTGACACCCGGATTTTCAATGAGTTTGAGAGCGTTTCCAAGGAAAATTTCAAATTTGGGCAAAGCTGTTTATAATATTATAATCATGCGCCATTTTGATAATTTGATGCGAAAATGGAAAGGACAAGCTTGGATTGACTATAAAAATCAGCAGGCTGTTGTTCAAACACACAAAAAACTACACCTTCCGGTTTAAAAATAAATGATAAAAAAAGAGGCAAACGTTGATTCTGCCTCTTTTTTATTTTGGAATAAATTTTTAATTGAAGATAATTTTCTTTTCTAAATTTTGTCCGCTTTCTAATTTTAATTTCACAATCAAAGCTTGTTGGTTTGCAGTGATTTCGCTTACGGAAAACGTCATTGAGTTTACATCGTTATTTTCATAAATCATTCGTCCGAGCAAATCATAGATTTTTATGCTTTCAATATTTTCTTTGGCAGAAATTGCTTTTATGGTTTTGTCTTTTGCATACACAATTACATCGTTATTATTTGATGCAAATTCACCAATTCCCAACGTGGAATTGGTATATCTTAAGACAAATCTTGTATCGAAAGTACCAATTGGTGCTACAAAATCATAAGAAGATTGCTTTAAATCATGAATTATGTTAAGCAATTTATCTTCCAAATATATGTTTTGGTTATCAAACAATCCATCGAAATGGTCAATGCTGATGTTAAAATTTCCTGCAATTGTTGTCTTGAAACCTAAAATTACTTGATCTTGAACATCAAACGGGAGGCTTCTTCCTTGAATCGTAAGGTTTTTATTTTCGGCAATCGAATACAGCGTTACGTAATTGCCACCCATTAATTCTCCGTCAAAACCACGCTCTAAACCATTTGTAGCATTTTGAACATAACCCACCAAAGTCTGATTAAAAGCGCCTTGAGTATTTGAAATATTCAACCAAATTCTATGTTTTTCCAATATACTTTGAGAAACTTCATTTGAATTTGATGTTCTAAAAAACTGATTGTTATTGTTGACAGCGCGCATTGAATTATTGAAAATAGCATTTCCTCCGCCAGTTGATTTTATGAAAAATGACTGGCCGGCAGCAATAAATCCGGTTGGAGTATTTATTGTCGTATTTGGTTCAGTTGTAGCGTTGTGTGCCGTGGCCGTTCCTCCTGTGAAATTGTAACTTGCATAATCGCTGGACGTGTAATTGTAAGCGCTACTTCCGGAAATAGCGTCACTTGGAGGCGAATTATGTGTCCACAAATAAATGGTTCCGTCCACAACTGAGGTATTTAAAGCGTTACTTAAAAACAAATCTGCGCTTACCGCCGATGGATATGGATTTCCGATTAAATTAAAATCGTTTAAAGTTGTAGAAATCGGCGCATTTACAATTCCGTTTCCTGGAAAACCTTCAAAAATCGCTTGATAGGTTTGCGTTGTAAAAGGATCTGTTGAATAGGTTTGTGGCGCTCTCACGATATATCCTTTTGCGGGAATCATGACTTCATCGCCACTTGGAATTGTATTCCAGGCTTGGCTCGTGGCATTCCAGAAATAATATTTATCCCAAAGTGTTGCCGGCGAAAGGCTTGGAATTGCCAAATTAGGATCGGCCAATTTATAGCCCGAAGCCTGCTTCAATGGCGACGACCAATATGTAAAATCGTATCGATACATTGGCTGGGTTTCGCGTTTCATGATAATTTTTCCGGTATTTGTTGCAAAATCATCGTGTTGTACAAGGCTTCCGTTATTTTCAATTATTAAGGTGCCGCTGTTATTCAAATTTCCTTTTATTTCTAAGGTATGATTCGGCATAATTGTCAATTGTTTACCCGTGTTTATTTGACATTCGCACGTTACAAGATTTCCGGTAGTTGTAAAATTTTCGCTAAAAGTCACGGCGTGTAAGCTTGATGGCGAACCGTTTGACCACGCGGTACCATTCCAGATTGTGGGTATGCAACGCTTAAATCCGAATCCAAAGTCGTTAAAATTTGTCAATCCAGAACGGCTGACTGTAACCATGTTTGAAGTTCCAGACGGTTCTGCATGAGTTCCTTGAATTTCCCAATTTGTGGTTGCTCTTTTTAATAGCGTCATTTCACAAATTGGATCTGTAGAACTACTTTCTCGCGTAAATGAAGCAGTGTAATTTCCGGAAACTCCAGTTGGAACGATATTCCAGAAAAATTCTTCGGTATTAGAAACATCGAATGTAGTACAAGAGCCGACCGCTGGAATTGCGGTTAGCGTTGAAACTCCAGCAATTCCCATTGAAGATGTGTTGAGGGAAGCAGTTAATGTTCCGCCAGAAGTTCCGTTAAAAGCGATTCTTGCAAAACGATTCTTGTTATCAGTTGTTCCTATTGGAAAAAGTCCCGTAGCATCGTTTGAATTCGCTCCGTTAAACCAGCGTGTCAATCTTCCTTTTACAAAACCTGAAGTATATTCTAAAGTCCCTTGTTTGTGGCGTCGGTTCCTAGTTGCAAATTAGTGCTTCCGGTAACGAGATTCCCGCTGATTAAATACATTTTATTTTTAACGGTAAGATTTGGATTTGTAAGATCCACGTCTTGAAGCGTGTTCGTTCTTGCCACATAAAGATTTTCAATTGTGGAAGGCAATCCGTTTCCAGACATCATTGTTGCTTGGCTTCCAATAAATCCGTACGAAGCTAAATTTGAAAAATTTCTTGTTCCAACAAGTCTAATTGCTCCATCTGAGGCACTCGTTCCAGTCGTTTTTATGCCATTTTCAGAACCATAAAGCAAAGTTGCTCCTGGATTTACATTTATATTTCCAGCTCCAAAAATATTATAAGTACTTCCTATTTTAAAAACTGCGGGTGAATTTATGTTTAGAGCGCCAGCAATTTCAATACTTGACGACGGACTGACGTTATGAAAATCTTCGATATTTGAATAATCTGAATTTTGCGAATTTGAATTGACATCAATGTTGTTGTATTTAATACCACCTTTAATTTTTTGTCCGGTTATTGCTCCGGTTCCGTAGAATTCCATTGTTCCACTGGTTAAAGTGTACGTTCCGGAGAGTTCTGGTTGCGTGGTTGTTGTTCTAGAATTTCTCCAACGCGAATTTCCTGTCATTTCTACGCTTGCTGTTCCGATAACACCTCTGTTTTCGGAATTAAATATTGCAGATTCGGTGATTTGAAGCTGCTCTGTTATCGTAATATTTGGACCGCTTACTTTCTTATCATTACTTCCTAAAATGTTAGTTCCTGCAATTTTTAATTTTTTATAACTCGGAATGTGAGAAAGTACTTGGTCCGCATTTGATCCGTTTAAAGTCACGGTTCCTCCGGTTAAGCTATAATTATTATATCCAGATAACTGTGGCAGAAAATCTGATGCTGGTGTTGCTGTAATGGTGCTGATTCTATATTCGCCATCAGTCATAATTAGTCGGCCAGGACCTGTAAAATCAACTGCGGTTGCTCCAATTACTGTTCCTTTTTGAATTTCAAGTTTTCCATTAGTTCCAATTCCGATCACATTATTTAATCGTAGTTCTAAAGAATTATCTGCAAGGTTTACAAATATATTTTTTGTTGTAGAACCGTTTGTGAGCGCAGTTCCAGTCATTTGATTTTGTTTTCCAACAAAGTAGAAATTACCGGTTTGGCTAATACTAGGAGCTGTATTTGTTTGGATATTACCAACCGCTCCGGAAGTATTCATGATTCCTTGTGGAGAAGAAATAATTAAAGTTGCGTCAGACTGGGATGTGAATCCAGTTCCTGTGACTCCATTTCCGGCAATATTCAAAGCGGTTGTTCCATTGAAACCAAAGTCGAATTTACTACCAGTTTCTACTACGCATCTTGAGTTATTTCCTAATGCAAAATCTATATTAGAGAGTTGTACATAAGCGCCTGATTTCACATTAAAGCTAATATTTCTGTTACTTGCAGCTGCCGTACTGGCGATTTCTATAGTTTGTGTTGATGCGCTGGTGAGTCCATCACCAACTCCGGAGAAATTAAAATTGGAATTTGTTGTAGGGCTAGAAGTTGCACGTAATAAAGCAGCTGTCCCAATCAGCAAATCTCCTTTCAAATTGATCGTACCTTGCCCACCTGAAATTCCGTTTAAATCGAGCTCTCCACCTGACATTAAAAAGTTTCCGTGAACATTTAAAGTATTGATGCTGCCGGCGGTATTTGCAACAAATACTTTTCCTGCTGTTTGCTCATAATTTCCTAGAACATTTATAGTATTTCCTGCACCAAAAGTAAATATGTCAGTTCCGCTAAATTTCAGATTATGGTAATTGAATGACAACATCGTGTAAGAATAACCAGCGGAAGAAAAATAATTTACTGTGCTTCCAGTTATCGTATAAACTCCAGATCCCGGAGTAAATGTGTAACATATTCCCACGGTTTTGTCACTTAAAAGAGTCCTGTTTCCACCAGCAGCATTAAGCGCACCATAATTTAATGGTAGAATTATCTGTGGCGAGGAACTTGTTATATTGACTAAACTTTCGCAATCCAAAGTTGCGAAAGCCGTGCCTGAATAAGTCACGTTTCCTGTAATTGTCAAAGTATTACCAGATGTTAAGTTGAATGAATTTTGGCTAGAACCTGCCAATTCAAAATTTGCAACTGTTCTATCTGAATTTATATTTAAGATATTCGCCACGCCAGTTCCTGTGATAATAACATTGTTAGTCGCGCCAGGAACTCCATTTGGCGTCCAGTTATTAGTATTGTTCCAATTGGAGCTAACTGATCCGTTCCAAACGAAAGTACCCGCAGCTGGTGCCAACGTGGTTAAATTTCCCACTAATTCTACAAGATTGTAGCATGTTGCAGCACTATTGTATTCGTAAACCGCAAAATGATAATTTGTACTTGGTAAAAGACCTGTTAGATTTACTGAATTTCCATTGCCTTGGTAAACTACATAATTTCCTGTGCCAATTTGTGATCCAGAACCAAATGAGTTATTTGCCGTATATGCGTTTCCGCTTGAAGGATCTGAATTTACGGCACTTGTGGCACGTGCAAGAACTATAACTCCTGCGGTACCGTTTCCTCTTGTCCAGCCGATTGTTGCGCTATTTTGAGTTATGGAAGAACTTGTAAAAGCGTTGGCTTGCGTTGTTGGTGGTGTGCAGGGCGGGATGATATTTACAATGTAATCTTCAGTTTCACCAAAGCCACTATTACTGGCACCACAAGATTGTGTCAATGTCAAAGCATTATCATCACCGCCTCTAATTCTCATTCTTGTATTTCCTAAAACTGCACCAGCAGGAACTGAAATATTAAAAACATAAGTACCTCCATTCAGATATGCATTTGCTGAAATCAATCCTTCGCTAGATTCAAAAATACCATTTTGATTAAAATCAATCCATATTGCTGCAAACTGACTTGGATCACTCCCAAAAGTTACAGAAACGCTTGCTGTAGATGACTGCTGAATATTTGGTATTGCTACAGCATTATAAAATGTATAAAACGGACTTGCCGATGCACCAGAATTATTACTTAATGTTCCTAACGTTACATTTGTGATTTGATCAACTGTCCCAGGACCGTTAGAATACGTTGGCGTACAATAAGTCAAATTCACCTCCGCAGGATTAGAATTAGTGCTGTTGCCACTACAAGTTACCACACAACGATACCACGTTTTAGTTGTTGGTGATGCTGTGTAAGTTGCTGCAGTTGCGCTCGCAATATTTGTAAATCCTGTACTTGCGCTAGTTGTAGAACTTTGCCATTGATATGTAACTCCAGAACCAGAAGTTGTATTTTGTAAAGACAGAACAGTTGTGCTTCCTGAAACTACCGGATTTACTGTGGCATTTGTGTTCCCTGGATTTGGAGTTCCTGAACAAGGAGTTGACAACGTTCCTCTTACTACAAAATCATCTATTCTGAAATTTCCGCTGGTATCTGATCTTACAAATGAGAATCGAAATCTTAAATTGCTTTGATTTTGTGCTCCTAATGGCAGCGATAACCATCCTGTGGCTCCCCAACCAGTTGTATTAGGTATTGTAGAAATCGTATTCCATGCTGTTCCATTTGAGCTCCACTCTAATGTAACCACTCCTGAATAAGACATTGTTGCTCTATTGCCAAATGCAACTTCAATCGATGTATAACCGGTCGTATTTACTTGCCCTGATAATGTTGCAACTGCTGTACCAATTGCAAGGGATGAAGCTGCGTCTGCTAAATTTGCACTGGCAGAACTTACTATCGGAGTGGTATAACCAGTACTTGCGGATCCTGTTGATAAAATTAAATTACCCGCTTGAGATCCTGAAGTTGTCCAACCGGGTAAAGTACTTACAGCTGCATTATTTGTTGTCCCAAAATTTGTGGAATATAATGTTGTCTGCCCCACAACGCCATAACTCATCATCAATAAAAAACCCAAAAGAATATTTTGGATAAATCCAAATTTTAGATTTTGCGTAGAACTCGCAATCTTGAAGTGTAATTTTTTATTCATATTTCCCCAATATTAGACGCTTTGATTTAAAGCGCATGTTATTATTAACGTTTCTCAACCACATCAAATGGCTGATTCTCAATAAAACAGTTGGGGAAAGGGCTGGTCACTTGAGATTTTAAAACAAAAATAATTGTTAATTTTATCGAGAATGTTAACTTCTAATAAAGTCGTCAAGATGTTATAAATAAGCGACGAATGGTATCAAATTGTAATATTTTAAATCAATCCCAATAAAAAGCCTTGAATTTTATATTTTTACGATCAATATTTTAATTATGAATTACAAATCTTCTGACAAGACGTTTACTTTTGAAGAAATTCTTCGCAAAGCAGAAGGTTACTGCGCTTACCAAGAGCGCTGTCATGATGAAGTAGTTCAAAAATTGAAAACGATGACCTCTTCAGAAACTGTCATTGATAATGCAGTTGTTCATTTGATTGAAAATAATTTCTTGAACGAAGAACGCTTTGCACGCAGTTTCGCCAGAGGAAAACACCGCATAAAATATTGGGGAAGAACGAGAATCGTGCGCGAATTGAAACTTCGAAATATTTCTCGTTATAATATTGACACTGCTTTAAAGGAAATTGATGCCGAAGAATATCTTGAAAATTTCCACAAACTTTCAGAGCGAATTTGGGATTCGATTCACGAAAAGAATATCCAAAAAAAGAAAAAGAAATTTTGCGATTACTTGCTTCGCAAAGGTTTTGAAACTTCTCTTATCTATGAAAAATTAAACGAGTTAATTTCTAAAGATTAGATTTTAGAATTGACTATTTGCCCGATTAATTTTCGAATTATTTATTCAAATTAAATACTTAAATCTGTCTCGATAATCCTATTGGGATTTCAATAACTGTTGCAATTAAAATTTGCTAAAACACATTAAAAACATAACCTTACGTTAAAATAGTAAGTTTTTTCTTTCTTAAATTACGCAAACGTTTTCGTTAAATTGTGCACTTCACCGATGAAAATTCCCACGTCATCGAAAAGTCAAAAAATAGGCAATCCAAAGTGATATTTAGATCCGTACCTCAATATACATTTGCAGTACCCCAAAACAAAATACCACATAAACCTATGAAAAAATTAGTACTTTTATTCGGATTATTATTACCTCTTTTTGGATTTTCTCAAGTTGATTTAGTTAGATGGAACGGCGCTAACAATTCTTTAGCACCAACTACAGCTTCAAATGTTAGTTCTCAAGATATTATTGGAAACGGATCTGTAGCTATTGGCTTTCAAGCTTACGATCAAAATCAGATGTTTTTTCAATCTTCGCCGAACTGGCCAACAAATGAATCTAACGGAGGCGTTATAGACAATTCAAAATACATTCAATTTGTAGTGGGCGCCACTTCTGGCAATCAAATAAATCTACAAAACTTTAAATTTCAAGCGCGTATGCAAGGTGTTGCTGCGAAATTTCAAGTTAAATACTCTAAAGATCAAAACTTTGTAAATAATGTCTATACATTATTAGCAGAAACTAATTTAGCATCAGGCACAGGGACTAATTACACAACTTTTAATTTGGTATTTAATAACGCTATTAATCCGGTAGCGAGTAGTGAAAAAGTTTATGTTCGTCTTTACGCCTATAATACATATGACAGATTAGAGTTCGCTCGTGTTAATGGTCCAAATAACCAAACTCCTCCAACGATTACAGGAACAGTTACCGCAGCCAATCTTCCATGCACACCTCCAGCGAACACACAAGCTTTTGGAGATAACGAATGGAATGGTTATGTATATACTTACACAGCTGATAATACAAATTTTGAAACAGCAACTTATATTGGCACAGTAAAAGAAGATAAAATATTCGAAAGAAATGTTGGTGCTGGTGCGGTAGATGGTAGACCGGGAAGCAGAAACATTCCTTGTGTTTCACCACTTCCTTCTGATAAATTCATGGTGCGTTATAAAATGAAACTTACTATCACTGAAGCTGCAAAATATAATTTTACAGTAACCGGTGATGATGGATTCAGATTATTTGTGGATGATTTAACAACTCCTTTAGTTAACGGATGGACGAATAACAAATCTACAAACGCTGGTTTAAAGGACTTAAGTGTTGGGACTCACAATTTGATCTTAGAATACTTTGAAGGGCCAGGTAATTCTGAATTGATTTTTACTTACGGAAAAATTGCAGGTAATTTTCAAAATTATCCTTTTGGAGTTAATGAATGGAAAGCTTACGGTTTTAGCACATGTAATCAGACAGATTATAATCTAACATTGGATTCTAATACTTACGCAGGATATTACACACAATCAACACTTGATTCTGAATTAGTTTGGAACCAAAACGGATCACCATCAAAAACTTTGGTCGCTAATGTTTGGAATGGCGCTCCGGTTCACAATTATAATTATACACTTTCTTACAGAAGACAAGGTTTTAAATGTGGAACATACCAATTAAAAATGGACAAATGGGATGATGCTGCTGCAGTATATATTTACGACAGTAACAATGTGGCAACCAAAGTATGGGAATATAATGGATATAGCGGCGGAATTTCAAGCAGTAATCAAGGTCTTAAAAATGTTGGGTTACCAATGAACTTAAGCAGTACTTCTAAAATTGAAGTGAGAATGAAAAACAAAGGTGGTGATGGTTCAGTAAAATTGGTACTAATTGAAACTCCTGTCACTTACACAGGTGCATCAATCAACGATATTCAAAACACATCTATAAAAATTGATTCTGATATTACAATCAACGGAAGAATTGACGTTTGTTCTTGCACAGTTGCTTCTGGAAAAACTTTAAAAGTTAATCCAAACTCAGTTTTAAACGTACAAGAAGACATCACTGTTCAAGGTACAGGAAAAATCATCATCGAAGACAAAGGTTCTTTGGTTCAGGTTAATAACGATGCAACTTACACCGGTAATGCTACATCATTTGTGATGAAAAGAAATACCGCTCCGGTAAAAAGATATGACTTTACATATTGGTCTTCTCCAGTAATTGGTGAAACATTATATGATTTATCTCCAAATACTTTGGGTGACAAATATTACAGCTATAATCCAGTTTCTGGATGGATGATTCACTACAATGGAAATGAAGTGATGGCACCTGGTAAAGGTTACATCGTGAGAGCGCCTCAAGAATATGACATCAATAATCCAGCAGTTTACAACGCTACGTTTACTGGAAAACCAAATAACGGAATCATTGCACAGGCAATTGTTGCAAATGCATCTAACTTAATCGGAAATCCTTATCCTTCAGCAATTAGCGCTGACGCGATTTACAATGCAAACAGCGATAAAATTGGCGGAACGTTCTATTTCTGGACTCACAATTCGCTTCCAAGTTCAGCGAATTCTGGGAATGCGACTTACAATTATTCTTCTGACGACTACGCAAGTTATAATGTTTTGGGTGGTGTAAAAACTAAATCAGCTATAACAGGAGGTCAATCTCCAACAGGAAATATCGGTGCTGGTCAAAGTTTCTTTATCGCAGGAAAAACTAGCGCAAATTTAACTTTCTCAAATTCAATGAGAGCTAAAAACGCTGGTGACAACTCTCAATTTTTTAGGACTAGCAACACAACACAATCAGAGGATCTTCCGGTAACAATTGAAAAAAGCAGACTTTGGTTAAATATTTCAAATGAAGCAGGTGATTTTAATGAAACATTAGTTGGGTATATTTCAAACGCTACAAACGGAATGGACGAAGCCTTCGACGGAGCTAATCTTTCTTCAGGTAACACAACTTTATATTCAATCATTGACAGCAATAACTTGGTAATTCAAGGTCGTGCGTTGCCATTCACAAACACAGATGTTGTTCCTTTAGGTATGAAAATCTCAACTGCTGGTCAATACACAATCAACATGGATCAGTTTGACGGATTGTTTTTAAGCCAAAATATTTATTTATTTGACAGTTTAACAAACACAACTCATGATTTAAAAGCAAGCGATTATGTTTTCAATTCTGAAGTTGGAACGTTCAACTCAAGATTTGAAATCAGATATGTAAACGGAACTGAACTTGGAATTGACACACCAATTGTTTCAAATAATGACGTGGTTGTTTACAAATCTGGAAACCAAATCGCTGTAAGAGCAACAAACTTTACAATCGACACGGTTCAAGTTTATGACATCACCGGAAAATTATTGACTTCTGGTAAAAATGTAAATAACAATACTTTTTCAACAACTGGCTTAAATGTTGCAACTCAAGTAGTAATCGTAAAAGTAACTTTAGACGATAACCAAACAGTTTCTAAAAAAGTAATAATGAATTAATGCAAGTTAAGTAAACCCCCCGAAAAAATCTCGTAAGCTTTTGTTTACGGGATTTTTTTTTACAACCAAATTTTTTCAGCTCCGGTCGCATCTAAAATGTCAATTCCAAGAGCAAGTTTAAAGTGTGAAGCTACTTTAAAAGCATCGTCTTTATCTTCAGTTTGATAAAAAGTGATGTACTTATTTCGTGAATCAAAAAGGTTCAACAAAATAACATCGTTAGTAAAATTAGTCGTTGCGGTAATATAATTCACACGTTGGCTTTGCTTAGTTTTAAAAACAGAAACATACTCAAAATCAGGAAGCGCTTGCCAAGAACCAAATTTTACTCCCAAGAAAAAATTGACTTTGCGAAACTTTTTATTTTCCAAATCAATTTCTGAACCTTCAGATACAATCAAAAAACATCCAATCGCCAAGAAAATTACCGAGAAAATATTTCCTGTCGTAAAAAATCCAAGAAAGGCCAAAATGATTAACGAAAAACCAAAAAGCTGTTTTACAAACGGCACTTTTTTAATGTAACAAATAGTTTCCATAATTATGATTTAGAAATTAAAACACTCACCGCATTTCCTCCGAAACCAACGGCGTTTACCAATATTTTTTTAATAGAAGTTCTTTCTTTTTGCGCTTTCGCGTAAGGTACGCCGATGAATTGCTGTTGTTGTATCATCAAAATCGCCATCTCAATATTCAGCATTCCCGAAGCGCCAAATGTATGTCCGATTTTCCATTTGTTTGTGGTTAGCATCGGAAGATTTTCTCCAAAAACAATTTCTATCGCTTTTAATTCAGACGAATCGCCTTTCAAAGTTCCCGGAGCGTGCATTACAATTGCGTCAATTTCATCAAAATTTGTGTCTTTTAAAGCCATTTTCATCGACTTTTGAAAACATTTCGCTTCCGCGGAAATTGAAATACTGTGTTCCAAGATTTCTGTGGCAAAGCCAAGACCTTCGATGTAAGCCAAAGCATTTTCTTTGTGACCAATTTCTAAACAAATTACAGAAGCGCCTTCGCCCAAAACCATCGAATTTTTAGTCTTTTCCATATCAAAAGCACGACACGGAAACTCGTCTTCGCTCTTCGAATAAATCTTTAAAGCGTTCATTTGAGCAATAGTAAAAGCTGTCAACGGAGCTTCACTTCCACCGACCAAAAACTTATTTGCCATCTCAGAACGAAGCCAGGCAACACCGTTTAAAACCGCGTGCAAGCCCGTGGAACAAGTAATGGAGTGCGAAATTTCGGGGCCTTGTGAATTCAAATCGTGGGCAATCCAAGATGAAATATTGCCCAAAGTTGTGGATGGCGAGGCCAAAGTATTGGTTTTTCCGGTTTGCAAAAATTCTTCAAAATGCTTTTCAAATAATTGCGTTGCCCCGCGAGAAGATCCGATATTTATGCCAAAATCATCTCCTTTTTTCCAGCCCGAATTTTCAATCGCTTGTCGCGAAGCTAAAATGGCGTACAAAACCGAATCGTCTAAATGTTTGTATTTGCTTTCAGAATTCTTTAAATCTGCAATTTTATTCTTTAAATCTAAAGGCAATTGGGCCACCAAAACTTCTGAATTTCCGATGTCTCTTTTTGAAATTAAAGTTTCGGGCTTGAGATAATTTTTCCAAATTTCATCAGGAGAATTTCCGAGTGGAGAGATTGAGGAGAATGCGGTAATGGCTATTTTTTGGGACAATTTTATTCTATTTAAAAATCTGACAGGGCTTGAAACCCTGTCAGAGTTAGTTCTATATTGAGCAAATTTAAACTATTTGCAAAGCTTCCTCCACTACTTCATACACTTTTTCCAATTCAGAATCTGAAATAATATAAGGAGGTAAAATATAAACGATGTTTCCAACCGGACGAAGAATCACGCCTTTTTCAATAAAGAAATCGTATAATTTATTTCTAAATTCTCCGTAATAACTGTCTTCATTTCCGGTATTTATTTCCAAAGCAAAAATAACACCGAGAACACGCGTAGTTTTCACTCTTGGATGTTCTTTAATCTTTTGTTGAAATTCCAAATGTTTTTGATTTACATTCCGAATTCCGTTTTGAATTAATGGCGTTTGAAGCAATTCTAAACTTGCCAAAGCCGCCGCACAACCTGTTGGATTTGCTGTAAAAGTATGTCCGTGAAATAAGGCTTTGTTCACATCGTCGTCATAAAATCCGTCAAATAATTCTTGCGTGAAAGTGGTAATCGCCATCGGAATTGTACCTCCGGTTAACGCTTTTGAAAGACACATCATGTCGGGTTGGACTTCCAAGTAATTGCAGGCAAAATTTAATCCGGTTTTACCGAAACCCGTCATCACTTCGTCGGCAATGGTCAGAATATTATTTTCTTGGCAGATGCTCATCAATTTCCCCAACGCAAAAGTTTCATACATCACCATTCCGGCGGCGCCTTGAACCAAAGGCTCAAAAATAAAAGCCGCATATTCGTTGGTTTTTGCCAGTTCTTCTAAAGCTTCAAAACTTTCTTTCTCTTTGCCTTCCGTTGGAACCGGAATTCGAACGACTTCAATCAACGAACTCTTAAAAGCTTCGGTAAAAAAAGAAATTCCACTTGCTGCCATTGCCGCAAAAGTATCGCCGTGAAAAGCGTTTTCAAAAGCAATAATCTTAGTTCGTTTTTCTCCTTTATTATAAAAATATTGAAGCGCAACTTTCAGCGCAACTTCCACTGCGGTTGATCCGTTGTCAGAATAAAACAGCTTTTTTTGATTATTCGGAAGAATTTTCATCAATTGTTCTGAAAGCAAAACGGCTGGCTCGTGGGTGAAACCGCCAAATAAAACGTGCTCTAACGAAGTAAGCTGTTTGTAAATCGCATCTGCAATAAATCGGTTGCTGTGTCCATACGGATTCACCCACCACGAAGCAATCGCATCGATATATTCTTTGCCGTCTTCGTCCCACAAAAGTGCGCCTTCGCCTCTTGAAATTGCAATTGCTGGCTTGACTAATTTATGTTGTGTGTAAGGATGCCAATTGTGTTTTTGGTCTCTTTCTGAAAGTGTCATTTTTATTTTTTTTAGATAAATTAGAGAAAAAACTACCGAATTTATTCTTGCATCTTTTCTCTTTCTTCTATTTTTCTTCTATAAACTTAGTAGATTTTCTCGAAATAAATCAGCGTATTCTTTAATGACATTTTTATCAAAATAAGGTTCATCCTCAATTCTTCCGATAAATTTAAGTCCGGTTTTGCTTAAAATAATTTCTTCGGAAGCTTTGTTTTCGTTTCCGTTAAAAATGATTCCGACGACGTTGATATTTCTATTTTTTAAAGCTTCGATAGTTAATAATGTATGATTGATGCTTCCCAAATAATGTCTGGAAACGACGATTACCTTATGATCTTTCTGAATTAAATCAACAATTGTTTCGTTGTCATTTATCGGAACAAAAATTCCTCCGGCTCCTTCAATTACTAGATTATTTTTGGTTTTAGGTTCAATAATCTTCTTGATATTAATCGTAATTCCGTCTAAATTCGCCGCCAAATGCGGACTTGCAGGAGTTTGCAATAAATAGCTATTTGGATGAATTGTCGTCTTTGAATTTGAGATATATTGTTTCAATTTATGGCTGTCTGAATTATCAACATCACCAGCTTGAATTGGTTTCCAATAATCGGCTTCAAGGCTTTTGGTAACTATTGCAGAAGCTATTGTTTTGCCCACATCGGTGCCGATTCCTGTTATAAATATTTTCATTTTATTCTTATTGTATTTACAAAGATAGTCAACTCGACACAATAGTTTTGGGAATTTAAACTAATGGGAATTTTGTAAGATTTTAATATAATTTTTAGACAACAAGGGATTATTAATCGCTAAATTTGATAGGAAACTAACCCAAATTTAACTCAAACATAAAATGGTCACCACAAAATTCCCGCCTTATGCCAAAGCAGTTTTCATCTCTTTGCTGATCATAATCATCATCTTTTTTATGATTATGGCAAAAGCTATTTTAGTTCCGTTATTGGTTTCTGGATACATTGCGATGTTGATGACCGGTTTTTGTAATCGTTTAGAGCGGTTAAAAATACCCCGATCATTGAGTGCTTTTATCGCTTTATTGCTGATTATTTTGGCTTTTTTAGGAATTATGTACTTCATTGTCACGCAACTTCAAAACTTCAAAGCTGATGTCGAAATGAATATGGAAGAAAAAGTAAACGGTTTCGCCATAAAAATAAATACTTGGGTAAATGACGTCGTGAGTTATGACATGGGAATGGGCAACGGTTTTAAGATGGAAAAAATAATGGCGATGGTTGAAAAAGGCGGGACTAATATTTCTGCTTTATTATTTACTACGATTGGCACGATTTCGAATATTATTTTACTTCCTGTTTTTATTTTTTTCTTGCTTATTTATAGAGATCATTTGGCTGTTTTTGTGACCAAAGTATTTGCAAAACAACGCAATCGAATCCTTTTAGAACATATGGTTTCCATCAGAAAAATTGTTCACGCGTACATTGTTGGAGCAGGAAAAGTGATGATTATTTTGGGAATCGTGAACACAGCCGTACTTTTTGCGCTCGGAATTAAACACGCGATTTTCTTCGGAATGATTGCTGGACTATTAAATATCATTCCTTACGTTGGTCCATTTTTAGGCGCGATAATGCCATTCTTTTTCGCATTACTAACCAAAGACAGTTTGTTTTATCCTTTTGCAGTGGTAGTTGCATTTACTCTCATTCAATTCGCAGAGAGCAGTTTTTTGACACCAAAAATCACGGGTGCAAATGTTAGTTTGAATGCTTTTATCACGTTTTTAGGATTATTAATCGGAGGTGCAATTTGGGGAGTTGTCGGAATGATTTTGATAATCCCAACAATTGCAATCCTGAAAAAATTATTTGAATTGAGCCCGGAAACTGAGCCGTATGCTTATTTATTCGGAGAGGAAGATTCGCAATGGTTCAGGCACCGAAAACCTAAAAAAGAAAGCTAGCCAAAAGTTGCAAAACGCTCGAAACTTCTTCTTTTGAGTTGAAACTATGCAAGCAAAAACGCAATCTTTCTTGGCCTTCAGGAACAGTTGGCGATATAATTGCTTTTACGTCAAAACCTTTTTCTTGGAATTTTAAAGCGATAGTTTTCACATTTTCATTACCCGGAATTATCGCCGACTGAATAGCCGATTTACTTCTCACAAAAATTTGCTTTAACCCAATTTGTTGCTTTTCTTGATTAAAATGAGCAATATTTTCTCGAAGCTTAAAAATTTCTTCTTTTTGGATTTCTAGGTTTTTATAAGCAGTTAAAATTGTCGCAACTGAATGTGGAGACAAAGCCGTTGTATAAATAAAACTTCGGGCAAAATTAACTAGATATTTTTTCAGTTCTTCTGAACCTAAAATTACGGCTCCGTGGCAACCCAATCCTTTTCCGAAAGTCATTATTCGGGCGAAAATTTTTTGTTCCAAATTTAAATCTTGGAGTAAACCTTCTCCGTTTTCGCCAAAAACTCCCAGTGAATGGGCTTCGTCGATTACCAAAAAACAGTTGTGCTTGTCAGATAATTGCGATAAATTTTCTAATTGTGGCGAATCGCCGTCCATTGAAAAGATAGATTCTGTGACGATATAAATTGAAGCGTTTTCAGATTTGTATTTCAGAATAATTTCTTCTAAATCTTCCAAGTCATTGTGTTGAAATTTAAAAGATTTGGCATTTGAAAGCCGAATTCCGTCGCGAATTGAGGCGTGAATTAATTCGTCGTATAAGATAAAATCGCCTCGTTGTGGTACCGAACTGAAAAATCCAACATTAGCATCATATCCAGAATTAAAAATCAGCGAAGCTTCTGAATTATGAAATTTAGAAATAAAATCTTCGGCCAAACTATAAGTGGAATGATTTCCTGATAAAAGTCGTGAACCGGTTGCTCCGTTTTGATTTATTTTTTTTTCTAAAAGCAATTGGTGTGTTTCCTCAAAAATAGTTTCCGAAGTAGAAAATCCCAAATAATCATTGGAAGAAAAATCAACCAAATCACTTTGTTCAGTTAATTTTCTCAACGAATTACTCTGAATTCTTTGCGCTAATTTTTGCGATAAATTTTCTGGAAAATGCTTCATATTTTACAAAGGTAGAAAAGTTGACAAATTAAAAAATTATCGTTTTTTATATTTTTATTATTGTTATTCGATAATTTTTATATATTTGTATCAATCTTAATCTTTAGAACTTATGAAAAAACTTCATTTACTTAAAGCACTTGTTGACTTGTTCTTTTTCTTCTCAGTTATCGTAACAGTCGCATTTTTAATTTTTGTCCCTATGTTTATTTTTACCGATAAACCACTTGATGTTCCGGTGAATGTAGGCGGAGAAAAAGTTTTAGCAATGGATTTTCCTGCAAAGTTGATCTTACTTGGATACACATTTGGTTTCGGATTTTTTGTTTACGGAATCTATTTACTCAAAAAAGTATTAAATCATTTCTCAAAAAGAGAAATCTTTGAAAATAGCGTGATTTCGCTTTTGAATAAAATTGGAATATTCTTTTTGTTGGCTTCATTAATAACGGCAATTGTACATTTCATCGGAAAAATATATTGGGAAGGTGAAGCCGAATTAGGAATAAGCAGTGGCTTTGATTCTTTTCTATTTTCTGCTAGTTTAGGATTATTTTTTATGGTTTTGAGCGAAGTTTTTGCCATTGGAAAAGGTATGAAAGAAGAAAATGAATTAACTATTTGATATGCCAATAATCGTAAATCTTGACGTAATGTTAGCCAAACGAAAAATGCGTTCCAATGAATTGGCAGAACGCATTGGAATGACCACAGCCAATCTTTCTATTTTAAAAACAGGCAAAGCCAAAGCAGTGCGATTTTCTACTTTAGAAGCCATCTGTGAGATTTTAGAATGTCAGCCTGGTGACATCATGGAATTTGTAAAAGAAGAAACACAATTTTAATTTTTATATTATGAAAAACAAGACACTTTATATCTTTTTTATTTTGGGAGCGCTGTTAATAATTGCCGGCGCATTATTGAAAATCGAGCATTACGAAAATGCTGGATTTATCTTGGGAGCAGGACTTGGACTTGAAGTTGGAGCCGTTGCTTTTTTCATTGGAAAGCTAATCGGTATGAAAAACGAAAAGCTATAATTTTGACAAAAACAAAAAAGCCTAACAAATTAATGTTAGGCTTTTTATATCAGAATAAAATCGAATTAATCCACAAGGATATTGATTTTATTATCGTTCATTTCTAATGTTCCAGAGTTGATTGACAAATGATATTTTTTGTCGTCACCAAGGAAAAATTTACCTTCTGCTTCTTTTGAGAATTCAAAGCTATCAGCAGCAATTTTAATGTCACCTTTTGCAAGGATTGAGATAATTGCGGCGTGATGATTCAGCATTTGGAATTCTCCGTCAATTCCTGGAACGGTAACCGAAGTCACTTTTCCTGAGAATAATTTTGCTTCTGGCGATATAATTTCTAAATACATTTTTTTTTGCTTTAGGCTTTAAGCTTTAGGCTTTAAGCTATTAAATATTAAGCTTCTGCCAACATTTTTTGTCCAGCTTCGATAGCATCTTCGATAGTTCCTTTCAAGTTGAAAGCAGCTTCTGGAAGGTGATCTAATTCTCCATCAATGATCATGTTAAATCCTTTGATAGTATCTTTAATATCAACCAAAACTCCAGGAATACCTGTAAATTGCTCCGCTACGTGGAAAGGTTGCGACAAGAAACGTTGCACACGACGCGCTCTTGAAACTGATAATTTATCTTCTTCAGAAAGTTCTTCCATACCAAGAATCGCAATAATATCTTGCAATTGTTTGTATTTTTGAAGAATTTCTTTTACTCTTTGTGCACAGTCATAATGCTCAGCACCAAGGATTTGTGGCGTCAAAATTCTTGAAGTAGAATCCAATGGATCCACTGCAGGATAGATACCAAGCTCAGCGATTTTACGAGACAATACAGTTGTTGCATCTAAGTGGGCAAACGTTGTTGCCGGTGCTGGATCTGTTAAATCATCCGCAGGAACGTAAACCGCCTGTACAGATGTAATAGATCCTTTATTTGTTGAGGTGATACGCTCTTGCATCGCACCCATTTCTGTTGCTAATGTTGGTTGGTAACCTACCGCAGATGGCATACGTCCTAAAAGTGCAGACACCTCAGAACCAGCTTGTGTAAAACGGAAGATATTATCAACGAAGAAAAGAACGTCTTTTCCTTGATCAGTTCCAGCTCCATCACGGAAATATTCAGCGATAGAAAGACCTGATAAAGCCACACGTGCTCTTGCTCCAGGTGGTTCGTTCATTTGACCAAAAACGAAAGTTGCTTTAGAATCTCTCATTCCCATTTTATCAACTTTAGAAAGATCCCATCCTCCATTTTCCATAGAGTGCATGAATTCTTCTCCGTATTTGATAATTCCTGACTCCAACATCTCACGAAGCAAGTCATTTCCTTCACGTGTTCTTTCTCCTACTCCTGCGAATACAGAAAGACCTCCGTGACCTTTTGCAATATTGTTAATCAACTCCTGAATCAATACTGTTTTACCAACTCCAGCACCACCAAATAATCCAATTTTTCCACCTTTTGCATAAGGCTCGATCAAATCGATTACTTTGATACCTGTGAATAAAACTTCAGAAGATGTAGATAAATCTTCGAATTTTGGTGCTTGACGGTGGATTGACAATCCGTTTTCACCAGTTTTTGGTAAATCTCCAAGACCATCGATAGCATCACCGATTACGTTGAATAAACGTCCATAAACGTCTGGCCCGATTGGCATCTTGATTGGATTTCCAGTACCAACAACTTCATAACCTCTGCTTAAACCATCAGTTGAATCCATTGAGATTGTACGAACTGTGTTTTCTCCAATGTGAGATTGCACTTCAAGTACCAATAAAGTACCGTCTTTTTTAGTGATTTCTAGTGAATCATAAATTTTTGGAAGTTCAACATCTTGACCGTTGAAAACAACGTCCACTACTGGACCAATGATTTGAGCAACTTTTCCTATTACTTTTGACATTACTTATGTATTTATTAAATAGCTATTTAGGCTTGTGAAAAACACCTCTTTTTTCAGAGCGCAAAGATAGTTTTAAAAATGAAAATTTAATAATCTTTTGCGAAAAAAATATGAAAAAAATATAGGATTGTCTGTTTAAGAACATTAAGACGAACAAACCCGCAGTGTTTTTAAATAAAAAACCATCCGTTTTTTGGCGGATGGTTTTCTTATTATTTTAATTCTTAATTTATTGTCTGTCCATATTGAACATTATAATTTCCGATATTTAGTTCTGGAATTGACGAACCATAAGCGACGCTAATTCCTTTCAAGAATTGATTGGCAAGATAAGCATAACCTCTTGGCGAAGGATGAATTCCGTCGAGTGAAAAAGTACCACCAGTTACATAAGTTGCCGTCAGGTGGTAATTCCCAAAACGAATCCCTCCGTTCAACAACTGTTGCATAATTGCTTTGGTATCTACAAATGCTAAACCTTTCGCTTCTGCCGCATTTTTAATTGTAATATTATAAGCATCTGTCGCAGTTTCCACATCTTGTGCTTCGGCATCGGTTAAAACAGCACCATCTTGCAACGGATAAGTTACTCCAATTGTGTTAAACGGCGGTGGAATTCCTGCTTGTGGTGTTCCAATAATTGATCGAGTTGGAAGCAAAATATAATCAACAAAAGCACCATTTTTCTTTGCGTGGCGCGCTTGACCGTAAAGATTCCCCATCAAGCCTGCTTGTGCAGCTGGAACTCCCGCTCCAATTAAAGCTCCTGTCAATTGCGCTGAATAATTTACCAAAGATTCATCTCTGATCAAAAGCGGATTTGTTGATCCTGCTGTTAATGTTGCAATGCGATCGCCTTGACCTAACGCAGTCAAGATTTGTTTTATTGGTCCTAAAAGCTGCGTGTTTAATTGAGTTGCCGTTGCTTCATCAAGCGGCACTGGATTATAAGGAACCGTTGTAAAATAAGGAAGCGTATTGATGTATGGAAGATTTGCCACCACACCTTTTGCTCCCGTTGCAGTCATTGCATTTACCAATCCGTTGTAAACGTTGTCAAAAACCATTGGATCCGTAATATCGTTTGAACCATAAGTCGCAGGATTTAAATTTCCTGTCTGATTTACACCGATTCCACCAGAACTTGCATAGCTCAAAACGTCGTTTCCGCCAATCCACAATGAAAAGAAAGTGGCGTTTTGTGCAACCGCATCTCCAATCACCGAAGCTCCTGCAGAAGAATCAAATCTTCCGAAGTAAGGATTTGCAGCGCCATAACCATTTACGGTCAAGTGAAAACTTTTTGCTCCAGGAACTCCCATATTATTGAATGACCCAGACAATTGATCAGAAATAGACGTTGAAGAAACTCCAGTTACGTTAACTGGCCCAACTCCGTTGAAATATAATCTTGTTGGAAACTGCGGAATTTGATTGCCTCCGGCTGAAAATCCTCCAACGTTATCATTCATGTAAGGAACGGTAAATTCTCCTCCGCCGACTAACATAAATTGTTGCGCCAATAAATTTGGGTAACCATTTTCTTGTCCTTTTTTGAAAAGCGCATTGTCGCTAAATCCTGCAGCAAAAGAGTCCCCTAATGCTACATATTTTGAAAAATCTGCAGTTCCGGCACTGATTGGCACTTCGGCAACTTCGCCTTCGGTATCATCATCAGAACAAGCAACAAGGCCGATGCTTAACGAAGCAAATAACAGCCATTTGAAATTTTTTATCATGATCTATATTTTTTTATTACCTAAAATTATTATGGATTGATAATCCAAGAAACCAAATATTGTTGTCCGATTCTACCTGCTCCAATTACTTGCAAATAGTCATTTCCGAATAAATTTGAAGCACTTACTTTGAAAACAGATTTGATTGCTGGAACTGCGTAGTTCATTTGAGCATCAAAAACAGTTACCGAAGGAATCATACCGTCAGCAAAAGAAGATTGCCATAAATATTCGTCGCTCCATCTTGCATTTAAATTAAATCCGAAGTTTTTGAATAATTTTTGATTTCCTAAAGAGGCTTTAATTCTGTGTTTCGGCGTATTAAATCCTGCGATAAAAGAAGGGTCTTTTGCTTGGTCAAATTTAAATTCAGCATAATTATAATTTATACCTAATTCAAAATCTGCGTAAACTTTTTTATTCAAACCAATACCTAAACCTAATGAAGTAACGTCTTCGGTTGTATTTGTATAAACTTGATAAACCCTTCTGTCTCCGTTACCTAAAGCTTGAAGACCTCTTAAAACTTCTGGATTTGTCAAATCTGATCCAACAATTCCGTAATAAGGAGTAATTACTCTTGAAGTACTCATGAAGTCAGTATAAATGTTGTAATATGCATTCATATCAACTGAAAGTCCGTTTTCAAGAATTGTTTTATAACCAACTTCAAAAGCTTTAACCTGTTCTGGTTTAACCAATTGAATATTTACAATTTCAAGGTCAGCAGGATTTTGAGATAATGCAAATCTTGTAACCGAAGGAACAGAATATACGTCGCTTAAGTAAGCGCTTCTTCCAGATAAATTAACCGTCGGTGCATAACCGAGAGCTTGTCCTGCAGCACTGACATTCATAGTTTCTGTGTAGCGATCTAAGTTATCTTCAGCAGAACCAATCAATGCGAAAGGCCCTAAATCCAATCCGATGTATTGATCTTGAGTTGTTGGGTTTCTAAAGCCAGTTTGGAAAGAAACTCTAAAATTGTGACTTTTTCTTTCTCCGGCAGAATAAACCAAAGAAACTCTAGGAGAAAATTGGCCTTCAAAATTTTGAGATTTATCATAACGAAGCGATCCTGTAAATTTCAGTCTGTCGTCTAAGAATTTCTTTTGCGCTTGTGTGTAAATTCCGTACTCGTCATATTTAATGGCTCCGTCATAATCTGTAAAAATTGTTCCGTCTGAATTCAAAACATATTTTCTGAATGAACCTCCAACTTGAACTTCAACAACATCTGTCAATTCTTTAAAATTGTAGTTAGCGTCTGCGTGGTACAATTTTGATTGATCAATAAATTTCGCGCCTTTTGTCAAATCTGGATTTTGAATAACTGTCGCTAAAGCATTTGCAAATTCAGGAGAACCTGGCATAAATCTTGAACTTCCTGTTGGAGGAGTTGCAAATTGTGGCAATCCAGATAAACCCGCAGGCAAGATGTTATAGTCTGCATATTGTCTTCCGATTGCAGCCTGTTGTTGCGCAGTTGTTGCCAAACCTGTAGCGCCGGCCAATTGATATGCTGTCGCATAATTTGTAAACCACTCTTGATCAGATTTCCAAGATCTGTTAACGTTCCAAGCTGCGAAACGCATATCATAAGAATCTCCAGCGTCTTCAGTCGTCATGTACGCTCTTACGAAGAAATTTCTATTTTTAATCTCAAATTTAGATTGTTGCATGATAAAATTCTCCAATCTATATCGGTTTGCGCCTTGATAAATTGTATTTCCCATACCCAATTTATGTTGTAAAATAATCTCGAAGTCATCTTTCATTGGTTTGAAATGCAATGAGAAATCTGCTTTTACACTTTCGATAGAATTATCATTGATATCTTGTTCAAAATATCCGGTTCTACTAACTTGACCCACATTTGGAATAAACGTAGTTACCTCGTCACCATAAATATTCAAACCGTCATAATTTTGGTTCACATCATGACCAATTCCGCCGTTTGTCATACTTCTTTCATCGCCAGCAACCCATTCAGTAGCTCTTAAATAAGTGAAATTTGCTTTCGCTGCAAAAACTTCTGAGAACGCATGAGCAGCACGAATTCCAAAATCATAGTAATCATTTTCACCAGCTAATTTTTGATTTGTTTTTCCGTATCTGGCATAAAAACTTAGACCTTGGTGATCAAATGGACTTTTGCTGTTCATAAACAAAATTCCGTTGAAAGCGTTTGCTCCGTATAAAGCCGAAGACGCTCCAGGCAACAATTCAACACTCTGAACATCCAATTCAGAAAGACCGATAAGGTTTCCTAAAACAAAATTTAATGCCGGCGAAGAATTATCCATTCCGTCCACTAACTGCAGGAAACGAGTGTTTGCAACTGTCGCAAAACCTCTTGTATTAATTGATTTAAAAGACAGCGAACTTGAATTAAAATGCACTTCTTTTAAGTTTTCCAATCCGTCATAAAATGTTGCGGAAGACGTGTTTTTCACATCTTTGATTCCCATTCTTTCGATCGTAACTGGCGATTCTAGAATTCTTTCTGGAGTTCTGGACGCCGAAACTACGATTTCATCTAAATCTACTTCTTTTTTGAGAAGTGAAACTGTAACTTTTTCTGCCAAACTTGTCACCTCAATCGATTGCGAAGCAAAGCCAATATTTGTGATTTCTACTGTAAATGGCGGTTTCGATTCTGGCCTCATCGTAAAGTTTCCTTTCGCGTCAGATAACGTGGAAGTTGATTCTCCAATAATTTTAATGGTTGCTCCAGGAAGGGGAAGTCCGCTGTCATCAGTAACAGTTCCTGAAATTGAATTCTGGGCAATCGCAGTGATACCGCAGAAAAGCAAAGACAAAATGGTTAAATACAGTCTCATGTTTTGATTTGTTAGTTTATTAATACCAAAGTACAAATTATTTTGACATTAATAAAAAAAGTGAGAAATTTTATCGCAATTAGTAATAAATAAAGTTAATATTTACATAATTCATACTTTTGAATTGTCAATATCTCAATAAAATCAATACTATGCACGCATAAGAAGAAAATTTAACGGCATAAAAAAAGCGAGAAAATTTTCTCGCTTTTAATAATTTATGTAAGGTTTTCGCTATTCAACAGTAACTGATTTCGCCAAATTTCTTGGTTGATCGACATTACATCCTCTAAAAACAGCGATGTGATATGATAAAAGTTGTAATGGAATTGTAGTTAACAAAGGTGTTAACGCCTCAATTGTATCCGGAATTTCAATAACGTGATCTGCCAAATCTCTAACTTGAGTATCGCCTTTTGTCACAACTGCAATAATTTTACCGCTTCTTGACTTAATCTCCTGAATATTACTTACCACTTTGTCATAATGTCCTTGTTTTGGAGCGATTACAACAACTGGCATTTTCTCGTCAATCAAAGCAATTGGTCCGTGTTTCATTTCTGCAGCAGGATAACCTTCGGCGTGGATATATGAAATTTCTTTAAGTTTCAAAGCACCTTCAAGAGCAACTGGGAAGTTGTAACCTCTACCTAAATAAAGGCAATTTGGTGCATCTTTATAAATTTCTGCGATAGTTTTTGCAATATCATTTGTTTGCAAAGCTTCTTGAACTTTCTCTGGAATTACTTCCAATTCTTGCAAATATCTATGGAAATCAGAATTTGACAACGTCCCTTTTGCTTTTGCAAGACGTAAAGAAATTAATGTCAAGATTGTAATTTGAGTTGTAAATGCTTTTGTTGAAGCCACACCAATTTCCGGCCCAGCATGAGTGTAAGCACCTGCGTGAGTTTCTCTTGAAATTGAAGAACCAACTACGTTACAAACTCCAAAAACAAATGCTCCTCTTTCTTTAGCCAATTTAATTGCCGCTAAAGTATCTGCAGTTTCTCCAGATTGAGAGATCGCGATAACCACATCTTTTGGTCCGATAATTGGATTTCTGTATCTAAATTCAGAAGCATATTCAACTTCAACCGGAATTCTTGCAAATTCTTCGAAGATATATTCAGCGACTAAACCAGCGTGCCAAGAAGTGCCGCAAGCGACGATGATAATTCTTTCGGCATTAAGGAATTTCTCAAGGTTGTCCTCGATTCCTGCCATTTGGATAATTCCTTTATTAGCAAGAAGTCTTCCTCTATATGTATCTTTAATTACGTTTGGTTGCTCATAGATTTCTTTAAGCATAAAATGCTCATATCCACCTTTTTCAATTTGTTCCAAATTCATCTGAAGCTCCTGAACATAAGGATCTACCAATGAATCATCTTTAATTTTACGAACTTTAATTGATTTATTTCTTCTAACAATTGCCATTTCTTCATCTTCCAAATAAATTGCATTTGAAGTATATTCAATAAAAGGAGAAGCATCAGAAGCAATGAAAAATTCATCTTCACCGATACCAATTGCCAATGGACTTCCTAATCTTGCTACAACAATTTCATCTGGTTTTTTTGTATCAAAAACACAGATTGCATAAGCTCCAACAACTTGATTTAAAGCAATTTGAACCGCTTTTCCAAGTTTTAATTTGTCTTTTTTCTGAACGTCTTCAATCAAGTTAATCAATACTTCTGTATCTGTATCTGATTTAAAAACGTAACCTCGTTTCATCAATTCCTTCTTTAACGGCTCATAATTCTCAATGATTCCATTGTGAATTATTGCTAATTCTCCAGAATTTGAAACGTGCGGGTGCGAGTTCACATCATTTGGGACACCGTGTGTTGCCCAACGTGTATGACCCATTCCGATAGAACCATTCGCAGAAATTTCTTTAGACTTTTCTTCAAGGTCAGAAACCTTTCCTTTTGTCTTCGAAACTTTCATTGATTCGCCGTCGAAAAGCATTATTCCGGCACTATCATAACCTCTATATTCTAATCTTTTTAAACCTTTTATGATAATAGGAAAAGCTTCTCTATGACCAATATATCCAACGATACCACACATATATTTTTATTTATTTAGTCAGGTTTTGTAAATGAAATAACTAATCTTAATTTTTTAGCATTTGTATCCGGAAGGTTGCTACCATATATTATTGTCCCCAACGGGCTTAAAACTGAAGCTTGCGGAACACTTTTTAATTCTGTCGTTGGCGTTTTTACACCTAAAGTTGCCGAATTCGCAATAGACTCTGTTACAGAAAGTCCCAATCTTACGTTAGTAGAGTCGTTAAATATAATATTTTTTATATGCTCTGTTACTCTAACCCTATATTTTTTCGCCTTTCTATTCGCATCACCAGAATTTCCGGTCAATTGTGCAATCCCATCATATCTGGTTTTAGCATATTTTGGTTGTGCCGTATTTGCAGATGAATCAAAGTTATAATCTAAAATTGCCCTTCTGTTTGTGGCGTCATAGAGATAAATTCTATTTGGATCAATAGTATTAGCCATTGCACTTTGTTCTACATTAAAAACAATATGCGCTTCATTAATCAACCAATTATTTGCTATTGCTGTACTTCTCAATTCCTCTAATTCTGCTGAATTTCCCCCGCCAAATAAATCGATATAAGTAATTGCTCCTTCGCCACCTTTTAAAAACACCTTCGCATCACCGCTAACTGAATTTCCTGAAGCGATATCATATTCTGAACTTTCTGTAGTTGCGGTATGTGTCAAAAGACTCACGGTATTTCCAGATAAATTTAGTACAAGCGTTTTATCAACAACCCCAGATGCAGTAGTTTCATCTTCATAAGAAATTGTGATTGTACCTGCTGCAAAATTCAACATTGCTAAAGCTGCTGGTCCATTTATTTCCTCCACTTTAAAATAAAGTCCTCTGAAATAATTTTGAAATATATTATTATTGATTAAACTCTCAGAATTTGCGTCGATAATTCTATTGTAAAAATATTGCTTATTTAAATTCAATCGAAGTCCTGGCGCTTCTTTAATGTCATCCTCATCTTCTTCGCCTTCAGTTACAAGTTCGCTCGGAGAAAATTTAAAAATCTCTTCTCCTGCATTTAAGGCAGCGCCATTTAAAACTGGCGTTCCTGTCGATGAGGATCCAATTTTTACCGCATCAAACATTGCATTCTGATCTGAATAGTATTTTTGCGCCTCGAAGTTATTATTTGGATCAAAATTTCTCAAATAATAGCCATTTTCATAGACACTTAATTTGAAAGTTTGATTTAAATTACCATAGATAGAATCAAGTTCATAAACATTAGCTCCGTCAGAATTTGTCTCTTTAAAAGTACTAAAATAAGGCACATTTAATACAACAGATTTTATTCTCGCAAGCGTAACATTTGTAAAAGTTGGATTTTCTGTCCCTAAAGGAAAAGAAACTTGAGTCACGAAATTTGCAGTAGTTTTCCCAAACTTTCCATTATCTAAAATTCCTAACGGATTAATATCAAGATTTGAAGTTTCAACTGCACCTGTTTTTTTTGTAAAAGCCGTTAAAGTAGACATAGAATCTCTTTCAAAACCAAAATGGTCCTCTCCAACAATGTCACTTCCAATCTCATTAAAATCTTTATCACATGAAATTAAGAAGAAAATACCAAGGCTAGCCAAGGCAAACTTCTTTAAAATTGAACTATTTAGCATAGAATTTTTAGATGTATTTTTGTTATAAAACTTCATTTTTATAGAAATTAGTATAAGCTTCTGCAAACTTATCTTTAGCGGCGAAAGGTAAAAAAGGTTTTCCCGAGGATTCTATAAATTTTGTTAAATCTGAAGAAAGGTCGTGAGAGCCAACAATCACAGCATCTGAGTGCATAATTGACGTCTTCATAATGTTTGCATAATTTGGCTCTGCCAAAAGCTCAATTGACTCATTTGGAACGCCGTCAAAAGCCACTTTCTTCATCATTTCCATATCAAGATTTCCTTCAAAACCTGATGTATAAACCGAAGTCACGATTTTTGTTTCCGAAAATAATGCTTCATCTTTATAAAAATGCTTCATATAAACCGGAAGCATTCCTGCCAACCATCCGTGAACGTGGATAATATCTGGAACCCAGTTTAATTTCTTAACGGTTTCCACAACTCCTTTTGCAAAGAAAATCGCACGTTCGTCATTATCTGGATACAAAACGCCCTCTTCATCTGTAAAAGTCGCCTTGCGTTTAAAATATTCGTCGTTGTCAATAAAGTAAACCTGAATTCGCTCTTTTGGGATTGATGCTACTTTGATAATCAGTGGCATATCTAAATCGTTTACAACTAAATTCATCCCAGAAAGGCGAATAACTTCGTGTAACTGATGTCTTCTTTCGTTTATATTTCCATATCTTGGCATGAAAATTCTAATTTGTCCTCCTTGGTCATTGATCATCTTTGGAACGTCATACGACATATTAGATACTTCATTTTCAGCCAAGTAAGGTACTACCTCAGATGATACATACAATATCCTCTTATCCTCCATATTATTTTGAACTTTATTTATTGCCTATAAAAACACGCAAAATTACAAAAATTTATGCAGTTATTAACAAAAATGGTAAGTTTGCACTCAATTTAATCATTTGCAGATGCTCATTTTCAACAGACAAGAAGACTTGAAGAACCATTTGAAGTCGGTTTCAGATGAAAACACAACAATTGGATTCGTACCAACGATGGGCGCTTTGCATCAAGGTCATTTATCGCTGATCAAGAATTCTTTAGCCAAAAATAAAATTACGGTCGTAAGCATTTTTGTAAATCCAACGCAGTTTAACAACGCCGAAGATTTAGAAAAATACCCAAGAACTCTAGAAAAAGACACTGAAAAAATTGAAACTGTAAACAAAGACGTACTGATTTTTGCGCCAAGCGTAGAAGATATTTACGAGGGAAATACCGTTTCTGCTTCTTTCAATTTCGACGGATTGGAAAACCAGATGGAAGGCGAACACCGACCAGGACATTTTGACGGTGTTGGAACGATCGTAAAACGTCTTTTTAAAATTGTAAATCCAACAAATGCTTACTTCGGAGAAAAAGATTTCCAGCAATTGCAAATTGTCAGAAAGATGGTTGAAAAGCATGATTTGCCTGTAAACGTAATCGGTTGCCCAATTTTCAGAGAAGAAAACGGCCTGGCGATGAGTTCAAGAAACGAAAGACTTTCGGCTCAAGAAAAAGAAGATGCTTCATTGATTTACAAGACATTAAAAACTGCCAAAGAAAAATTTGGCACGAATTCTGCAAAAGATATCATCAAATATGTGGAAGCCATTTTTGAGAAAAATCCAGAATTTCAGTTAGAATATTTTCAGATTGCCGATGAAGACGAACTGCTTCCCGCTACTGCAAAAAAAGAGGATAAAAAATACCGCGCTTTCATAGCTGTTTTTATTAACAGTATCAGATTGATAGATAATATTTCATTAAATTAAAAAATAATTACCTTTGCCCCATGCAAATTCAAGTTGTTAAGTCCAAGATTCACCGCGTAACGGTAACTGGAGCAGATTTAAACTACATCGGAAGTATCACAATCGACGAGGCGTTGATGGAAGCTTCCAACATAGTTGAGGGAGAAAAAGTTTCAATTGTTAACATCAATAATGGCGCTCGTCTAGAGACTTATGCCATCAAAGGAAACAGAAATAGCGGTGACATTACTTTAAATGGTCCTGCGGCAAGAATGGTTCAAAAAGGCGATATCATCATCATTATTTCTTATGGAATTCTTGATTTTGAAGAAGCAAAAACCTTCAAGCCAACTTTGGTTTTCCCAAATGAAAAAGACAACACTTTAACGTAAACGTCTTTTGAAGAAAAAAATAAGCAAAGTATTATCCATATTACTCCCAATTTTATTGGGAGTTTTTTTGACAATTTACACCTATAATTCATTCACGCCGGCGCAACTGGAAGAAATGAAAAGTTATTTTGTCAATGCTGATTACACCTATATTTTTATCGCCCTTATTTTCGGATTTATCAGTCACGCCGCACGCGCGTATCGCTGGAAATTTATGCTCGAACACATGGGATATAATTCTCCGTTTAAAAATAATTTTATGGCGGTTTGGGTTGCTTATTTTATGAATATGACGATTCCCAGATCAGGCGAAGTTTCTCGAGCTTTGGTCTTAAAAAAATATGAAAACATCCCATTCGACAAGGCTTTTGGAAGCATTATTGCTGAACGTGTTGTTGATTTCATCATTCTTTTGGCTTTTATCGCAACTGCCGTTTTACTGCAATTTGAAGTTTTAAAAACGTTTCTTTTAGCAACAATTCCGGTTGAAAAATTATTGATTTACGGAGTCGTCGCCTTTGCGATTTTCATTACTTCCATCTTAATTTTTGCCTATTCAAAATCAAAATGGATTTTAATGATCAAAGGAAAAATTTCCGGTTTAACCGAAGGTCTTTTGAGCGTCTGGAAAATGGAGAAAAAATGGCCGTTTATCTTTCACACGGCTGTGATTTGGGTTTGTTACGTACTGACTTTTTACTCCGCGATTTTTGCTTTGAAAGAAACCAGCGAGATTAGTTTTGGCGTAGTCGTTACCGCTTTCGTTATCGGAAGTTTGGCAATTTCTTTTTCCAACGGAGGTTTTGGAGTTTTCCCAGTGGTAATTGCAGGAATCTTAGCTTTATACGGAATTCCAAAGGAAGCCGGAACCGCTTTTGGCTGGATTATTTGGACTTCTCAAACCGTTCAAATCATTATTTTAGGCGGACTTTCATTTTTATTTCTGCCAATTTTAAACAGAAAAAAGCAATAAGTTATTCTGCCTTTTCCTTTAATTCAATTGCTTGTCGGCTCCAAAGTTTCCACGATTTTCCTTTTTTGACCCAAATTTCCAATAAAGAAAGTGTCATTTCAAAATCATAAATTTTATAAATCCCCACAACTTTCACTTTTCTGCGAAGGCTGACCGTTTTTCTATTTCGTTTAAATTCTAAAAAATCAGTCTGCTCAATTGATTTATAGCTGACTTTTTTAGATTCAAAATCTTTCTTGAAATCATCAAAATTCTGAACCCAGCCGTTTGAATGCCCAAGGGAAACGTCTTCTGAAAACAATTCTAAAATGGCAGAATCATTATTTTTCATATAAAAATCAAGTAGCCTAATATTTTCCTGAAGTTTTGGTTCCTTCTTTAATTCAGAAATGGCGCCGTTTTCTTGAGCGTTTATTGAAAGAGAAATTAGGAAGAAAAAAATTGGGTACAGTTTCATTTTGTTAGATTCTAATTATGGCGAAGATATTGAAAAACCATATTTCCCAATCGAAAAATAAATCATTATCTTGCTTTCCAAAATCGGAAGACAATTTCGGAAGAAACTAACTAACAAACCTCCAAATGAAAAAACTATTACTTCTCACCTTTTCATTATTTTCACTGAGTTTATTTGCTCAAAAAACCACAGAAGTTGTCAAATCAGAAAAATTGAACGGTGAAAGACAAATCACCATTTCGCTTCCTCCCGCTTATGCAAAAGAGCCAGAAAGAAAGTTTCCGCTATTGATTTTATTAGACGGAGAATATCTTTTTGATGCTTTTTCCGGCGCGCTTTCTTACGCGAATTATTGGGATGATTTGCCTCCGGTAATTATCGTTGCAATCAATCAAAATTCAAATGGAGAGCGTTTTGTGGACAGCCAATTCGACAAAGAATCTGGGCTTCCGGAAGAAGGCGGTTCTCGTTTTTATGAATTTATTGGTTCTGAATTAATTCCTTCCTTGGAAAAAAAATACAGAGTTGCTCCTTTCAAAATTATCGCCGGACACGACACTACTGCTGGATTTTTGAATTTTTATTTATACAAAGACCAGCCAATTTTTAATGCTTATATTTCTTTAAGTCCGGAATTCGCTCCAGAAATGGAAACCAGAATCGCAGACCGACTTGCCGTGGCAAAAACGCCAATTTTTTACTACCAAGCCACAGCCGACGGCGATTTGAAAAGAATGCAAAAGAAAATCCAGGAATTGGACCAAAACATAAAAGCGAAAACGAATCCAAATGTGAATTATCGTTTTGACGAATTTAAAAACGCAACGCATTATTCATTAGTTTTGCAAGCAGTTCCCAATTCTTTGTACCAAATTTTCGCTGCGTACCAACCGATTTCTTCTTCTGAATTTCAGGACAAAATCGCAAAATTGCCAAGCGGTTATGTTGATTATTTGGCAAATAAATACACAATCATCGAAAAATCTTTAGGAATAAAAATGCCAATTAGAGTCAATGATTTCAAAGCAATTGAAGCTGCAATCTTAAAAAATAAGGCGTATTCAGAATTTGAAAAATTATCAGATTTGGCAAAGAAAAGCTATCCAAAAGCGATGCTTGCAGATTATGAATTAGCAATGATGTATGAACACACGGGCGATTTCAAAAAAGCGTTTAAGTCTTACCAAAATGCTTATACAAAAAACGAAATCGGAGATTTGACCAAAGATATGATGCTTGAAAAAGCGGACGAAATGAAGACGAAATAACTATATGTCGAAAGTAAAAACAACTTTTTTCTGCCAAAATTGTGGCGCGCAATATTCAAAATGGCAAGGCCAATGCAATTCTTGCAAAGAATGGAACACCATTGCCGAAGAAATAATCCAAAAAGAAGAAAAAAAAGACTGGAAATCAGCGACGTCGCCGGATTCAAAAAGGGTTACCAAACCTTTAAAAATCCACGAAATTGACAGCACCGAAGAAATTCGTCTTGACACGCGCGATGGCGAGTTGAATCGTGTTTTGGGTGGCGGCATAGTTCCCGGCTCGCTTATACTTTTGGGTGGCGAACCTGGCATTGGAAAAAGTACGCTTTTGCTTCAAATTTCACTGCAATTGCCGTACAGAACGTTATATGTTTCGGGCGAAGAAAGCCAAAAACAGATTAAAATGCGTGCGGAAAGAATCAATCCGCTGAGTGATAATTGTTATATTTTGACTGAAACAAAAACGCAAAATATCTTCAAGCAAATTGAGGCAATTGAACCCGAAATCGTAATCATCGATTCCATCCAAACGCTTCATACCGATTACATCGAATCATCAGCCGGAAGCATTTCTCAAATTAGGGAAACCACGGCAGAATTGATAAAATTTGCGAAAGAAACCAATATTCCGGTGATTTTAATCGGACATATCACGAAAGACGGAAACATCGCCGGACCAAAGATTTTGGAACACATGGTCGATACTGTTTTGCAATTTGAAGGGGACAGAAACCACATTTACAGAATCTTGCGTTCGCTGAAAAACCGTTTTGGTTCGACCGCAGAATTAGGAATTTATGAAATGCAAGGAACAGGTTTACGCGAAGTTTCAAATCCGTCAGAAATTTTAATTTCCCACAAAGAAGAAGAACTTTCAGGAACCGCAATTGCCACGACAATGGAAGGAATGCGCCCGATTATGATTGAAATCCAAGCGCTTGTTTCGACCGCAGTTTATGGAACGCCACAACGAAGCACGACTGGTTACAACGCAAAAAGGCTTAATATGATTTTGGCAGTTCTTGAAAAACGAGCTGGATTCAGGCTTGGCGCCAAAGACGTTTTCTTGAACATAACAGGAGGAATTTCCGTGGATGACCCAGCGATTGATTTGGCAGTTGTCGCTTCAATTCTGTCTTCAAACGAAGATATTCCGGTTGGGAAAGATTTTTGCTTTGCCGGAGAAGTCGGGCTTTCTGGAGAAATTCGTCCGGTAAATCGTGTGGACCAAAGAATTCAGGAAGCTGAAAAATTAGGATTTTCAACCATTTTTGTTTCGAAATACAATAAAATTACGTTGAAAAATACCTTTATTAAAGTGCGATTGGTTTCAAAAATCGAAGATGTTGCAGCAGAATTGTTTGGATAAATAATAGATTGTTAAAATCTGTCGCTTTTTTACATATCTTTAAAACAAATTTCTATAATCTATGCCTGATCAAGATAAGTTAAACCTCCTCCATCAAAAACTGGATTTCCTGATCAAAAGGCAAGACGGTTTTCAAAGAGAAATTTCAGATTTAAGAAACGAAATTCGTGCGCTTCAAACTGATGTTGCACCAATTTCAAAAACTCCGGAAATAGTTTCTTCCAACCAAGAAAAACCAATTCTAGAAAAACCTTCTGTTCCAAAAGAAACGGTCGTTTTTTCAAGACCGACAACTTCCAGAACGGAGCCAAGAATCCAAAAACCAAGCAATTGGGAAAAATTTATTGGTGAAAATTTGATCAATAAAATTGGTGTTTTAATTCTGATTATTGGCGTGGGAATCGGAGCAAAATATGCGATTGACAACGAATTAATCAGTCCGTTGACGCGAATTATTTTGGGCTATTTCATCGGATTAGGACTGCTTGGTTTTGCTTTAAAATTGAAGCCCAAATTCGAAAACTTCAGTGCCGTTTTACTGAGCGGTTCTATGGCGATACTATACTTCATCTCGTTTCTCGCTTACAGTTTATATGGCTTGATTCCGCAATCTTTGGCGTTTGTGATTATGGTTTTGTTTACCATTTTCACGGTTTTTTCTGCCTTAAAATACAACCAGCAAGTCATCGCAATTATCGGTTTGGTCGGAGCGTATTCGGTTCCGTTTTTATTGAGCGATGGTTCGGGGAAAGTCGTGATTTTGTTTACTTATATGGCGATTATCAATATCGGAATTCTAATCATCGCCTTCAAAAAATACTGGCGTTTGTTAAACATAATTTCTTTCGTCGCCACTTGGATTATCTTCGGTTCTTGGATTATTGCAAGCTTTAAACCAAACATTCATTTTGGAATAGCACTGACATTTCTCTTCGTATTTTTCACCATTTTTTACGTAGCTTTTTTATCTTACAAATTAATCAAAAAAGAAAATTACGAAGCAAAAGACATTTTTTCGGTGCTTTCAAATTCATTTATTTTTTATGGTTTAGGAATCGGGATTTTAAGCGGAAATCCAACTGCTTCACAATATTTTGGCCTGTTTACGTTGTTGAACGCCATCATTCATTTTGGCGTAAGCGTTTTAATTTACAAGAAAAAATTAGCTGACAAAAGCTTATTTTATCTGGTAATCGGAATGGTTTTGACTTTTATCACGATTGCAATTCCGGTACAATTAAGTGGAAAATGGGTCACTTTGGCGTGGGCTTTTCAAGGAATGTTGCTCTTTTATTTGGGCCGAAGCAAAAAGATTTCTTTCTATGAAACGTTGTCATATATCGTAATGATTTTGGCGATAATCAGCCTTTTTGAGGACTGGTTCCGTTATGATGCCGAAACTCCAATTTTAAATTCCCAGTTCTTAAATTCGATTTTATTCGTGGTCGCTTTTGGACTGATTGTGTATTTCCAACGAAAATATCCAATGGAAGAAACCGAGAGAAAATCGGCGGTAATTTCTTTTATGAATCACTTTGTCCCGGCGGTTTTCGTGCTGGTTTTGTACAACGCGATTCGACTTGAGATCAGCAATTATTGGGATTTGAAAATTTACAAAAACCAAACTTATTTCAGTGATTTTTACAATTATAGAGACATTTGGATTTTGAACTTTACACTTTTATATCTTTCTGCGATGTTCCTAATTATCGCAAAAAAAGTCAAAAACAAGTTTTTTGAAATTGCTACTTTAGTACTTTCAACAATCGCCATTTTAATTTTCCTTTTCAACGGTTTGTATACGCAAAGCGAGCTGATTTACAGTTATTACAATCCAGATGCGAAGGCGATATTAACAACCGGATTTTTTGCCGTGGTGATTCATTATATTTCGTTGCTTTGTTTGGGAATTTTAGCCTATCAGATTTACAATTATTTCGGAACAAAATTAGAGAAAAACCGAAGCTTTTTTGAAGTCGCGCTTTCGGTTTTGATAATTTGGATTATCAGCGCCGAAATGCTGATTTGGATTCACGCAAACAATTCTTGGACGAACAGCAAACTGGGATTGAGCATTTTGTGGGGCGTTTTATCGTTACTTTTAATAAGCTACGGAATCTGGAAAAACAGAAAACAACTGCGCGTTTTGGCCATCGTTTTATTTGGCATTACGCTGGTAAAATTGTTCTTTTATGACATAGCGCAACTCAACACGATTCGCAAAACCATCGTTTTCGTGTCACTCGGAATCTTGCTTTTAATTATTTCCTTTTTGTACAATAAATACAAACATTTGCTTCTTGATGACGACAAAAAATAAAATATTCGCACTGCTTTTTTTGGTCTTGAACCTAAATTCTTTTGCCCAAACCGAAGATTTTAAATTCAAAAGAAAAATTGAAAACACTTCAGAAACTTGGCACAAAATCATTTTGCCCGAAGCTTCTTTTGGAAAATTAAAAGCTGATTTTTCAGACATCAGAATCTTTGGAAATGATGGTAAAATCGAAGCTCCGTATATTTTAAAATCATCTGAAAATCATATTTCAGAAGTAGCGATTCCGTTTCAAATGATTAACGTTTCGAGCAGAAATTCGGAATATTTTTACACGTTTGAACTTTCGGAAAACAAACAGATTAACCAGATAAAATTAAATTTCAATCAAGAAAACTTTGATTGGAAAGTTGAATTGGAAGCCAGCAATAATCAGTCAGAATGGTTTTCTGTTTTAAAAAATTACCGCATTCTTTCGATAAAAAACAGCCAAACTGATTATAAATTTACCCAGGTTGATTTTCCAGATTCGAAGTATAAATTTTACCGTATAAAAATTAAGGCTTCGGAACAACCAAAATTAACGGAAGCCAAAATTTGGGAACAGAAAAAAAACGACGGCGACTTTAAAATTTCGGTATTGAAAAGTCAAAAAAACGAGATTGATTCCAAGAAAAAGCTTTCGATATTTTATTTGGAATTGCAACATAAAGTTCCTGTTTCTTCGTTAAATATCGAGTTGACAAACACTTTTGATTATTACCGCCCGATTACAATTGAAGTTTTAAGAGATAGCATCGAAACCGAAAATGGTTGGCGTTTTAATTATGAAACAATTGCAAATGAAACCTTGAGTTCGTTGAACAAAACTGGTTTTTCGCTTGGAAACACGTTAGTCAAAAAACTAAAAATCACCGTTGAAAACGGAAGCAATCAGCCTTTAGAAATTAAAAATATCGTAGTCAAAAACTCGATTTATTATCTTTTAGCGCGATTTACAGAAAAAGCCGACTATTCTTTATTTTACGGAAATCTGAAAGCTTCGAATACCAATTATGATATTGAAAATTTCCAAGAAAAAATTCCTAAAAACCCAAAAGAATTACAAATCGGAAACGAAGAGAAAAACCCTGATTTCAAGAATATTACGCAATCGCCATTGTTTGAAAATAAAATTTGGCTTTGGGCGTTAATGGGAATAATTATTGTGGTCATTGGATATTTTTCGTTGAAAATGTTGCGCGAGTAGTCTGTTAATTACGCTTATTCATCCGCCAACTTTCCATTATTCCTTTATATTTGTGTTTTAAACTTGAAAATTCTGAATGAGAACTAGAAAACAGAAAGTCTTACTTGCCGTTACAATCATCGCTGTAATTTTTGTACTAGCCATTGGCCTGTTTTTTATTTTCAGAAATTCAATTCTGCAAAAGGCAATTGCCAAAGTTTCTACCAAAATGGAAACAGAATACAACAGTAAATTCTCCATTAAATCAGCTTCTTTTGAAGGTTTTTCAGGTGTTGCTTTAGAAAATATTTTATTGGTTCCAAAGAACGCAGACACACTTTTGAATGTACAAAGTATTAAGACAAATGTCAGTTTTTGGAAGCTTTTGACCGGCGATGTGCAACTCGGAACTTTGTATGTAAAAAACGGTTTTGTGCAATTGGTAAAAGATAAAAACGGCAGAAATTTCGATGCGTTTTTAAAGAAAGACGAACCAAAAGACACGACCGATGTTGATGTAAATTATGCTGAAAAAGCCTATCGAATGCTGAATCAAGCGCTAAATTTGGTTCCAACCGATATGGATTTGGAAAACGTTTCGCTTCGAATGGACGATATGGGTCGAAAAGTAAAATTAGACCTGAAAAAATTGCGTTTGGTTGACAAACAATTGGAAACTTCGATTGGCGTGACCGCGGATAATTTTAAACAAACTTGGAAAATAAAGGGTTTTGCTGACCCAAGAAAAAAACAAACTGACTTACGATTTTTCAATGTGGATACCGGAAAAATCCGAATTCCTTATATTGATGAACGTTTTAACCTGAAAGCTGGCTTTGATTCCATTCGACTAAATATCAAAAACATAGAAATGGACGGCGATGAATTGCACATCGACGGAACTTCTTCCATTGCAAATTTCACGGTAAATCATCCAAAAGTTTCGAAAAAAGATGTGGTCATCAAAAAAGCAGAATTTGACTATAATTTTATTTTTGGCGAAGATTTTATTGCGATTGACAGCTCGTCAACAGTGACTTTAAACAAAATGAAATTTTCTCCGTATGTTTTCTACCAAAAAACAAAAGAAGACAAAAACCAAATTTATGCCTTGAAAGTAAAAATCCCAAAAATGACCGCGCAAGATTTTATCGTGTCACTTCCGGAGGGACTTTTTACAAACTTTGAAGGAATGGAAGCCGAAGGAAATTTTAGTTATAATTTGGAATTTTTGTACAATAAAAACAAACCTCGCGAATTGGTTTTTGATAGTAATTTCAAGAAAGAAAATTTGAAAATTATCAAATATGGCGAAGCGAATTTGAACAAATTAAACAGCAGTTTCACGTATCGCGCCATCATCAACGGAATCCGCCAGCGCGCTGTGGAAGTGAGTCCGTCGAACCCAAATTACACGCCTTTAAACGAAATTTCTCCTTATTTGAGAAAGGCCGTTTTGACTTCAGAAGACCCTTCGTTTTTCTCGCACAGAGGTTTTATCAACGAAGCGTTCAAGCAATCGATTATTAAAAATATCAAAACAAAACGTTTTTCTCGAGGCGCAAGTACGATTAGCATGCAATTGATTAAGAACGTTTTCTTGACGAGAGAAAAAACGCTTTCACGAAAATTAGAAGAAATTTTATTGGTTTATATTCTTGAAAACAACCGAATTTCAAGCAAAGAACGAATGCTGGAAGTGTATTTCAACATCATCGAATGGGGACCAAATGTTTATGGAATTGGCGAAGCTTCGCTATTTTATTTTGGAAAACATCCTTCAAATTTAACGTTAAACGAGTCGTTGTTTTTGGCGAGTATTGTCCCAAGACCGAGAAGTTTTGCGTGGCAATTTGACGGTCAAGCCCGATTAAAAGAAAATTATATGCGCCAAAACCATCGCATCGCCGACTTGATGTTGCGCCGTGGTTTATTGGAACAGCAAGATACTTTGCAGAAGCAGTTTCCTGTAGAAATTATCGGTCCGGCGAGGTCTTTTATCAAGCTGAAGCCTTTAGATTCAATAGTTTTGGATAAAATTCAAATTGATGAAGAATTTGATTTTTAAAAGTTTTCTTCATTCCCAGGAACGCAAAATCTTCGTTGCCTAAATTTTTTGCAAAGATTCGTTCTTCAGAATGATACGTTTGTGGAGTGCTCTTGAAAAACTATACTAAATCTGCATCGATAATTTTGTCATTCCGAGGAACGAGGAATCTCCATAAAATATTCGCCACTAAAAATAAACTTATGCTCACAGAAGGTTATCACACTTACTATATCTATATAATTACGAACAAGGCAAAAACGGTTTTGTACACCGGTGTGACGAACCACTTGAAAATTCGATTACTACAACACAGCGAAAACATAACATCTAAAAATAACACATTTGCTTCAAAATATCACGTACAATACTTGCTGTATTTCGAGAAATTTACTTGGATTCATGAAGCAATTGCTAGAGAAAAGGAAATTAAAGGATGGCGAAAAGAGAAGAAAATTGATTTAATTAAAACGATAAATCCTAATTTAGAATTCTTGAATTATTTGTTTGAAGGAAATCTTTGAAAATTTTTTTCGCGGAGATTCTTCCTTCGTCAGAATGACAAGTTTGTGGAGTTTCTTGTGGAAAAACTTTACCGAAATAACTAACATTTACAGAACGACAGGTTTGTGTAATTGAAATTCTAAGAATCTGCTGTATTTCACTTAAAAGCCTTTAAAAATTCTTCCTTATAACTCGGGGAAATTTCCACTTCAGATTCGTCAATCATCGTTACATAACCGCCGGTTCCTTTGTGATATGATTTTACAAAGTTGATATTGATAATATTTGATTTATGAACTCTGATAAACGGAAACGGCAAAATTTCTGTAAAATGTTTCAAGAACCGGCAAACCATCTTTTTTTGGCCATTTGAAAGGTACAAATCGGTGAAATTTCCGTTGCCACGAAGTCTTACTATTTCCTCCATTTTTACAACTTCAAAGCCTTCCAAAGTTGGTAAAATCACTTGCTGTTTTTCAGGTTTTGTTTCTCTGAAATTTTCCACGATGATTTTATTACGGTTGAAAATTTCATGGTTCACGATGTGTTGCTGTACTTTATTTACGGCGGTAATCAGTTCTTCGATACTGATTGGTTTTAGCAAATAATACGCCGCGCTTTGATTCAACGCTTTCAATGAATATTCTGAAAATGCTGTGACAAAAATGGTTTCAAATTGCAAATCTTTGCACGCTTCCAAAACATCAAAAGCATTTCCGAAAGGCATTTCGACGTCCAAAAAAACCAATTGCGGTTTCAAGTCGTGCAGTAACGGAATTGCTTCCTTGAAATTCTGCGCTTCGCCAGTGATTTCAACCTGCGGACAATATTTCTGCAAGTAGTTTTTCAGGACTTCGCGCGCGGCCGATTCGTCTTCAACGATGACACTTTTTATTTTTTGCAAAACCATCATATTTTATCAATTAAAGGAAATGTCAATTCGATTTGGGTTCCGGTTTGAGGCAAATCTCTTTCTGAAATTTGGAACGAAATATTTTTATGATACAATTCATTCAGCAAGTTTATTCGCTCCAAAGTATTTGTCAAGCCTCGCGACTCGTGGACTTTCTGGTTTGTTGTTTTCAATTCCTTGCTTTTTTTCAACCCAATTCCGTTGTCTTCGATGGTTACTTTTACCAGATTTTTTTCTAATTTAAAATCCAATTTCAAGAAACCTTTGTCTTCTTTGTAACGCAATCCGTGCCAAATGGCGTTTTCCAAATGCGGTTGCAAAAGCATATTTGGGACAAAAATTGCGTCGGCGTCTAAGTTTTCATCGACTTTTATTTCATAATCAAATTTATCGCTGAATCGCAAATGTTCTAAGTCAAGATATTTTTTCAATTGTTCGATTTCATTGCTTAAAGTCACAAAGTCTTTATTGGAATTTTCCATCATATTTCGCATCAAATTAGAATACGAAGTCAAGTACTTATTGGCTTCAAGTTCATTATTTTCAGAAATAAATTGGTTCACAGAATTCAAACTATTGAAAATAAAATGCGGATTCATTTCTCTCCGTAAGGATTGCAAAGCGATTTTTTTATTCTTGGTTTTAATCGAATACAACGCTTTTACGATAAACACAAAAAGCAAAATCATCAGAACGACCGAACCCAAAAGAAAATAATTAAAGGTATTTTTCTTGGTAATCAATTCGTCTTTCAAAGCACGTTCTTTCTCCAAATGTTTGATTCGGTCTTCGGTAACTTGAAATGTTTTTGAGTCAATCAAAGAATTATCCGACTTGATTAAAGCTTCAAAGTTTTCGAAGAAATTCTCATATAATTCGATACTTTTTTGTCCGTTTCCTTTTTCCTTATATTGTTTTAAGAGTAATTCTAAAGTGTTTTTTGCAAGCAATGTTTTTCCGTTTTCGATACTAACTTCATACGCTTCTTTCAATAGCGAAATTCCCTTTTCATCTTCTTTTTGGGTAAAATAAATCGAAGCCAATTCTTGCATTTGAGCAATTTCATTGTCAAAATCACTGCGTGTTTTTGCTTCGCCAATCATTTTTTCGTGAATAGCGATGGCTTTGTCAAATTGATTGTCAGAAACATACACTTTGGCAATTTCATTCTTGATTTTTAAAGCTTCCGAAGGCTTTCCTTTGACATTTTCCAGCGCTTTTTTGTAGTTTTCAATCGCTCCAAGTTTATCATCTAACTTGATGCTGTTCATCGCTTTTTGCTGATATGCTTCTGAAACTTCTTCTCTTTTTCCCTTTTTTTCTAAGATAGAAATATTCGAATTGATATAATCATCTTGCTTTGCGGGAACTGAATTTTTCAATCGTTCTGCATCATTATAATTGACTCTTTCTAATTCTTTGTCCGAAGAAACTTCGCTGGCCTTTTCATAACTTATAATTGCGTCGCTTGTTTTATTTTGGGATTCCTGGGTTTTCCCGATGTTTCTGCTGACATTTGCAACTTCCTTGTTTTTATTCAATTTGGCATAAATATCTTTCGCCTTTTTCAAATATTCTTCCGCTTTTGCGTAATCGCCTTTGGCAGAAAGTTGTTTGGCCAAAGCCTCGTACCGCTGGGCAATTTGCAAATCGCTTTCGTCTTTTGAGAGCGCTTCCTTCAGCTCCACCGCTTTTTTAGAAACGCTATTTGTCTTGGTCGGGAGGATTTTCTTTTTAATAGTATCCTGCGCCATCAAGCTTTGAAAGCCGAAAAGCATCACCAGAAAAATCGCGATTTTAAGATTCAATTTCTTCATAACAGTCTATCGCTTAGGATTTAAAAACCAAGCAGAATTTATAATGTAAAGTAAATTAATTTCAACCTGTTATCCTATTCCTTTCACCAATTGAAAACGGGGTTTCACCATTTCTGGAAATTTTGAGCGGATTTGAAATCTAATTTTACCAGAGAAATCTTAAAACCACAAATTATGAGAGCAAAAATAATTTCAGTAGCGGTCCTGCTTTTTGGATGCTACGCTTCGGTAAAAATCATCAATCGCAATTCTGTAAAACCAGTTTCAGAAAAACCTAAGGATTTTGCAATGGTCATTCCAGAAGACAAAAAGGATGACGAAGAACTGCCGTGCGTTTTTATGACAGTGATGAACGAACAGCCTTCTGAAGGTTTTGCAAAAGTGAAACGCGATGCAAAAATTGACGAGAAAATTGCCCAAGGCGAAAACTGGCTCGTGCAAGCACAAAACAAAGATGGCGGTTGGGGCGCGGGTTCACACGCAATGCAGAACGTGAGAGACCCACACGCTGTGAGCTCAGACCCGGCGACAACGGCAATGACGGCAATGGCTTTGTACCGCGTTGGCTATAATATGGAATCTGGAAAACATAGTGATGTCTTGAGAAAAAGCTTGGATTATCTTTTGGCTGAAATTGAAAAAACAAAGAACAATCCAGATTATATAACGGAAGTTCGAGGTACGCAAATTCAGCGGAAATTGGGAGAAAATATCGACGCGGTTTTGACTTTGCAGTTTCTGAATCAAATTTATCCGACTCTGAAAAATGAAAATTTAAAAGACAAAGTGAAAGACGCCATTCAAGTTTGCATCAATAAAATTGAAAAATCATACGACGGCAACGGAAAAGTGAAAGGTGCAGGTTGGGCTGGTGTTTTGCAATCTTCTTTTGCAAGTTCAGGCTTGGAAAATGCTTCTAAAAATAAAGATGTAAAGGTGGATTCTGATAAATTGAAAAAGTCTAGAGATTACCAAAAAAGCAATTATAATTCAGAAAATGAAAGCGTAAAATCTGAAGATGGCGCCGGAATTATGTTGTATGCCGTGAGCAGTTCAGTTCGTGGAAGCGCAAAAGAATCGCAAGAAGCAAAAGAAATTATCGCCAAAGCAAAAAGTGAAGGAAAACTAGACCGAAATGCGCCTTTAAATAAAGATAATTTGAAAAAAGCAGGCGTTTCTGACGAACAAGCCGAAGTTTATGAAGTGGCTGACAAGGTGTATAATTCAGCCAAAGTGAAAGCGGTTCAAAATGACGTGATGAGCGGTTTTGGGAATAACGGCGGTGAAGAATTCTTGAGTTTCCTGCAAACTGGCGAATCGATGATTGTCAATAAAGATGACGAATGGCGAAAATGGTACGACAATGTGGGCGGGAAAATCATCAGCATCCAGAATAATGACGGAAGCTGGAACGGCCACCATTGCATTACGAGCCCAGTTTTTTGCACGGCGACTTGCCTGATGATTCTTTCGATTGAAAACGATATTAAAAATTTACAATAACCTAAAAAAACCAATCATTATGAAAACGAAAATTCTTTTTGCGACAGCACTTTTGGCGACTTCGCTTTGCTTTAGCTGTGACTATTTTAAAACAACTTCAAAAGATCCGGTGATTGATGAAAATCCGGAATTGGCTCTGAATACGCCTCCAGAAATGAGCGGAACGAAAATTCAAGTGGCGCTTTTGTTAGACACTTCCAATAGTATGGACGGTTTGATTGACCAGGCAAAATCCCGACTTTGGAACATTGTCAACACGTTGACGACTTTAAAATATGAAGGAAAAAATCCGACGATTGAAATTGCCTTGTATGAATATGGAAATGACGGGTTGTCTGCTTCAACGAATTTTATTCGCCAAGTGACGCCACTTTCTACGGATTTAGATTTGATTTCAGAGAAATTATTTTCGCTGAGAACCAATGGTGGCAACGAATATTGTGGCGCCGTGATTCAAGATGCTACAAAAAAACTTGAATGGGGAAGTGAGAAAGGAAATATGAAATTGCTTTACATCGCCGGAAATGAAGAGTTTTCTCAAGGTCCGATTAGTTACAAAGAAGTGATTAATGATGCTTTGAAAAAAGATATTTATGTGAATACGATTTTCTGCGGAAATAACTCTGAAGGAATAAATTCAAGCTGGAAAGACGGTGCTGACAAAGGCCAAGGAAAATATTTCAATATTGATTCTGACGAAAAAGTGCAATATATCGCCACGCCTTATGACGACAAAATTTACCAATGTAACGAGCGTTTGAACGGAACTTATGTGAGTTACGGAAGCAAGGGCGTTGAAAAGAAAGCAATGCAAGAAACGCAAGACCGAAATGCAGAATCAGTTTCGTCTTCAAATTATGCAGAACGCGCAGTGAGCAAGTCAAAAGCGGTTTACAAAAATGATTCTTGGGATTTGGTTGACAAAGTGAAAGATGATAAAGAAGCTTTGGGAAAAATAAAAAAAGAAGAGCTTCCGAAGGAATTGCAAAATAAATCTGCTTCAGAATTAAAAGCAATCGTGGAAACCAAAACCAAAGAACGCGAAGCAATTCAAAAAGAAATGGCCGATTTGGCAAAAAAACGCCAGGAATTCATTGATGCCGAAGCTAAAAAGCAAAAGGTAAAAGATGATTTGGGCAACGCAATCGCTTCTTCAATTAAAGATTTTGCGAAAGTAAAAGGTTATACTTTTGAGAAATAAATCTTTGCAAAACCTCGAATCTATATTCGGGGTTTTTAATTTTTATTTTTTACCTTCCCAACCTTTTCAACTTTTTTATACTCTATATCAATAAGGACACTTAAATATAATCCAAATGAAAAAAATTCTTTTCTTTCTGCTTTTTTTCCAAGCAATGGCGTATGCGCAAAAGCCAATTTTTACTACGGCAAAAGTGAAAAACGCTACCGTTTACTTTAATGGAGCGGAACTTTCGCAATCTGCTTCGCTGAACCTTCCGGCGGGAAACAGCGAAATCGTAATCAAAAATGTCGCGGTTTCGCTTAATGAAAGCACGATTCAAATTGGCGCGCCGTCTTCGGTAACGGTTATGTCGGTTCAGTTTACAAACAATTACATTTCGGAATATGAAATTGACGAAAACTCTCCGGCGATAAAAAAAGTGCGCGACAGCATTGAATTGGTACAAAAAGATATTGCCAAAATTCAGGTTGAAAAAGGCTCTTACAATAAAACCATCGAACTTTTAGACCGAAATCAGCAGGTTTCTGGAGCGAATTCTGGACTGAATGTGACCGAATTGATGAAAATGGTAGAGTATTACAAAACCAAAAGAAGTGAATTGAGCAATTCGATTGCATTGTTGGTCGAAAAGGAAACAAAACAGAACGAAAAACTTCAGAAGCTTAGAAACAAATTGGAATTTGACACTAAAAACGAGGAAAAAATTTCTTCCGGAAAACTGATTCTTCAAGTGATGAATACTGTTGCCGGCAACACGCCAATTGACATTAGCTACATCACAAACACAGCAACTTGGCGTCCATTTTATGATTTGCGTGCTGAAAACCTGACTTCTTCAATTAATATGATGTACAAAGCGCAGGTTACTCAAAACTCTGGAATTGACTGGAAAAAAGTGAAACTGACGCTGTCATCTGGCGTTCCAAATCAAAATAACCAGGCACCCTTATTAAATCCATGGTTTTTAAATTATGCTTATCAAAATGACTATGAAAACGATGAGAAATTGGCAGAGGTTTCGGTAAGTTCACTTAAAGGAAAAGTTTCTGGTTTGCAAATCGCTAACGCGAAAATTATACAAAAAGAAGAAATGGAACAGTCTTCTATTTCAAACTACACAAACGTCCTTGAAAATCAGCTAAATACTTCTTTTGATATTGACATTCCGTATGATATTTTGTCTAACGGAAAAATGCACAGCGTGACTTTAAAAGAAATGAAATTGCCTGCCACTTATAAATATTTTGCAGTTCCAAAAGCGGACAAAGAAGCCTTTTTATTGGCGGAAATTAGCGATTATTCAAAATATAATTTGTTGCAGGGCGAAGCAAATATCGTTTTTGAAGGAATGTATGTGGGCAAAACGCAAATCAATCCAAATCAGACTTCGGATACTTTGAGTTTGAGCATGGGAAGAGATAAAAAAATTGCGATTTCAAGAGAAAAAATTGTGGATAAATCAGGAACAAAATTTTTATCGTCCTATAAAGAGCAGACCTTTACGTATGACATTGTCGTGAAAAACAATAAAAAGGAATCGGTTCAAATTCTGCTGAAAGACCAATATCCAATCAGCACTGACAAAGAAATGACCGTGGAATTATTGCAAAGCGACAAGGCGAAAGTTAATGCCGAAACCGGAATTCTTTCATGGGATTTAAAACTTTCTCCAAATGAAACCAAGAAAATCAGGATAAGTTACAAAGTAAAACATCCAAAAGACAAAACAATTGACAATTTATAGAAACGTTATAAAGGAATAAGTTGATTTTTGTCATTCCGACGAAGGAGGAATCGCCACAATTTGAGCTACTGACGGAGGTTCCTCCTTCGTCGGAATGACATGTATAGGTCATTTGATTCTCTAAATAATTCGCAAAAAATAAATAGAATCCAATAATCAATTAAATAGAAAAGGTACAGCTTGCGTTGTACCTTTTTTATAAAACAAATCCTAAATTTATTCTAATAAAAAAGGTGGTGGAAATTTAATTTATACCTTTAAATCAAATTTCTTTTATGCTCAAAATTCTACTTTACGTCTTATCCTTTATCGCCATACTTTCTGTTCTGCTTCCGTTTATTAAAAAAGACTTTTGGATTTTTCGGGTTTTTGATTATCCTAGGTTGCAGAAATTTACCATCATCGGAATTTTGGCCACTTGTTGGTTTGTCTTTTTCCGCGAAAGCGAATTTTGGCTTGACATTAGCATTAGCATTTTTTTGTCTTTCGCCTTTTTCTACCTTTTATATTTGATTTTGCCATTTACTTTCCTAGGAAAAACAATGATTGACAGAGTTTCCGGAAAAAATAAGGAAACGATTAATTTGCTCGTAGCGAATATTTATCAATACAACAGAAAGTATCAAAAGTTATTAGATTTGGTCAAAAAGCGAAATCCAGACATCGTTTTTTTGGTGGAAACCGATGAAAAATGGCTTGATGGCGTGAAAGAATTGCGAGAAGAATATCCGCATTATATAGAAATTCCTTTGGATAATACGTACGGACTTTTGTTTTACAGCCGGCTTCCGATTAAAAACCAAGAAATAAATTATCTTATTGATGAAGAAATTCCGTCGATTATTGCCGATGTAGAATTTGACAATCAGCTTGTTAGAATATTTGGATTGCACCCCACTCCGCCCGTTCCGCAGGAAAATGAACACAGCACAGACCGCGACGCCGAGATTTTATTAATTGGGAAAATGGCAAAAAAACACGAAGGCCCATGTGTGGTAATTGGCGATTTGAACGACGTCGCTTGGAGTTATACCACAAAATTGTTCCTGAAATCAAGCGAATTGCTAGACCCAAGACGCGGACGAGGAATGTACAGCACTTTTCACGCCAAATATCCGTTGCTTCGCTGGCCGTTAGACCATTATTTTGTGAGCAGTCACTTTCGATTGGTCGATATGAAAGTCGAAAAACATATTGATTCAGACCATTTTCCGATAAGCATTTGCTTGGTACTTTCGCATCAAGATGATGAAGATAAAATGGTTGCTGACGCCGAAGATAAAGAATTAGTGGAAGAAAAAATTGAAGCCGGACTTACCGATAATCCGATGTGATTATCAAAAACTAAAATTAATTTTAAATATTTAAGAAATATTTAATCAATATAAGTATTTCATTATGAGTTAGTTTGAAAGTATTTAACTAAATTTACTTAAATCAAAACTACCGCATTATGAAAACAACACTACACTTACTAATTTTATTTTTATCAAATGTAATGCTTTCGCAGACCATTGGAATACAATCTTTCGCCACGGGTTTTAACACACCGACGGAAGTTACAAACGCTGGAGATTCCCGTATTTTTGTCGTTCAAAAAAACGGATTGATAAAAATTGTAAATCCAAACGGAAGCACAAATACAACTAACTTTTTAAATGTGACTTCGCTAATCGCAAACACCGGCGAACAGGGATTATTGGGATTGGCTTTTCATCCAAATTATGCCACGAACGGTTATTTTTACATCAATTACAATAATACTGCGGGAAATACGGTTGTGGCGAGATACACGGTTTCTGCCGACGCTAACGTAGCCAATGCTTCAAGTGCCCAAATTTTGTTGACCATTACCAGACCTTCAGCAACAAATCATAATGGCGGAAGTTTAAAATTTGGTCCTGACGGAAATTTGTATATTTCTACAGGTGATGCCGCAGACAGCGCTCGTGCCCAAAATACCAATGAATTACTTGGAAAAATATTGAGAATAGACGTAAATTCTGGAACTCCGTATGGAATTCCGAGTACGAATCCTTTTGCTGGAGCAACCGCCGGAGCTGATGAAATTTGGGCGTACGGACTCAGAAATCCTTGGAAATTTTCGTTTAACAGAACCAACGGCGATTTGTGGATTGCCGACGTTGGCGAAGTGACGATTGAAGAAATCAATAAGGTTTTACCAACAGCTGCCGGTTTAAATTATGGCTGGAGATGTTATGAGGGAAACAATTCTTATAACACTTCTGGCTGTGCACCGATGAGCACGATGACCTTTCCATTGGCACAATACACCCACGCTGACGGATGCTCAATCACGGGCGGTTATGCTTATACGGGAACACTTTATCCAAATTTTGCCGGAAAATATTTTTTCGCTGATTATTGCAGAAATAGAATTGGAACGGTTAGTGATGCCGGAGTAATTAGTTACACGCCAAATTTTACCGGAAGCAACAGTTTCACCACTTTTGGGGAAGATGTGAACGGTGAATTATACATCGCTTCTGCCGGAGGAACGCTTTATAAAGTCGTTGACACCTCTTTAAACACTGATAGTTTTGCCCACAACGGTTTTGTGATGATGCCAAATCCTGCGACCGAAAAAATTATGATTTCCAATCAAAATGGAACGATTTTGAGTCAGCTTTCGGTTATTGATTTATCAGGAAAATTATTGGCAGAAATTCCGTTAGAAAACACTTCGGAACATTATATTGACACCAGTTTCCTTCAAACCGGAATATATCTGGTTACGCTTCAAGATGTTTCTGGAAACAAATTTACTTCAAAATTAAACATTAGATAATTAAAAAAGATGATGAGAAACTAAGGTATTTAGGTACTAAGTAGTTTTAAACCTTAATATCTCAGCACCTGAAAATATAAGGGTTGTTATTAATTAAAAAGGCTCGAGATAGTCAATTTATCTCGAGCCTTTTGTTTATTTAAAATCTAAAAATCTTGGCGCCTCAGCAACTTTAAACCCCAGAAACTTTTCTTACAAATCATTCAACATTTTAGAAATTTCATCTAATTTTGGAGTCAAGATAATCTCTATTCTTCTGTTTTTTGCTTTTCCATCTGCTGTTGTATTTGGAACCAGCGGTGCAAATTCTCCACGACCTGCTGCAGTTAAATTTTTCTTGTCAACCGCTTTGTTTTCAGCGATGATATTTACGATTGCAGTGGCGCGTTTTGTCGATAAATCCCAGTTGTCCACGATTTGTCCAGATCCGCCATAAGGCACGTTGTCAGTATGACCTTCAATTAAAACGGAAATGTCTGGATTAACTCCAAGTACTTTTCCAACTTCCACAACAGCACGTCTTCCTTCAGTTCCCACAGCCCAAGAACCAGAACCAAAAAGCAATTTATTTTCCATAGAAACATACACTTTTCCGTTTTTTTGTTCTACCGTAAGCCCTTTTCCTTCAAAGCTGTTCAAGGCTTTCGATAAGGTTTCTTTCAGTTTTCGCATGCTTTCTTCTTTTGAAGCAATCATTCCTTCTAATTCGTCCACTCTTGCAGAACGACTTTTTAATTCAGCTTGCAATTTGTTCAATCTTTCTTGCTCTGCCGCCAACGCTTTTTCTTTGGCTTCTAATTGTGCCAAAAGCTCGCGGTTCTTTTTCATATTGGTGTCTAAAGCGTCACCACTATTTTTTTCTAAATCGCTATAAGAAGATTTCAACTTATTTAAATTACCGGAAGTAGCCGCATAATCTGCAGCCAATTTATCTCTTTCGGCTTTTAATTTATCCAATTGCGATTTTAAATCTTTTGACTCTAATTCTAATTGGTTTTTGGTTTTTGATAAGTCGCCATTTTCATCAGAAAGGCTTCTGTTTTCTTTTTTTAAGTTGGCATATTTGCTTTCTAATTCTTTGTACACTTTTGACGAAACGCACGATGTTGTCAGTGCTAAAGCCAATAAGCCGAGGGAAACTTTTTTAATCATAATGTAAGTTATTGTTCTTGTTTAATTCTAAATTTTATTTATTTCTAAAAGCAATAGCCCAGATTGCAAGGGAAAGCCCGGAATTTTTAAATCTATTTTTCACAGCAGGAAAAACAGCGACCGGAGGAAGCTCGTTTTTTTGCTAGTGAAAAAAGATTTTAAAAATGAGGACTTGCACTGAAAAGCGGGAAATAGCTTCTAAAAAATCTACTCAATTTCTACTAATACCGGGCAATGGTCTGAATGTTTGGCGTCTGGCAAAATCACCGAACGCGTCAATCGATTTTCTAATGGCTTGCTGGCCAAAATATAATCGATTCTCCATCCTTTATTGTTTCCTCTGGCGCCGGCGCGGTAACTCCACCACGTGTAATGATGCGGATCTTTGTTAAAATGACGAAACGAATCGACGAATCCGTTTTTCATAAAAATGTCGAGCCAGCTTCTTTCCTGTGGCAAAAATCCCGAAACTTTTGCGTTGCGAATTGGATCGTGAATGTCAATTGCTTCGTGGCAAATGTTGTAATCACCGCAAATCAAAAGGTTTGGAATTTCCTTTTTCAGCTCGGTAATATAGTTTTGAAAATCGTCCATAAACATAAATTTGTGGTCTAATCTCAAAATATTTGTGCCCGAAGGAAGATACAAACTCATGACCGAAAAATCGTCATAATCCACGCGAAGGTTTCTTCCTTCGAAATCCATGTGCTCAATTCCCGTACCAAAAACTACATTATTGGGTTTTGTTTTACATAAAACTGCCACACCGCTGTATCCCTTTTTTTGTGCTGGAAACCAATAATTATAAGGGTAACCTGCTTTTTCAAATTCGCCCAGCGGAATCTGTTCTGGCGTTGCTTTTATTTCTTGAAGACAAATGATGTCTGGACTCGCTTGTTCCAACCATTCAAGGAAACCTTTGGCGATCGCCGCACGAATTCCGTTGACATTATAGGAGATAATTCTCATTTTTAATTCAATTTTGACTTTTTCAAAAGTAAGTAAAAAAAGATTAACCATTATTTAAAATCTATTTGATAGTGGGCGTAAAAAAATGAATGTGTTAATGCAATTTTGCTATCTTTGTTTTTTTACGCACGAAAACAAAAAATGTAAATGGGTCTAGTCACCGCTAAAGAAGTTGCTAAAGCAATAAACACTGATAAATATGGGGTTTTGGGTACTTTTTCAGGCTGGTTGCTCATGAAAATACTCAAGATTTCTACCTTAAATAAGATCTATGACAGGAATAAACACTTAAAAGATGTGGAATTCCTGAACGCGATATTGGATGAATTTCAGATAAAATTTGAAATTCCGGAAGAAGATTTAAAGCGTTTGCCAAAAGACGGCGCTTATATTACTATTTCAAATCATCCGCTTGGCGGAATTGATGGCATTTTATTACTGAAATTAATGCTTGAAAGAGAGCCGAATTTCAAGATTATTGCCAACTTTCTATTGCACAGAATTGATCCGATGAAACCTTATATTATGCCGGTTAATCCTTTTGAAACTCACAAGGATGCAAAATCGAGCGTGATTGGAATCAAGGAAACGCTTCGTCATTTAAGCGATGGAAAACCATTGGGAATGTTTCCTGCCGGAGAAGTTTCTACATATAAAGATGGAAAACTGGTGGTCGATAAACAATGGGAAGAAGGCGCGATTAAATTGATTAAAAAAGCAAAAGTTCCGGTTGTTCCAATTTATTTCCATGCAAAAAATAGCCGTTTGTTTTACTTGCTTTCAAAGTTGGATGATACTTTAAGAACGGCAAAACTTCCTTCAGAATTATTGACTCAAAAAGATCGTGTGATCAAAGTTAGAATCGGGAAAGCGATTTCTTTAAATGAGCAAAACGAACATGAAACGATTGAAGAATATTCTGAATTTTTAAGAAGAAAAACGTATATGTTGGCGAATCCTTTTGAAAAGGAAACCAAGCTTTTAGATACGTCTAATTTAAAAATTAACAGAAGTCCGAAAGAAATTGCGATGCCGGCAAATCACGAGCAAATTGTGGCCGAAGTCGATGCTTTGAGAAATACAGATTGTCGATTATTGCAAAGCAAAAATTATGAGGTTTTCTTTACCGAAGCCAATAAAATTCCGAATGTTTTGCATGAAATCGGAAGACTTCGTGAGATTACTTTCAGGGAAGTTGGTGAAGGAACGAACGAATCTTTAGATTTAGATCGTTTTGACAAATATTACCACCATATGTTTTTGTGGGACGATGACACAAAGCAAATCGCCGGCGCATACCGAATGGGATTAGGTTCTGAGATTTTTCCAAAGTATGGAATCGACGGATTTTATCTTCAAGAGCTTTTCCGTTTTGAGCCAGAATTGCACGATATGATGAACAAGTCTATCGAAATGGGACGCGCTTTTATTACCAAAGATTTTCAGCAGAAACCGATGCCGTTATTTTTGCTTTGGAAAGGAATTGTGCACACGACTTTGCGTTATCCAGATCATAAGTTCTTGATTGGTGGCGTGAGTATCAGCAATCAATTTTCTGATTTTTCGAAATCGCTGATGATTGAGTTTATGAAATCGCATTATTATGATCCTTACATTGCGCAATATGTGCATCCGAAGAAAGAATTTAAAGTAAAATTAAAAGATGCCGATAAGGATTTTATCTTTGATGAAGCCGAAGCTGATTTGAATAAATTTGATAAAATCATTGATGAATTAGAACCAGGAAGTTTGCGTTTGCCTGTCTTGATTAAAAAATACATCAAGCAAAATGCGAGAGTTGTGGCTTTTAACGTTGATCCGCTTTTTAACAATGCCGTTGACGGTTTAATGTATATCAGAATCGCCGATATTCCCGAAAGCACAATGAAACCCGTTATGGAAGAATTTCAAGCTGAACTGGAACGAAAGCTGATTGAAAAAGGAGAAAAATTATAAAAAGAAACCCAAGATTGATGTCTTGGGTTTTTTGTTTTTATGAAATTTATCTCCAAATGGATTCTTTGATTATTTCATCGACGGTATGATCTTTTACAAAATAGACTAATCGTCCTAAATGATATGTCATTAAAATTATTCCTAAGAAATAAGCGACTTTTCTGCTGTAAAAAATGCTGTTGAAATATTCGTTTTTTGTAATCAATTCGGCCGTGAGCGTTATTATTACTACAAAGCAAAACACAAAAGCAAATGGCCCGAAAAGATGGTAATAGAAACTTTTTGCTAAATTTCCTTCGTATAAATAAACCAAAGATTTTGTAATTCCACAACCCGGACAAGGAAATCCTGTGAGCATCTTAAACGGACACAATGACTGATCGGTTTCAAGGTGATTGTGATCGTTATGAAGCATCAAAAAAAACGGAATTGCCAGCGTCAATAAAGCTCCGGCAATTCCGTAAATTTTTAATTTATTTTTTTTATTTATTGTATAACTTGTTGATATCACCTTGAACAATCATTGCGGCAACCATTGGAAAAAAGAAACCTAAAATTAATAATAATGTAGATTGGTCTTTTTGCGGTTCGCCAGTTCTTTCATACACTTTTGGCAAACCTTCTTTACCTGCCAAGTAGTAAAAGTACAAATTTACTGGCATGCAACATCCAGAAAAAATGGCGATTGGTTGTGAAATCACTTCTCTTTCTGCGACAGCGTTAATAACTTCTGCGATCTTTATATTCCAATAAATTAGGTATAATCCACAAGTTATTATGCCAAGAACCAGCACTATTATTGGATCTACATTAAATTCAGGAATTGGCCTGCGATTGTCAGGATTGATTATTTCCATTGTTGATTTTTGTTTTTGAGTTTGTTGGGATAAAATTAACAAAAATAATAAGACATAAAAGCTTTTTTATAAAAATTAGAAAAAATAAAAAACCCAAGCCTTTCGACTTGGGTTTCAAAATATTGAAAAGTATAAATTTAGTAATCTGTACCTAATTTATTTACTTCATCATATTGATTTTTTGGATCTGGACCATATTCGTTAGATCCTTGTATTCCTTCTGTTGCCAACAAGACAATAAGCCAGATTGCCCCAATAATTGGAATAAAAATAATTAGTATAAACCAACCACTTTTGTTAACATTTTAAAATTATAGAAATATTTTGTCAACAGGATCCCAGAGTTCAATCTTATTTCCTTCTAAATCTAAAATTGACGCAAATTTTCCATAATCAAAAACTTGCATTTCATCCAAAACCTGTACGTTTTCAGCTTTTAGATTTTCTAACAATCTTTCTAAATTTTCAACTCTAAAGTTTTGCATGAATTGTTTCTGTGAAGGCTCAAAATAGTTGGTTTCACTTTTAAAAGGCGACCATTGAGTGGAACAATCTTCGCCCTCTTTATTTTTCCACCAAAAAGTGCAACCATAATCATCTGTGTTTAAACCAAGATGTTTTTTGTACCACTCTTTTAATAATGTAGGATTTTCAGCTTTGAAGAAAAAACCCCCAATTCCGGTGACGCGTCTTTCTTCTTCTTCAAGATGGCTTTCGCCGAAATAAATTGCTTTTATTTTATCAACGATGGTTTTCGCCAATTTAATGTGGCTTTCAAAAGTCCAGCCGGCGATGTGTGGCGACAGAATTACTTTGTCAGATTCAAGTAAATATTGAAAAGCATCCGGAATTTTATCTTCTTCAAAAAGCGTTTCGAAAGACAATTTTTCATATTCCAAAACATCCAAACCAGCTCCGAGAATTTTACCAGATTTCATAGCTTCCACCAAATCGGCGGTCAAGACATTCTTTCCTCTAGAAGTATTTATCAACCAAAAAGGTTTCGCAAAAGCATCAATATAATCGGCATTGACTAATTTATCAGTTTCTGGCATCCACGGAATGTGCAAGCTTAAAACATCTGCTTTTTGCTGTAATTCTTCCAAAGAAACTTGCTTTGCATTTGCATCGCCAACGTCTTCCATGATATCATAACACAAAACTTCTACATCAAAACCACGGAGTTTTTTGGCAAAAGATTTTCCCATATTTCCGTAACCGATAATCCCAACGGTTTTTCCGTCTAGTTCAAAACCACGGTTTTTTTCTCGGTTCCAATGTCCAGAACGGATTTCACGATCGGCTTGATTTAATTTATTGAAAAGCGACAAAAGCATCCCGAGCGAATGTTCGCCAACTGCGTTTCTATTTCCTTCTGGCGCGGCGATTAACGCAACGTTTTTGGTTTCAGCATAATCGGTGTCGATGCTTTCCAAACCAGCGCCAACTCTCGCGATGAATTGCAGATTGATGGCTTTGTCTAAAAAAGTCTTGTCAATATTGAAACGGCTTCTGATTACGATTCCGTGATAATCGTGAATTTTTGATTCGATTTCTTCTTTTGTAGATTTGAAATCTTCATGGTTTGTAAATCCGGCTTCTTGCAATTGCTCCATCATTATTGGATTATTGCTGTCGATGTGAAGGATTTTTATGTCTTTTGGTATCATTCTTTGGTGAATTTCTTTCTACCAAATTTAAAGAAAAGACCGCAGATTCGCAGATTTATTTTTAATTCTAAATCACTTTTAGAACACAGATGACACGGATTTTAAAAATTATTGAAATCCGTGTCATCTGTGTTCAAATAAAAAAGTATTTAAAATCCTAAAATCAATTTTGCAATAGAAAAATAAATCAAAATTCCGCAGATATCATTGCTTGTAGTGATAAACGGACCGGTCGCCAAAGCGGGATCAATTCCAAATCTATTTAGCAATAAAGGAATAAAAGTACCTATTAATGAAGCAATTACGATTACAGAAATCAAGGAAACGGTTACTGTAATTCCTAAATTTATATCAACATCGAGCAGAAAATGGCTTCCTGCAAAAAGTATTGTTGCTAAAATTACGCCGTTTAATAAACTCAGCGAAACTTCTTTCACTAAACGATTCCAAAGCGAACCGCTGATCGTGTTATTCGCCAAACCTTGCACGATAATCGCTGAAGATTGTACGCCAACGTTTCCGGCCATTGCAGCGATAAGCGGTGTAAAAAAGAAAAGCTCGCCGTGCTCTAACATCGCGCCTTCAAAAAGTCCGAGCATTTTGACGGAAATAAAGCCTCCTAAAAGTGCCAAAACCAACCACGGAAGTCGGGCTTTTGTCAGTTCTAAAATGCTGTCATCGGCTTCAACGTCTTGCGAGATACCGGCCGCCAACTGGTAATCTTTATCGGCTTCGTCTTTGATCACATCGACAATATCATCGATGGTGATTCTTCCGACCAAACGACCCAATTCATCTACAACCGGAATGGCTTCCAAGTCATATTTCTGCATAATTCTCGCAACCTCAACGTCTTCGGTATCCACTCGAACATAATCCACTTTTGGAATATAAACCTCGCTGATCGGCGTTTTTGTGGAAGTTGTCAATAAATCTTTAAGCGAAAGTCTTCCTTTTAGGCGATTTTCATCGTCAACAACATATATAGAATGTACTCTTGAAATATTTTCTGCCTGGATGCGCATTTCTTTGACGCAAGTCAAAACATTCCAGTTTTCATTGACGCTCACAAGCTCTTTTCCCATCAAACCGCCGGCAGTATCTTCGTCATAACGCAACAAATCGACAATGTCTTTGGCGTGTTCAACGTCGTTCAGCTCAGAAATTACCTCGTTTTTAATTTCGGTAGAAAGTTCACCGATAATGTCGGCCGCGTCATCGGTGTCTAATTCGTCAAGCTCTTCGGCAATCTCTTTTGGCGAAAGCCTACTCAAGATATTTTCACGCAAATCATCTTCCAATTCAAGAAGAATTTCTGCGGTTTTTTCACTGTCTAAGACCTTGAAAATATAAGTTGCCTCGTCAAAATCAAGCTCATCAAGGATTTCAGCGATATCAGCGTGGTGCATATCGTTCAGCAAAACTTCCAATTGCTGGTCGTTTTTGCTTTCGATTAATTCTTCAATTTCAAGAATAAGCTCCTTACTGATTTTAAACTGCATCGGCCTCAATTTTTTGTGTTAGTTCGATAAATTGCTGGAAATCCAACTGTTCTGGACGGAGGTCAAAGATAGTGTCTTCTCGCAAATTATCCGAAAGATTCATCGATTTTAAGCTGTTTCTAAGCGTTTTTCTTCGTTGCTGGAAACCCGTTTTCACTACTGTAAAAAACAATTTTTCACTACAAGGAAGCGTGAAATTTTCTTTTCTGCGCAAGCGCAAAACGCCTGATTTCACTTTTGGTGGCGGATTAAAAACATGTTCGTGAACCGTGAACAAATATTCGGCTTCATAAAACGCTTGCACTAAAACAGATAAGATTCCGTATGCTTTTGTGCCTTTCTTTTCACAGATTCTTTCGGCAACTTCTTTTTGAAACATTCCCGAAAATTCTGGGATTTGGTTTCGCAATTCCAAGGCTCTAAAAACAATCTGAGTCGAAATATTGTAAGGAAAGTTTCCGATGATTGCAAATTGCTTTCCTTCGAAAATCTCATTAATATTGTATTTCAAAAAATCTTTGGAAATAATATGATCGTGCAGTTTCGGATAATTTGCATTCAGGTAATCCACCGATTCATTATCAATTTCAATGACGTAAGTTGTAGTCGGTTTATCCAACAAATATTTGGTCAAAACGCCCATTCCTGGTCCGATTTCCAAAATATTTTCATAGCCTTCAAGACTCAACGTGTCCGCAATGTCTTTTGCAATGCTTTCGTCGTTCAAGAAATGCTGTCCAAGATGTTTCTTGGCTTTTACCTTTTCCATTTTAATTTTTGATTTAGGATTTTTGATTTAAGATTTCTCGCTAAATCATTGTCTAATTTTCTAATTAACGAATTCGCTAATTAAACCGCTTTATGCTCGCAGATAAATTCTAATTCTGTTCTGAACGACAGCATTTTATCCCCGAATAATTTCTGACTTTGTTCACGAAGTCTCGGCGCATCTTCTTGGTAATATTTCTGCAAAGTTTCATGAGAATCAGTGTGGAACTGAACTGAATAGGTTTTTCCGCCCATTTGTTCTTCTACTAAAACTTTTACCAAATGTGCTTTTGTAAATTTTCCGGTTGCCAAAACTTCAGGAATATGCGTGTGTTGCATCCAGTGAATCCATTCGTCGTGAACAGAATCGTCGATATTTGTGGTTACGTTGTAGATTATCATATTTCTTTGGATTATTCGATTGTTAGATTTTTCGATCATTTTGAGTCAACTTCGAACTCATAACTCTAAAGATTCGCATCGCCTCGCAACTGCCTGAATTTCTTTCTGGCGTCAATAAAATAAATGCTGTCTTCGTGGTTGAACAAAACTTGTTCATAAAGCGATTTTGCTTTTTCAATATCTTTTAAATCGCTGTAAATTTCTGCTGAAAAATATAAAGCTTCGTCAATGTAAATTCCTTCCTTGTGATTTTCGATTATGGTTTGGTAATTCGATAACGCAGAAGTATAATCGCCTAATTTTTCATAAATCTGTCCGATTCTCAAAAGCGTTTCGTCTTCAATTTCTTGACCTTTGTATTCTTTTAAAATCGCTTTGAATTGTTCCAAAGCTTCTTTATTTTTATTTTGGTACAAAAGATAATCGCCTCGGGCAAATTTCTTCAAGCCAACTTGCGTTGAATCAGCCACGGTATTATCATTTATCAGAAGAAATAATTCCAATGCGTCGTTGGCAATCAATTGCGTTGAAGCCGATTTTAATTCCTTGAACTGCTTTAAAGCCCATTCAAAATCGGTTTTAAAATAACTGGTTTTCGCCGCTTTTAAACTCGCTTCATGACCAACTGGGTCGTTTTTCAAATCTTCCTCAATTTGGGAATAATAAATCAAGGCTTGGTTAAATTTTTCTTCGTATAAAAGAATATCAGCCAATTCCATTTTCACGTCGGCGGTTTGATATTTGTTCAACGGAAGTTCTAAAGTTCGTTTCAAAATGGTTTTTCCTTCCTCCGGATTCTTCATATTGAACGTCGTATAATGTGCTTGAAGGATTTGCAGTTGCAAGCTATACGGCGTGATTCCGAATTTTTTTACCAATAAATCCAATTCGGCTTTCAGCGCTGGATAATTTTTTTCGGGCGCTTTTTTGATTTTGGCTTCCATCAAATAATAGTTGGCCAAAATCTGCAAATCTTGGTCTTGCGTATTTTCTAAAACAAATCCGAAAATTTCCTGCGCGGTTTCTTCTTCGTTTTCTTCCAAGGCCAATTGCGCCAAATTCACGATGTTTGAAAACGATTCTGGGTCTCTTCTGTAGATGGCTTTTTCTTGGATAAACGCTTTGGAATATTCTTTTTGCTGTACAAAAAACCAACTTAAAAATTGGTTCCAAAAAATATCTTGATTTTTCTGTGCTCGAAGCAAAAGTGATTTTCGCAACGACGTATTAAACGATTCTTCGGCTTCGTCGTTCATAAAACGCGAAAGCTGATTTTGAATCATAATCGTGCTGTTTGGATTCGCAAAAGATTCGTCTAAAAAAGTTTCAATCATCAAATCGGTTTTTCCAGATTGGCCGTATAAAACCGCCATTTGATAATTAAAATTCATTTTTGGCTCGATGCTGACCGCCAATTTATACGATTGCAAAGCATAGTCCAACAAGGTTTTTTTCTCAAAAGCGTTGGCGATTGTATAAACATTTGATGGATTTTCTTTGATTTTCTCTACCGCTTGGTCATAATATTTTTTTGACTTGGACGCCTCTTTTCGCAATTGGAAATTATAACCCAACTCTACCAAAAGCGCAGGTTGTTTATATTTGTCCAATCGGTCTTGAAGCAATTTTTCTGACACGTCAAAATGTTGCATTTGCTGATGCGATTCCACTAATTTTTGGAAATAAAAGCTATTCGCAGGTTGGTTTTTCAGCAAATCTTCATAGCTGATAATCGCCTTTTCAAATTCTCCTTTGTCAAAATAATTCAGCGCCAATTGCTCGTTTTGAGAAAAAGCAATTAGGGAGAAAAATAAATTTATAATAAGGAGGATTTTTTTCATTTTTTAGAAAATCAATTGCTACTAAGATAACATTTTTTCAGGCGAAATAGTATTAATAACCAATGAAATATAAATTATCAAATGCCCTTACAGTTTTATACGGTTCTTGAAAACCACACAAAATTTGCAAGGGCATTAATTTTAAATTTGGAATTAATTTATAATATCAAATCCGGTATATTTCCTCAAAACTTCTGGAATTACGATTCCTTCTGGAGTTTGATAATTCTCAAGAATTCCGGCCAAAACTCTTGGCAATGCCAACGAACTTCCGTTTAAAGTGTGTGCCAGATGGTTTTTTCCGTCTTTGTCTTTGAATCGCAATTTCAAACGATTGGCTTGAAAAGTCTCGAAATTTGAAACTGAACTGATTTCCAACCAACGGTCTTGTGCGGTTGAAAACACTTCAAAATCATAAGTCATCGCAGACGCAAATCCCATATCACCACCACAAAGTCGCAAGATTCTGTAAGGCAATTTCAATTCGTTTAAGATTTCGCGAACGTGTTCTACCATTCCTTCCAAAGCTTCATACGATTTATCTGGATGCTCGACACGCACGATTTCTACTTTGTCAAATTGGTGCAAACGGTTCAAACCACGAACATGTGCGCCATACGAACCTGCTTCTCTACGAAAACATGGCGTGTAAGCCGTTGCCAAAACCGGCAATTCGTTTTCTTGCAAAAGCACGTCTCTGAACAAATTCGTCACCGGAACTTCTGCTGTTGGAATCAAGTACAAATCATCGGTTTTGTCGTGGTACATCTGTCCTTCTTTGTCAGGCAATTGTCCCGTTCCATAAGCCGAAGCTTCGTTTACCAAATGTGGGACTTGGTACTCTTGATAACCTGCATCGGTATTTTTATCTAAGAAATACGTAATCAAAGCACGTTGCAATTTGGCTCCTTTTCCTTTATAAACCGGAAAACCAGCACCAGTGATTTTATTACCTAATTCGAAATCAATGATGTCATATTTTTTAACCAATTCCCAGTGAGGAAGCGCGCCTTCATGCAAAACCGGAATCTCTCCTTCTTGCAAAGTCGTCAAATTGTCCTCTGGTGTTTTTCCTTCGGGAACTAAATCTGCTGGAAGGTTAGGCAAAAGATAAAGCTGTTCTGTCAATTCATTGGTGTAAACATCCAATTTCTCAGATAAATCCTTGCTTTTTTCTTTCAACAAAACATTTTTCTGCTTCAAGATTTCCGCTTTTGATTTCTCGCCAGACTTCATCAATTCCCCAATGTCTTTGGATAGCTTGTTTGATTCCGACAAAATACCGTCCATTTCAGCTTGTGTCGCTCTTCTTTTTTCGTCGAGTGACACTGCTTGTTCAACAATAGTTTTGGCATCCATATTTCTTTTTGCCAAAGCTTTAAGGACTTTTTCCTGATTTTCTCGGATAAACGCTATCTGTAACATTATACTTGGTTTTTATAAGGAAGCAAATTTAGTGAAAAAAGGTTGACAGTTGCAAAGTTGCTTGCCAACAATATGGAAAGTTTTGCAACATTTTGAAACCAAGAAATTAACATTTCGTATATTATATTATTAAGTACATTTGAAAAATTTTTTATTATAATGAAACGCTTCCCAATTCTCATTGCATTATTATCGATTTTCTCGGCTTTTGGACAAAATCACAATCACCAAAACAGCCAAATTGCTGACGCTGAAAGAAAATCAGCAACAAATGTGATGAACGCCGTGGCAAATGTGAACACGCAAAACTATGACGTGAAATACCACAGAATGCGGTTTACGGTTGATCCTGCAACGTTATTTATCACCGGAGAAGTGACTACACATTATTTGGCAACGCAAAACCTCAACACCGTTACTTTTGACTTGAACAATACGTTGACAGTCAGTTCAGTTTTACGTCACGGAACTCCGGTAATTTTTACTCAAAACATTAACAAAGAAGTAGTTATCACGTTACCAACAACTCAAAATGCTAATGTTTTAGATTCTCTTACCATAAATTATTCTGGAATTCCGAGTTCAAACGAAGGTTCTTTCACGAAATATACGCACGCCGGAGTTGCTGGTTTTTACACTTTATCAGAACCTTTTGGCGCCAGAGATTGGTGGCCTTGCAAGCAGGATTTGAATGATAAAGTTGACAATATTGATGTGTATTTGACGATGCCTTCGCAATATGTTGGCGTTTCAAATGGCGTTCAAATTACAGCAGTTACAAATCCAAACAATACAAAAACCACACATTTCAAGCATAATTATCCAATTGCCGCGTATTTAATTGCAATTGCGGGAACCAATTATTCGATTTTTACACAGCAAGCAGGAACGCCCCCAAATACATTTCCAATCGTAAATTATATTTATCCAGAAACACAAACGGCAACTCAAAACAATTTGGCCGTGACGCTTCCGATTATGAATTTATACGAGCAACTTTTCGAAACTTATCCTTTTCACAATGAAAAATATGGTCATGCGCAATGTGCTTTAGGTGGCGGAATGGAACACACAACCGTTTCGTTTATGGGTGGTTTTGATCGAAATTTAATCGCGCACGAACTTGGACATCAATGGTTTGGAGATAAAATAACTTGTGGATCTTGGAAAGATATTTGGTTAAACGAAGGTTTTGCAACTTATTTATCTGGATTGGTTATTGAAAATTTAGACGGCGCGACTAGTTTTAACTCCTGGAAAGGAAGTTTAATCAATGATATCACGTCGCAAACCGGCGGTGCGGTTTATTTGACAGATGCCGAAGCGCTAAATTCTGGCAGGATTTTCAGTAGCAGATTATCTTACAATAAAGGTGCGATGGTGGCAAATATGCTTCGATTTAAATTGGGCGACACCAACTTTTTTCAGGGAATGAAAAATTATTTAGCTGACCCAAATTTAGCTTACGGATACGCTTCCACCGAAAATCTAAAAACACATTTGGCCGCAGCTTCAGGGATAAATTTAGATGAGTTTTTTAACGACTGGGTTTACAAACAAGGCTATCCAACATACACAATTACAGCGCAAAATTGGATTGGCGGGCAAGTTCGTTTTGTAATCAATCAAACAACTTCACATTTTTCTGTTCCGTTTTTTGAAATGCCTGTTCCCGTTAGAGTTACTGGTGCGGGAGGCCAAACTTTAGACTTAGTTTTAGACAATACCACGAATGGCCAAGTGATTTTAAAACCAGTTCCTTTTACCGTTACCGGAGTTATTTTTAATCCGAAGAATGATATTATCTCGAAAAATAGCACAATGACTTTGGGCAACGAAGATTTTGCTTTAATCGAAGGAATTAAATTGTATCCAAATCCAACTTCAAACATTTTAAACTTGCAATTACCGGAAAGTGTTTCCGTTGAAAAAGCCATTTTTTATAATTCTTTGGGACAAATTATTAAAGAGTCAAAAAGCGAGACTTCTTGGGATGTTTCTTCATTGCCAACCGGAATTAATTACATCAAAATTTATACGGATTCTGGAATGAAACAGATGAAATTTGTGAAAGCATAATCTCTAGAAATTCTAAGGTTCCCAAATTATTCTGGTCATAAAACTGACTCCTTTCTCTTTAAATTCTGTAGGAATTCCGGTTACGAAACCCAGATAAAGTCCGTTAGAAAGTTTCTGTTTGATTTGTGGCCTAAAGGTTACGGAAGATTCATTTTTCATAAATTCCATATTGGTTTCCAACCCGATAAAATTTCCTCCGGCAAAAGAATAGTGAAAACTCGCATTGACTTGACCAATCGTATTTATGTCATTGCTGTCTAAATGTTGCTCAAAAACAGGCCCGGTGTAAAGCAACGTATGCACATTTGGCGTCCATTTTTTTGCAACGATAAAAATTGGATTATATAAAATTCCTTCCAAGAATTTTCCGTGATGGTCGATTGAAGAAAACGATGAAAATTCAAATTCTTGAATATAACCAACCGCCATCGATGTCTGGTATTTTTCGGAAACCAAAAACGTATATTGTGTCGCAACTTTAAGTCCCTCTATTCTATTTTGTGGCGTTGCCGTAGTTTCAACACCGCCAACATCTTGATAGAATTTAAACGGAACTTCGACTTCAACTCCCAATCGATTGGCGACAGCAAATTCATATTCCATAAAGCCAGAATAGCTCATATATTCTTTGTAATCGTCGATTCCCATTCCAAAATTTAGTTCCTTCTCGCCTTTTCTGGCGCCCAAATCTCGGATCAAATCAAGATATAAAGGTTCGGCGTGGTGTATTTTTAGGGGTTTTGGTTTTTCAACGGTTTTTGTAATCGTATCTTTTAAAATTTGTGCATTTGAGTTTAGCGATGCAAAGAGAAAGGCGAGGAAAATAAGTGTGTTTTTCATTGTAAGTTTATTTGAAACAAACCTACATCTGCAAATAGGAAACAATTAGGAATAATGAAAATCCATAAAAAAAGGCCTTGAAATTAATCAAAGCCTTTCTATTATTTTGTCTTAAAAATTTATTTCACCAGTTCTAATTTATTCAATTCTAAAGTGATAAAATCGATTTCTGAAAGAGTTAATTCGTAGGTTTTTCATCTTTGAAAAAATAAAAATCAGGTATAAAAAATCTGCAACCCAAGACCGAATGTCGAATCGACGAAGTAACCTTGCAGTTTTTTACTCAATTGCCTTAATCCTGCTAACCATTATTGCAATCAAAACGCCAAAAACGCCGATGAAGGCGAATGAAAATTGCAGGCCAAACGCTTCCGCGATATATCCGATGATAGGCGGTCCCATTAAAAAACCAAGAAAACTTACGCTGGAAACTATCGTCAACGCTTCTCCCGGGGAAACCGTTGTGTTTTTTCCGGCAACGCTGTAAACCGTGGGAACGACAGTTGAAACTCCCAATCCAACCAACATAAATGCCAACGTTGATGGAATCAAATAAGGAAAGAAAACGGCAGTGAATAATCCGATGGAAATCATCAATCCGCTGATTTGAAGCACTCTTTTTCTTCCGAATTTTAAGATAAATCTATCGCCCACAAATCTTCCGGAAGCCATCATTACCATAAACGAAGTATAGCCCAAAATCACTAACGGTCCTGGCGCCTTCACGACATCTTTAAAATAAACACCGCTCCAGTCAAACATCACGCCTTCGCTTGCCATACAGCAAAATCCGATAACGCCGAGCCAAATTAAAGCGGTGTCTGGTTTGGTGAAAAATTTCTTTTTTTCTACGGATTTTTTATCTTTCGCTTTAATCAAAAATTTGAAATTCAAGACCATCAAAATAATGACGATTCCAAAGGTGATTATGAAATGTACGTAAGGCGTAATTTTGAAATATAACATTGCCAAACCAATGAAAGCGCCCGTGAATCCTGCCGAACTCCACGCTCCGTGAAACGATGACATTATGGTTTTTTTGAAAAGATTTTCGGTGTAAACTCCTTGTGTATTGACGGCGATATTGCTCAAATTCCCAAAAACTCCGAAAATAAAAAGAACTGCAGATAATTGCCAGGGGTCGTTTGCCAAGCCAATTGTAGTCATTAAAAACGCATACAAAGTCAGGCAGATCAGCAAAATTCGATGGCTCCCAAATCGCGTTACGACTTTCCCAGCAAACGGCATCGCAAACAGTTGCCCAAACGGAATGGCGAACAAAATAGTTCCCAAATCGCCTTCGCTCAAATGCAAAGTAGTTTTTAAGTCGGGAATTCGGCTCGCCCAAGTGGCGGAACACAATCCCATCGCGAAATAAAACAGTGAAACCGCCCAGCGAATTCGGTTCAAATACGACTGTTTCGCGTGTTTGTAACCTTTTAACTTTGGTCGCGTGTTGAACCGGTTGATGAATCTGAATTCCATAAAAATGTACTTTGATGTTTCGCCACGAATTTTACAAATTTCACGAATTCGTTCTAAAGCATTCGTGTCGGAATTGACAGCAAAGCATTAGTGAAAATTCGTGAATATGTGGCCATTCAAAACTTACTTCTTCAAAAAATCCAGCACCGGACCAATGAATTTTTCGTAGGCTTCAATATGAGGCAAATGTCCGACATTTTCTATTTCTACGAGCTGAGAATTCTTGATTTTTTTTGCGGTTTTTTTACCAAGTTCGGGATAATTTCCCAATGTTTTCTGTACTTCAGGAGAAGCTTTCCCTTTTCCAAGAGCCGTTCTGTCACGCTGTCCGATGATTAATAATGTTGGCGCTTTTATGTTTTCGAATTCATAAACAACGGGTTGCGTGAAAATCATATCATACGTAATCGCAGAATTTTGGGCAATCGCTGGATAATTTTTATTCAGCGTAAAACTCGCCAAGACATTTACCCATTTGTCATATTCTGGCTTCCATTTATTGTCGTAATAAAATTGCAACTGATAGTCTTTAATTTTTTGGTAATCCTGTTTCAATTCGCCTGCATACCAATCGTCAACACTTTGATACGGAACTACGGTTTTCCAATCTTCCAAACCAATTGGATTTTCCAAAATCAATTTTTCTACGGTTTCCGGAAACATTAACGTGAACCGTGTTGCCAACATTCCGCCCATTGAATGTCCGAGAACATTGACTTTAGAGATATTTTCTTTGTCTAAAATCGCTTTGGTATTATTGGCCAAAAACTGAAAACTGTATTGAATGTTTGTGGGTTTTGATGATTTTCCAAAACCAATTTGGTCAGGCATAATCACGCGGTAACCGGCTTTCGCCAAATCATTTGCGGTTTGTTGCCAATACATCGCGACGAAATTTTTTCCGTGCAAAAGCAAAACTGTCTTTCCATTAGGAGACTTTGGCTGTAAATCCATATAAGCCATCGTCAGATTTTGGTCTTGGGTTTTCACCGAAATTTCTTTGACCGGAAACGGATATTTTAGTTTTTCCAAATTTTCTCCAAAATCCTGCACTTTTTCTTGAGCAAAACTTGAAATTGAAATCAAGGCGATTATTAATAGTTTCTTCATAATTTAATTATTTATTTGCCACAGATTAAAGGATTTCCACCGATTAGTTTATTTAGAAATTATTTAATTTGCGTTGAAAATTTATTTTCCCCAAAGCGAAAGCAAACCTTCGACTTTTCCATAAACTGGGTCGCTGTCAGGAATCGGGACATTTTTAATGTTTTCATCAGCCTTTGGTCTTTCGCCATCTTCGCCTTTCATAATATCATAATCCATTCCGTCAGGATAAGCGCCGACAACACCAAAATCATCCGAAGACTCAATCAATTTATGTCCCAAACCAGCCGGAAGCGCAACCGCATCGCCTTCTTCAATGCTGAGTTTGTCGCCGTTTTCGCCTCCAAATTGAATCGTGGCAAAACCGCTGTAAATGCCCATCACTTCGTGCGTATTGCTGTGATAATGATGGTAATCATAAACTCCGTTTTTCCAAGAATTGCTCCAATTTCGGTCTTCAAAATGTTTCTTGATAAAATCGGCATCGGCTTTTTCTTCGGAGAAAACATTTTTATAAATCAAAAGCGGTAGCGGACTGTTCGGAATTTTTCCGTCGTCTTTGAATTTTAATTGTATCGTTTCCATTTTCATAATTTCTTGTTTTTTATAAAGTTACGCCGTTGAAATCGATATTGCTTACATTATTTATTCATAAATTTCTGAGTTCACCACTTTTGGAAGTCGCTCGCTTTTGATTCCCGCAATCGCATTTTTAGCGGAAAGAATTGCCATCGCATCGCGTGTTTCTTCTGTTGATGAACCAATGTGTGGCAAAACCGCAATATTTGGCATATTTAAAAGTTCATTGTCAAAATGCATCGGTTCTGGATTGGTAACATCTAATCCGGCTCCCCAAATGGTTTTGTTTTTCAAGGCTTCGAGCAAATCTTTTTCGTTGTGCATTGGTCCGCGAGCGGTGTTCACAAAAATGGCGTTCGGTTTCATCTTTGCAAAAGCTTCCTTGTTGAACAAATCTTTAGTTTCATCTGTAAGATTTGCGTGAACCGAAAGTACGTCGCTTTGTTCCAATAATTCTTCGAAGGAAACTTTTCTAGCTCCGAGTTTTTCTTCGGCTTCGGTATTATTGCTACGGTTATGGTAAATAATATCCATTTCAAAAGCGCCTTTGGAAGCTCTTGCCATTTCATATCCGATTTTTCCAAGACCTAAGATTCCGAGCGTTTTTCCTTGTAAATCTTGTCCGATATTAGCCAAAGGCTCGAAGAAATTCCAGTCGTCGTTAAGAATTCTTTTGTGATGGAAAAAGGCTTTTCTGGCTACGTTTTGCATTAATAAAAATGCAATGTCCGCTGTGGCTTTGCTCAAAACATCCGGCGTGTGGCCAACAGGGATTTTCAATTTTGTGGCTTCGGCAATATCTACGTTATCATAGCCGGTGGCGAACAACGAAATTACTTTCAAGTGCTTGCATTCGTTTAAGAATTCGGCGTCAATGTTGCCTCTTCCTGCAATCAGCAATCCGTCAACTTTTTTGCAATTTTCGATTAATTCTTCTTGGGTCAATTCTCTTTTTTCTTGCCATTGAGTTACTTCGATTCCAGCTTCACGGAAAAGTTTCAGTCCGGCTTCGGGGATTATTCTAGTGATGAATATTTTCATTTTTTTGGGTTCATTTTTTTGGGTGATCGGTTAAAGGTTTTGGAACGCGGATGACACGGATTCTACTGATTTGCGCGGATTTTTTTGTGATTTTCAATCTGTGTGAATCTGTGAAATCTGTGTTTTCATTTTTAAAATCTGTTTTACCAAGCGCTTTGCGAAGTCAAAAATCGAATCGCGTCTGAATCTAAATTTAGTTCGGGTGCTTGGATGATGGCGTCTAATTGTTCCAGACTCGTGGCACTCACAATCGGCGCGGTAACCGATGGCCTTTGAATCAACCAAGCCAACGCCACGGATGCCGGAGTCGTGTTATTTTGCTTTGCAATTTCGTCCAATGCATCTAAGATTTTCAGTCCTCTTTCGTCAAAATATTTCTCCATGTTGCCACCACGCGGACTCTTTTTCAAGTCTTCTTTGGTTCTGTATTTTCCGGTCAGGAAACCGCTTTCTAAAGAAAAGTAAGTGAAAACGCCCAATCCGTGCCCTAAAGCTAACGTTTCATATTCGCTTTCGTATTTTTCTCTGGCGTATAAATTGTAATGCGGTTGCAAGGTTTCATAACTCGGCAAGCCTTTTTCCGCGCTGGTTTCTAACGATTCTTTGATTCTTTCTGGCGACATATTGGACGTTCCAATCCAGCGGATTTTTCCGTCTTTTACCAATTGGTCGTAAGCTTCCAACGTTTCTAAAACCGGCGTGGATTCATCGTCGAAATGGGTTTGGTACAAATCTAGATAATCGGTTTGCAATCGTTTCAGTGAATCTTCCACAGCTTGCAGAATGTATTTCTTTTTGAGACCTTTTTTGCCGTCGCCCATATCAGAACCTACTTTCGTGGTCAAGATAATGTCGTGGCGGTTTTTCTTTTCTTTCAGCCATTTCCCGATGATTTTCTCAGATTCTCCGCCTGAATTTCCGGGTTTCCATCGAGAATACACGTCGGCGGTATCAATAAAATTAAATCCGGCGTCGGTAAAACCGTTTAAGATTTCGAATGACTTTTTTTCGTCTAAAGTCCAGCCAAATACGTTTCCTCCGAAAGCGATTGGATAGACTTGTAAATCGGTGTTACCTAATTGTCTTTTTTCCATTGTTGTGTTGTTTTTTTGCCACAGATTAGAGGATTCAAAATGATTTTCTCTTTGTCTAAAACTTAGTAGAATCCGTGAAAATCCATTAATCTGTGGCAATTATTTTAAAATTCAATTAATATCTTCTCTTCATTGCTTTTAATCGAAGCTTCAATAACTCGCATCACGTTTTCGCCGTCTTCGGCAGTTACAGGTTCTGTTTTATTTTCCGCAATGGCTTCGTATAATTTGTCAAAAAACTCGAAATAATTTCCGTGTAATGTTGGGACTTTTTCCCTGATGACCACGCTGTTAACTTCGGTGTGAAGCAATCCTTCTTTATAATCGGGTTCGATTCCCCAATTATCTCTATTTGGTTTTTTTCCTAGTTTCAATTCGTCTTCCTGAACATCACCTCTGTCTTTCAAAAACGAGCCTTTTTTTCCGTGTAAAATATACGACGGAAGCATTTCTCTGACGAAAAATCCGGCTTTCAATCTTACGCGGAAGCGAGGATAATACAGCAAAATATCGAAATTGTCATCTACTAAAGATTGGTCTCTTGTGATTCTAATATCGGCAGTCAAAGCTTCTGGAAATCCGAATAACGTCAAGGCTTGGTCGATGATATGCGGGCCTAAATCTTTTAAGATTCCGGCGCCTGAATTGGCGGTTTCTTTGTGCTGTTTTGGACTTAAATTTGGATTATATCGGTCGAAATGGATTTCTGCTTCGACGATTTCTCCTAAAATATCTTGGTCTAAAATCTGTTTTACAGTCTTGAAGTCGCTGTCCCATCTTCTGTTTTGGAAAACCGTCAATTTTAGATTTTTTTCTTTGGCTAAATTTTTCAATTCTTCAGCTTCAGCGACTGTTGTGGTGAACGCTTTTTCTACCAAAACATTTTTATTGGCTAAAATTGCTTGTTTGGCGTATTCAAAATGGGTTCCGACTGGCGTGTTTACAATAACTAAATCTAAATCGTCTTGAAGCAATTCTTCGATGGAATTATAGCTTTTTGTGTATGGATAATCGTCTTGTATTAATTTTTTGCTTCTTTCCCAAGAACCGATTAATTCGAATCCTTCGTGTAAATCTAAGAATGGCGCGTGGAATACTTTTCCGGACATTCCGTAGGAAAGAAGGGCTGTTTTTATTTTTTTCATATTGTGTGGTTTGTTTAACGCAAAGGGCGCAAAGTCTTTCGCAAAGTTTTAGAAGTTTCTCGCAAAGGCGCTAAGACGCAAAGTTAATTTTACTTTGAAACTTTGAGGCTCTGCGACTTTGAAACTTTGCGAGCTACTTCTTCGCTCTATCATATTGGTTTGGCCATGGAACATCTACGCCTAATTCCCTAGCGAAAGTCAAAGCAAGATTTGGGTCGCGCAGGGATTCTCTGGCGAAGAAAATTAGGTCGGCTTTTTCTTCAGATACAATGGCTTCCGCTTGTTTTGCTTCCGTAATTAATCCGACAGCGCCTGTGCACATTTTTGTTTCTTTCCTAATTTGTTCGGCAAACGGCACTTGGTAGCCTGGTTCAACTGGAATTTTTTGGTGTGAAACCAATCCGCCAGAAGAAACGTCAATTAAGTCAACGCCTTTGTGTTTTAAAATTTCGGAAAGTTTTATGGATTCTTCGATATTCCAGCCTCCGTCAGCCCAATCTGTTGCAGAGATTCTTACGAATAAAGGCAAATCATTTGGCCATTCTTGTTGCACGGCTTCTAAAATTTCTAACGTAAAACGAATTCTATTTTCAAAGCTTCCGCCATATTCGTCAGTTCGTTTATTGGACAAAGGCGAAAGAAATTGGTGCAACAAATAGCCGTGCGCTCCATGAAGTTCCAAGACTTTGTAACCTGCTTGAACCGCACGTTTTGTAGCCGATTTGAAATCTGAAATTACTTTTTCGATTCCGGCTTTGTCTAAAGCTGTCGTATTCTCATTGTCGTGGTAACCGATGGCGCTTGGTGCAAAAGTTTCCCAGCCACCTTCTTCTTTTGACAATTTTCTATTCCCTTGCCATGGCGAAGTGACGCTGGCTTTTCTTCCGGCGTGCGCCAATTGAATTCCGGGAACGCAATGATGTTCGGTTATAAAATTGGTGATGTTTTTTAATTTTTCGATGTGCTCGTCGCTCCAAATTCCTAAATCTTCGGGAGAAATTCTGGCTTCGTGAGAAACTGATGTGGCTTCTTGGATAATTAACGAAGCGCCTCCGTTGGCACGGCTTCCGAGGTGAACGAGATGCCAATCGTTTGCAAATCCGTCTTTGGCAGAATATTGGCACATTGGAGAAATGACGATGCGATTTTTCAGAATAATGCTTTTTATCTGAAATATTGAAAATAATTTTGAAGACATAATGGTGTGTTTTTAAGAGAAATGGCTTTGTAAACCAATAAAGAATGACAGAAATGCCATTCAAAAAAGTAAAGTTAAGGCACAAATAATAAAGTGGGAAGCGGATTTCAATTATTAACAAACTTTTAAAACGGGGAAAAATCGAGATTGTAATTGTAAGTAAATAGAAAACACTATTTTTGTTCGGAATTATTGAATCTAAAACTAAAAAATGGAAATAGTTATTAAGCTCTCACAGTTTTTGTTGAGTTTATCATTGTTGATTGTACTGCACGAATTAGGGCATTTTATCCCGGCGAAATTATTCAAGACGAGAGTGGAAAAATTCTACCTTTTCTTTGATGTCAAATTCTCTCTTTTAAAGAAAAAAATCGGTGAAACTGAATACGGAATTGGATGGTTGCCACTTGGTGGTTACGTGAAAATTGCCGGAATGATTGACGAAAGCATGGACAAAGAGCAAATGGCATTGCCACCTCAGCCGTGGGAATTTCGTTCAAAACCAGCTTGGCAACGACTGATTATTATGCTTGGAGGTGTGACGGTGAATTTTATTTTGGCTATCATCATTTACATCGGGATGGCGTTTGTTTATGGAAACACGTACATCGCAAATTCTGAATTAAAAGACGGAGTTTGGGTTTCTAGTCCGGTTGGTGAGGAATTAGGTTTTAAAACCGGAGACAAAATCATTGCCGTGGACGGAAAAAAAGTGGAGAAATTCAATGATGTTCCATACAGCGTGAATTTTGCGAAAGAAGTGACTGTGGGAAGAAACGGTGCTGAGCAAGCGATTAAGCTTCCGGTAGATGTTTTGGACAAAGTGATGAAAGACGAAAAACGATATCTTGACTTGAGAATTCCTTTCATCGTGGGCGGTTTAGATGAAGCTTCTCCGAACAAAAATAATCTTGAAAAAGGTGATGTTTTATTAAGCATTGACGGAAAAAAAATGCGCTACGCGGATGAAGTATTGACTTTCAACAAGGCAAATCCTGGAAAAACATTTGATGCTGTTGTTTTTAGAAACGAAAAAGAGCAAAACGTAAAATTGACTTTGACAAACGAAGGAAAATTAGGCGTAATGCACGGTGGCGTAAAAATCGATAACTTAGAAAAATTAGGATATTACAACATCAGCAGAGAAACTTTCTCTTTTGCGGAATCGTTTCCAGCGGGAATTCAGAGAAGCAAAGACGAATTGGGACGATACATCACGCAACTGAAAGCGATTGTGAATCCAGATACCGGAGCTTATAAAGGCGTTGGCGGTTTCTATGCGATTTTTAATGTTTTCCCAAGTGTTTGGAGCTGGGAATATTTCTGGGGCATTACGGCTTTCTTATCAATTATGCTTGGAGTTATGAACTTATTGCCGATTCCTGCACTTGACGGAGGTCACGTAATGTTTTTATTATTCGAAATTATAACAAGAAGAAAACCGAGCGAAAAATTCATGGAAAGAGCACAAGTTGCTGGTTTCTTTATACTTATAGCGTTGGTTTTATTTGCCAACGGAAATGATATTTACAAGGCGCTGACGAGATAGAAAAAAAATTGAAAATTTTTTTCAAAATTATTTGCAGAAATCAAATATAGCCCTATCTTTGCACCGCTTTACAAGGCAAACAAGCCTTCCTCCTTAGCTCAGTTGGTTAGAGCATCTGACTGTTAATCAGAGGGTCCTTGGTTCGAGCCCAAGAGGGGGAGCCATAATGGGTAAACTACTAGAAATAGTAGTTTGCCCATTTTTTGTTTTACCTAATTCGTTGATATTTAAAGCCACAAGAGAGAGTAATTCATTTACTTGGGTGGTTCGATAACTATTTTTAAAAAATATAATTTTCTCTGGGAATATCGAACCAATAATTTTTTGTTTTACTTCCACATCAGCACTTCTATAGTATTCTTTCATGTTATACAAGAATGTTAACCCATAATTATAATACTTTTGAAAAGCAGATTTATCAACACTTAACTCTTCCTTCTTAAACCTCCAATCATCCAAAGATTCTTGAATCCTAGACTTAATTGAGTGATAATCATCTTTGTTAATTACATTATCCAAGAGCTTATCCTGTAAAGACTCTAATTTCAATTTTAACTCTTTGATTTTATCATCCGCTTGTTTAATCTTATTTATTCTCTCATGCTCATCTTGATTAAAAACATCTTCCAATATCGCCTTAGAGAGCATTAAAACACTTTTGCTAATTTTAAATGAATCAAGGTAGTTCTCGAAGGAATTATTCGCTAAATCTGCCCTAAATCGTTCTTTACAACCTTTTTGACAATGGTAGTAAAAGTGTTGCGTCCCATTCCGACTAGTTGATGGACTTCCTGTTAATTTACCTCCACAACGATCACAATATAAATGTCCTCTTAATGGGAGTTCTTCTTTTCTTGTCAACACGGCTGTTGATTTCTTTCTTTTGCCAAAATGCACCATCTGAACCTTGTCAAATAACTCTTTTGATATTAGTGGAGAATGCTGGCCTAAAACTTCTTGCTTTGGCTCGTCGTCCCAAGCAGGCACTATAATCAACCCATAATAATACCGATTTCGAACAAGATTCAAAAAAGTTTGTTTGCAACAACGCTTCAATCCTTCCTTGATTAGATTTTTTCGCACCTCCTCTATTGAAAGCAAGCCATGTGAAAGAATTTCAAATCCTTTTACCACTAATGGACCATGTATGGGGTCTATTATTATTGATTTATTTATTTTATCATTGAGATAGCCAACAGGAGCTTTGCCCATCGTGCGTCCTTCTTTTGAAGCCTGACGCATTCCTCGTTTAGTATTGTCTGCTCTAACTAAATTTTCAAATTGTGCCATACCTGCACTAAAATATTGTTGAAAAAAAGTTTTTGGGTCTTTGAAATCATAAAACTGATTTTCGCTAATACTGAAAACTCTGATATTGTATTTCGCCAAAATATTAATCATATCGTGAGTCTCAAAAGCATCTCTTGAAAATCTATCAATTTTAGTAACTACAATTATGTCTGGGCGTATTCTTTTGCTTTTTATCTCCTCTAACAGAAGCCTCCATTGAGGTCTTAAAAAAGTTTTTGCTGAATGATCATCTTCATAACTCGCTATTATTTTCCATTCAAACTTTTCACAGTGTTTAATAATTCTCGCTTCCTGCTCCTGTAAACTATATCCGTTTTCCTTTTGTTCTTCAGTGGATACCCTCTTGTACATTAACACCTTGAAGTGCTGCAACGTCTGCTTTAAATTTATCATACTCTATTATTGATATTTGATAAAGAAACTCTCTAATTTTCTTGACTTCATCATCCGTGTACTTGCGCTCAGAACTATTAAGTATCGTTTTGCATTTTTCGATTGTAATCATAGACTAACTCGTTATGGTTACTGTAACTCCATCATCCACGAAGATCTCAGCTTTATTGAATGACCATGATGAAATAGCATTCATTAAGCCCATATTCTTTATTACTAAATTAGAGTCTTCGATCAGTCTTACGTCACCTTCCTTTATGTGTAATTTTATGGATTTATAATCGCCAGTTTTGAGAAAATATAACAAAGTCATTTTTTCAGTATTTTCATATGCATCTTGAATTTTAAAGTCTAATTCAAAGGCATTATTAGGAAATTCGAGTGCTATAAAGTCTTGTAATTTGAAATTTATATGTGTAGGAAGAAGCCCTTTGGAGATAAAATGAGTATAAATTTCCAAAGACATGATATTAGTAAATCCACCTTCAAATATCAGAAGTGTTTTAGGCACTCTTAATATAGTATCCAGTACGCTAAATTTCAGAAGTGAGAAATTCTGAATAGGAGATTCTGTTAGGTCTTTTCGAGTTTGTTTCAACGATTCTAATGGAATTCCAAATTTTCGAGCCTCAATAATAATGCTTAACCAAATACTTTCGAGCCTGTCGAACCTTCGGATTTTACCTTTATCTGCCTCGTTAACAAAAATAATGTCATTATTTATCCAGCTGTTGAGAACCCTTGCTGATTGTTCACTTTTTGTACCAACTTTTATTTGGTGTAAACAATAATCCATTATGTCACTGTCTGTAAAGTTTATAAATGAATCTGGAAGTTCATCATAAATTTCACGCAATGCGTTTTGGTTAATTTTATCGTATAGTATATTATTCTTTTGCATGATCTAATATTTTTTACAAATATATAAAAATATTACATTGCAGTAACAAATAGTTTTTAGATTCGGAAGTCTTTGTAAGTATTAGATTTATTAATGCGTTTTAAGTCTCTAATTCTATTTCGTTTTCAATTCTAATAGCTTCGTAGATTTCTAAATTAGAATTTAATATTTCAATGGAGACAACTAATGAATAAGGAACTTCTCCGTTTTCTTTGTCCCAACCTTTATGACCTCTAACTGCAAAACTTATATCGCTTGGTAGGTCATGTGATTTGATTATTGTCCAATCCTTTTGAACTGTACTATTTGCTCTACTAATCCCTTCAACACCCCATCTAGTATCACTATTTATCTTCCAATGAAGATGTTTCATAGCGTTTCTATGTTCAGGATCGTAAGTAGTTACTCCCCCTTCAATTTCTTTAAGAATGTAATCCTTAAAGTCTTCTAAAGGCTCATCAATCTTAGAACTTGTCCAATCTAGCCAAGTAGATAAATACGATTTAGACTTCTGTCTGGTTCTTCTCACCTTTGCTGAATATGATAAAGTAACCTCAATTAAAATATCATTTTCTTCGACAGGAGACCTCAAAAATTCTGGAATATTCAACGAGTAGACATGACCTTCTTCAGCTCTAATTTCGCCTACATTATAGAATGTAATTCTTTGATGAGTATTTTTAGTTACGCGTTCTAAAGATGGAATTCCATAGCCGAAATACTTCATGCTTTTTAATGTAGGATTTTCAAAAAAAGTATTCGGTAATCTAGCTCCTTGAATTACTAAAGCTCTCAATAAATTTACATCCTCATCTGGATACAATTTTAATAATTGAGCAACAATATATGAAACTTTAGGGGTTGCAAACGAAGTTCCTACAATATCGCTTCCTATACCAGCACCTCCATCTAACGTCGAACGAATTAATTCTGGTGAAATTATATCTTTTCCAGATACAATATTTCCTGTTTTGGAAACAGTAAGTCCTCCTCCATATTCAACAACATCGGGCTTAATCATTCCCCAAATACCCACACCAATTCTTGAAAAGGGAGAAACTTCGTCATCAATACCTAACGACTGATAGTAATCATCTTCAAAAGAAGTATGGTTAACTGAACCCACTGTAATTGCAAAACTACTTTGCGCAGGATTAGCTATTCTACAATATGGTTCTTCTAAAAAATCAGGATAATTAACTCCGTTGCTCAAATAATGTTTAATATCATCTTTTGTAATGTTTCCAGACGAAATTAAAAAAATGACTTTATTATGATTAATAAGTGAATCAATAGTAGCCGCCCAAGATGACATATGTTTTAATCGAGAAGCTACACTAGAATTTATAGAAAGATTGAAAATCTTGCAATCTTCATTTTCTTCTACAATTTTCTTCATAAGTTCTGCCGGTAATTTATGAGTAAGCAAGTTGTTCTTATCCAACACTCTCAAATTTCTAACAAAACAAGGTAGTTGATATGGTTGTTCTACCGAAGATATTCCATTAGGATATAGAATAGCTCCAGCAACTCTAGTACCATGCCCTCCATTTTTTACATAATCAGCAGTTGAAGGGTCACCTTCAATGTAAGATTTAGAATTTCCTCCGATTATTGCAGCAGACAAATATTTATGACCTTCCATTATACCACTATCAATTACTCCGACTTCTGGAGAATTATCATCTGGCGCAATAACTTCAATTTCCACCGTCCCTACTTCATCAACTTCACTACTTAAGCCTACAACTTCATCAATTTCTGAAACCTCAAAAACAAAGGGATAATTAAACACTAAATCTTTCAAACCTTTTCCTGTGATTTCAACCTCACAACAAAAGCTATCCTCTAAGTCAATAAGAGAACTATTTATCTGTCCGTAATGATTTATAAATTTCTCAAACTCTTCTTGTCTCTCATCAAATCGTTTGTCTCGTTCAATTTGTTCTTGTCTATGTTCTTCTAGTTTATTCTGGTAACCTCTTTTGGTCGGGTCTGGTGTTTTTTCAATTGGTTTATCAAAAGCAACACCAACTTCGAGTTTATATAATCCGTCTTCTTCAATTGTTTTCCAGATTGATTTAAGTTTTTCCGAAAGAATATGAATGGGTTTCCAGCTTTTTCCATCAACGATTTCCCAAAAATCTGCTATAGTAGCACTCCCTCTTTGATTATCAAGAAACATTTGAATTTTCTCGTTTAATGATTTGAAGCCGTCCAAAGATGCTCCAATAATGAAACCTTCTTCTTCTTCCGAAATCACTTCAATGCCAAATTGTTTTAAATCAAAGTCATTACCTATTAAATCAGGGTTTATTTTTAAAAAAATAGGAATTACATCTGCATCTAAAGGAGCCAAATCATGTTCTTCCCTTTCATTAATTCTGTTCGCCCAGTCAGATTTTATTTGAGATGTTCGCCCTGATAAATAGCCAAAGTGCCCTTTTCTATCATCTTTGTTTTTTTTTGAATTAGGATGTGTACCTCCACCACCGTGAAAACGAGGTTTTCCAAAAACTTTTTGATGAAATTTTAAGTGGGGAAATTTCTCCATATTTTATTTGTTAAAAGCCAAATTTTCTTCTAGTGCTTTATTCAAATCATCGGCAGAAATTTCTTTGTGAGAGTTTATAATTGATTTTTTAGCTGCATCATTTGCAATCTTAACAACCAGAGCATAAGACAGCCCATTCATGTTTTTTGCATAATCTTTAAGCTTAATGCTTTTGTTTAAATTCAATGCGGAAAATGTTATTTTCAATAAGTCTATGATTTCATTTTCATTCGGCCTAGGCAATTCAATAATTTCATCAAATCTTCTAAATAAGGCCTTATCCAAACTGCCTTCTAAATTTGTAGTCGCTATCAATATCCCTTGTCCGTTATATTCTTCTAGCAACCCCAAAACTATATTAACAATACGATGAATTTCGCCTACATCGTTAGACTTTACATCTCGTTGCTTACCAATAATATCAAACTCATCTAATAAAAGCACGCACGGGTACCTTTCAAGGCTCTCAAACAACTTATTTAAGTTTGAAGCCGATTCGCCTAGGTAAGATGATATTATAGTGTCAAATCGAACTTTATAGAATGGCAATCCTAAATCCCAAGCAATTCTTTCTGCAGTCATACTTTTACCACATCCCGAACTACCGTAAAGAAGTATTTTTTGACGAGGTCTTAAACCATGATGTGCCAATCTTTCTCTTGCCACGTATTCTTTCTCAATTCGCAATATCTTTTCTTCAACAACTGGAGCAAGCACCATATCGTGTCTTAAAAAATCATTTTCTATGTGGGTAGCCAAAGGCAATTTGTATCTTCTATCTGCTGGGATTGAAAAAACATCGTCTCTGTTTCTTGTTAACTTTAAAGTCGGATGTTGTTGTGGCTCTAAAACTCTTGCCAAATTTCCTTCTAAAATCGTATCAAGCCTATCTGCTAATTTTGTGTGTCCCTTTTTCCTTTCATCATCAATAATGGTATAGGCTATCCTTACCAAAGGCTCTTCTTTATTGCCTTCGATAGATTTAAATAATCTTGTTAGTAGCGTCTGGTTCATTGTTAATGTTTGTAAGTTTGTTTACAAGGTACAAAAATAGAAAATAGAGTGGATAATATTTGTTTTCAACCAATTATTAAATTTCCGGTTTATACAATTCCGCCAAGTCATTCAATTCTGTAAAATTTTCGACTAATACATCATATGCTTTAAACCAAGCTTTTACAATATTTTCAGAATAAAGAGGCTGCAACAGTCCTTCTAATTCTTTACGAGTAAAATCGGTCTGAAAGTCGAAGAATGTCATTCGTCCTTTCTTACTATCTTTTCTGATTTGGAATATTGTTATAAATCTACCAAATGAAAACACAGCGGTTGTACCTTCGTCTGTTAAGCACTGGCGAATCTGAACATCAATATCAATATCCTCTCCAAAGATTTGGCGATTATATTCTATTTTTTCTAAATCTGTAGTTGTACCCCAATTTTCACTTTCAGTTATATCATCAACCAATAAAGTGAATTTTTTGACAATTGGAGGTTGGTTTATGAAATAGTATTTTTTCATTACTTCTTATTTCAAAAAAATATTAAGAATTATCCCTTTAGATTAATTTAAGTACTTCTTTAGTCAATTCTTTATAAATTAAGTTTAAAACCTCGATGCTGACAGCTTGTGACAGTCCTAAATCAATTAATTTCCCTTTTAATAATTGCCCCCAATTTTTTTTATCTAATCTTTCATACAAATCCTTCATTTCCGAAAGTTCATCAAATATAATTTCTTGCCCAAGCCCTAATTTATTTAGTTCTTGTATTATTTCATCAATTTTATGATTAATCTCATTTTTAGAATCACTTATACGGCTGTAATCAGACGATTTAACTTTCCTTCTCTCTTCAACATATATTTTCCCGTTAGTGGTTAGTTGTGCCGTTATATGTCGTGCTGCCATGACATTTACTAATCCTCTGTTCTCTAAAATTTTTATTAGTTCTCTGTCTTCCCCATGTCTTTTTTGAACTATCCCATTTCCTTCTAAAATCATCTCAATTGAATGAAAATAATTATCATAAAGATCAAATAATTTTTCAAGAATCAAATCAAGTGTTTCTCCGGTTGTAAAATTTTCTCTTTCTTTAATATTTATCTCATCGGTTCTTATTATAGCATCACAGACGCTTAATGTTCTCAATAAATATGTTAGGGTATTCTTTTTTTCATTAAAATCAGCAAACACATTTTTGATTTTTTTAGGAACATCCTCTTTTTGCCCTAAGTTATAACGCAATTCTTTTGCATTGTAAAAGCCAATTGCAAAATCATTATTCTCACCATCAAAAGAACTTTTTAAATAATCATAACACTGTTTGTTCCAACCTTCAATTTTTTCTTTTACAATTGATAGGTCCGCCTCATTTTTAATTTCCCTTTCTGTTTTGCTTATTTCATTTGCTTCATCAACAAATGATTTTATTTTATCTGAAAAAGTATCCCATTTAATTTCTAATTTCATAAGTGTGTTTTTTTTTAATACTTTAAGTTGGATATGCCAGATTTCTTCTTTCAAGGTTATAGTAAAATGGCTTCTGTTATAGCTTTTGTAGAGGTGCAAATCTTAACAGCAATGTTTTTATCCCAGAATTATCAAACTTAATTTGAATTTTAGAATCCTTAACCTCTTTACCTATCATAACATCAATAACTGTTCCTTCTCCAAATCTATTGTGTAAAACCCTATCTCCTGTTCCTAATTCGAGTGCCGAATCGAATGACAATTGTCCTGAATTAAACAAATCAAAAAATTTATCATCAACATCCTTACCCTCTGTTATCAAGTTCGGATTAACATACTGTTTTCTTGTTAACTCTAAAATTTCTTCTAAAATTTCCCTGTCCGATCTTTTAGGTGCGATATTAGTAACATCTTTTACATTAGTGGTTTCAAGTATTGTTTTAATGTCCTCTTCTAATTTAGGATAAAATGTTTCAAACACTTCGTCAAATATTACATCGGATATTTTATTCTCATCAAGGAGTAAATTAATAGATTTCATTAATTTTTTAAAATCCTCTTTTTTAAATTCGGTGGTTTGAAAAGTAGCTAAAGGGCCTTTCAAATATGAATTTGTTAAACCAAATAAAATTGGACAAACTCTTGATTTCTCAAGTTTATTTGAAAGTGCTCCAGCTTCAAAAAGAATCCAAGGTTTTTCTGTGTTCTCACTTGTTAAACAAATTAAACCCACTTTACACTCGTTTAACTTTTTAGTTATTTCTGTCTCCCATTTTGACCCTTTTTCTATATCCGAAGGTGTAAAATATGGTTTTGCGGATTGTAATACTTTCGGTATCCAATTTTTTAGTGCACTTGCAATTTCTTTACTGTTTTCCCCTGACCAGCTTATAAAAATATTCATTTAATAAATTATTTAATGTTTTTTGTTATACTATACCAGCTAACATATATTACCAAATGTAGAGAACTTTTTAATACTACTATAGTTAAATACTTATATTTTGTTGAGAATCTGGAAAATATAAATTCACTCAAATCTATCAATCATTTAAAATAAAAAAGCCCCGTCAAATCGACAGGGCTTAAATTGTTGTACTGAAGCCTAGTTTACCGAGCAGTCTTGAATAACAACATTTTGTAAAGTAAAACCTTTACATTTGCCAATTATTGTTACTTTTTCTCTTTTCCCAAGTTGAGATATTATCTTATTGTTTTCATCCGAAAAATAACAATTTACACTTTGCAAATAACCTACCTCCAGAGAGACATAAGGATTGTCTAAAACATCTTTTCCGATATTTCCTATCGTACCAGTCACTGCAATTTTCTTGCCTTTGTATTGTTCATCAGCAGACACCTCATTAGCTTCGTATGCTTGGTATAAATCCGGTGCAGTAATTTCAAAATCTATATCTATCAAATATGGGCTATCGGGATATACTTTTTTAAGATGTTTCATATACTCTGATTTTAAAGCCATAAAGCCATTTTCATCACACTTGTTCACTGCTTTCCTTCCATTGGCTAACTCCTTTCTGAACGCTCTCATAAATAGCGTCTAATACCTTTTCGTCTTTTGGATCAAACAAACCAAAAGCGTATGAGATGTTAAACGGCTTTTCAATCTTCACGCTTTTACCATTACTGTCATAAAAATTGGTATTTCCTGCTCCATATAAATTGTATTTACTGCGATACCTGTCAAAAACTTCAACAATTTCATTTGGCAATCCACCATTCATTCGCAATGATAATGATGAAACCGCTACAACAAAACTCATTTTACTGTCTCCATTGTTAGATTTTTCTAAATTGGTGGCAATTGCTTCTGAAATTCCAAACTGCGAACTCCCATCAATAGAAAAAGAGTTCTTTATAGCGTCGCTTACAGCATTTAATGTGGGCAAGTAATCTACTGAAACTACATCACTATCGACTAAATCAATATAAACTGGATTTTTCTTTAGCTCCTTTAACCATTTTTCACGTTGCTGTTTTCTTTCTGGATTCAATTTTGAAACATTCTGACTAACCTGTTCATTATAATCTTTATACTGGTTAGTGCCAAGATCAGCTGTTTCCGAATTTGAACCTTTCTTACAGCTGTAAAATGTTAATGCAATAAGTCCAATGCACACAATGCTTTTGAAATTTTTTCCCATAATTTGAATTTGAATGTTATGATGTAAATATATGAATAATGTAGTATTTTAAGGTTACAAAAACTAATGTTTTTACGTGCAACTTGCACATATGCGTAGTCTCTCTGAAATAGAAATATCTCGATTGTCAAATGAAATTCCCAAACTTGTGGGAGAGCAGATTGTCATATTCAGAAAATTGAGAAATCTATCCCAAACTGAATTAGCAGAAATGGTCGGTAAGGATAGGCAGTATCTTTACAAAATCGAAAAGGGTAGAGTTACTCCAAACATCACTACATTGTCGATATTAGCAAAAGCCCTTAATGTCTCCTTATCAGAGCTAATGGGTAATATCAAAATTTAATTATTGTTCCTTTCAAATAATATTTTGGTTTGAACCTGCGTAAAAGCCTTACCTCTTCGGGTATTGAAACCTAGCCTATTCAGTTCTTTGGTAATGAAGTAAAAAGATTTACCTTGTTTATTGAGTCCATCGATTAAAGCCGTTGCTTTCTTGTTGTTTTCGTTTTCCAAGGAATTCAACTTTCTTATCTCTAGCCCTTTTTGCCTTGCTTCTAAATTCAAATTTTGAGGAGAACCCAGTTTCACTCCTTTTCGTTTCAATTCTGCTAGTGCATCTTTAGTTCGCTGACTCGTTCGTTCTCGTTCGTCTTGTGCTAGAATTGCCATGATGCCAATTGTTACCGAATTAGCATCTGGCATATCACAACACTTGAATTTCACCTGACTGTCTCTTAGAGTCAAAATAAAGGAAGCATTGCGACTTAATCGATCAAGTTTTGCAATAAGCAAAGTTGCACCTTGCTTTTTACATTCTTCAATTGCTTTGATGAGGTTTGGTCGATTATTATTCTTTCCGCTTTCAATGTCCTGAAATTCCGCAAACAATTCATCATCAGAATTTACAAACTTGCTGACTGATGATTTTTGGGCTTCAATACCCAATCCAGAATTTCCTTGTTTTTGGGTGCTAACTCGATAGTATGCAATATATTTCTCCATTACTAAAGTTTTTTAAAGGGATGTTTGTAAAACGTAACTATTAAAAAAGTTCGTTCAAAATAGTACCGTCTTTGTCAATATGTCGAATGTTAAAATTCTTGGCTTGAAGATAATCTCCAATCAAAACTTTTCGATGACAATGTGCTGGAGATTGCTCTGCACACATGAGAGCTATTTTAAGCTCGTTCTGATTAATGTTTACTACTTGTTCAATGCCATCAGTAAAGAACTCTTTAGATTGGATTTTTTGATAATCAACTTCATTGTTGGTGTAACAATCCAAATCCGATGGCTTACCACCAAGCTCATAGCCTAAAAATAAATACCGGATGTTGTGGTTGATTAAATGCAATTCTAACTTCTTGCTTCTGAAGTCTGGGTTGAAACGTGAAAATGGATTAGTACGAACATCAATTAAAATCTGAATCTCGTATTTTTGAAGTAGTTGGATAAAAGCCTGAATGCTTCTGTTTCCGTAGCCGATTGTGTAAATCTCTGAACTCATTTATTTTTTATAAATCTACTCAGAATTTGACTTTTTACCTGACATTTTGAGCTGTTTTTTACAAAAAAACTAACCCTAGGTTGACCACCTAATTATTGTTATATAGTGTTTTACTGTTTAGACTTTAGTAAATTAAAGTCATATTTAATTCGTTACCTATAATTTTATTTAGTTTTTATGATTTATATAAGTAAATTGTGCCTAATTTATTATAAACTTTATTAAAAGATAAAACCATCTTTGTAGAAAATGAGTAAAACTAACCAAAAAATGATTTTTTTAGAATACGATCAATTAAAGGAAACTTTGAAAGAGGCTCAAACAGTAATTAGTTCAGAAATCATAAATGAAGAACAAATGGAGCAAGTAAAAAACTTAATTGAATTAAAACCTGCCGAAGAAATTGGAAAAGGTCAATGTTTATATAACGCTTATCAAGTTGCAAATGCCACTGGTGCTAAAATTGTTGAGGGCATTGCCAACATCCAAGTTGAAAAAGAGGGTTTAGAAAGTACAACTATCATTAAGCATGCTTGGAACATTCTAAATGGAAATCAATTTGATATAACAAAAGACTTGGTCTGGCCTAACCTAAGTGTCAATTTGAAAGAAATTAATTACCTCAGTGCAGAAGAGTTTTCAAAATCTGACTACATCCTTGACGAAAACATTCTTAAGTTTAATTCCCAAGTTGACTTGATGGCAACGTCTTTAAAATTTCTAAAAACGAAAGAAATTATACTTTTGTATTTAAATTCAATGGGTCTTGATAAAATATTTTATGAACAATTATTAACAGATTGTATTAATTCAATTAAAGAAAATTAGGCAAAACACACGTTTTGCGCTACTGCGAATTTTGTGCAAGCCAATGTTTCTCTTTAACAAAAAATATTATCTTAGTGGAAAATAATAAGTTCCGGAGCTCGCAATAGCACAAAGCATGGGAGCGTTTATAAGTAAGCAAAACAAAAATATGGCTACAGAATTTGATTTAGACAAAAATAAATTATTTGAAATTTTTCGAGAAAAAGGGATTGAAAATTTGTATCACGCAAATACTATTGCAACTTCAATTTCATTCTTAAACGAAAAGTCTCTTTTATCTAGAAAATTTGTTTTAGACAATAATCTATTTCAGACTGACCAGTATTCCGATGAAAAAGATAAAAAATTTGGGATTTGGGATGGAATTTTTTTGGATGCAATGGACATACACACTGTTTTCAATCGACGAAATAAATATGGACCGGTTTTATTTTCTTTTAGCACTGAACTACTTAAATCAGATTTGGTAAACAGTGTTAGAATTACAAGAGTAAATCCAGTGCATTGGAATTCTACACAATCTGAAAAAGATTGGTATTATTCAGATTTGGACGAATTTAAAAATAATTACAAGAAAGGAAACAAATTAAAAGATGTTGGATCAATGCTAATTCTAAATGACATCAATGGAAAACTTCCTTTGCGGCCTTTTTTTAATAAGCTAATACTTGATAATCCTAATGTTTCAGTAAATTATAACGAGCATGAAACATATTTGTCCGACATAATTGCTGAAAAAATTTTGGAGGTATTAACCAAAAATAAATTTGAAGATATTCCGAAACATCTTAGACATAAAAATAGTTTAGTTAATTGTATTTGTTGGTCGCAATATAAAAATTTCAATCGCGGAGATTTAAGTGAATTAAAAAAACTTTTTCATCCAAATCCTGTAAAGTAGATTATTTGTATATAACAGGGCATATACGCAATTGTTAATTTTAGAAAGCTAAAAACTATCATTTAACGAAGAAATTTTTATATTCGTTAGAGCGAACTCAGTTATTTTTTAAGTGACTGTGTGACTGCGCGAAACGCTCTATCATTTTTAAGAACCAACAACTAAATACAATTGATATGAATATTGATTTAAACGAAATTTATTCAAATAAAAGAACTGGGATTAGTAGTACACACAAAGATAGCCATCCAAGAACCGAATATCAAAGAGATTTTGATCGAATAATATTTTCATCAGCTTTTCGTAGACTTCAAAACAAAACTCAAGTTTTTCCTTTGCCTGGGAGTGTTTTTGTTCATAATAGGTTAACCCATTCTCTAGAAGTTGCATCTGTTGGCCGTTCATTAGGAACATTAGTGGGTAACATAATACACGATAAGTACAAGGGAGATTTAACTCCCGAGAGTCAAGACTTTTACCGTTATGATTTATATAATGTAGTTGCATCCGCATGTTTATGTCATGATATTGGTAATCCTGCATTTGGACATTCTGGAGAAGATGCAATTGCCAGTTATTTTATCAAAAATAAAGACTCTCTAAAAAAGTTTTTTGTTGAACAAGATGAAAAATGGAAAGACTTAGTAAACTTTGAAGGGAATGCAAATGCCATTAGAGTTCTCACACATCAACAAAATGGAAAGTCTGAAGGTGGAATTAAACTTACATATTCAACACTCGCAGCAATTGCAAAATATCCATGTGAATCGATTGCTAAAGATGAGAATTTTACGCATAGAAAAAAGTTTGGATTTTTTCAGTCTGAAAAAAACACATTTATAGATATTGCTGAAAATACTGGGATGATAAAAGATGATACAACTCCATTAATTTATTTAAGACATCCTTTTGTTTGGCTAGTTGAAGCTGCTGATGATATATGTTACAACATAATAGATTTGGAGGATTCACATAGGTTAGGAATAATCGAACACTCACATTGTGTAAAATTGCTGAGCGACTTAATTACCTGTATTGGAGGAATAGATAAATTAAAAATTGAAGGTAAATTGGCTAAAATTGATGACCGGAATGATCGAATTTCATATTTACGTGCCAAAGCAATTAATGTTCTGACGATGAGAGCCAAAGAAATTTACGAAAATAACTTAGATAAATTCTTAACTGGAACTTTTAAGAAAGCAATTTTCAATACAATTAAAAATGAATGTGATGCTTTACAAAAAATTATAGCGTTTTCTACTGAAAACATTTATAATGATAGAAATGTTGTTGAGATTGAAAACGCTGGATATAATGTTATGTACGAATTATTATCACATTTCATTCCACCTATCCTTGAAGTTGAAAGTATTAGAACACAATCTCAAAGAAAAGCTTTAAAATTATTACCAAGAACTTTTAATTATGATGGTAAGCCAGAATATGAACGGATACTTGGCGTTTTAGATTATATTTCTGGAATGACTGATAACTATGCAACTGACCTTTACAAACGAATAAAGGGAATTGAAATTGGTATGAAAATCTAAAACTGTAGGCGAAAGCTGCTAAATGTTACTTACAATATTTATCAACATTTGATCAAGAAAAAAAAAACACTACAAAAGATGCGTCAAAACAATCTTGACTGGAAAGAATACGAAGCCATAACAAAATACATCTATGAGACTTTGGGTAAAGAATTTGGAGTTACAGTTGTAGGTTATGGTAATGACTGTAAGGTTCAGGGAAAATCAGGTAACTTTCATCAAATTGACGTTTTGACTATGCAATCTAACGGAGTGCATCAGGTTCGAACTGCAATTGAATGCAAACACTTAAAGACGAAAATAACTAAAGATACCGTGATGAAAGTATTAGGTATTATTAATGATGCTCGAATCGAGAAAGGTATTATAGTTTCAAAAAGCGGATTTACCAAAGATGCTACTAATTTTGCACGCGAGTATAATATTGGTCTTGTTGAACTAAGAGAAATAGGAGAAAAAGACTTTGAGGAAACTCCTAAAGAAATCCATATTGGGGATTTGCTACTAAACATTCAAACAATTATAACACGGCCACAAATATTAAATATAGACATTGGTAATAACCAAAGCATAGAAATCAGTGATGAGTGGGATTATTATAATTATGCTGTAATATTGGAAACCCAGACTAAAATTCCTTTAATAAAATATGTGAACGAATTTCGAAATGAAGTAAATCTTCAAAATAAAAAAACTGAAAAAATTACTAAACATTATGAAATTCCAAACGCAATTCTTTTTCACACTACTAACTCTGTAGAAATTAACGGAATTACCTTCACGGGTCAATTAATAGAAATCGACGCTAGCAAAAAACTAAGTTTTAAATTGGTTGATCAAGTTTGGTTAATAATGAAATCAATATTTGAAGAGCGGGTATTTACTTTTTCAGAAATTGGTTTGATTGTAGAGCGTAAAAATAAGTAATACACTGGACTTCAATCTGACGTTTTATTTTTTTTAAGCAGTTTACCTTCAACTAAAGCTTTTTCGGCTTCCAATTCTTCAATTGAGTATTTGGAATAATCTTTATCAAACGAAATTGCATTTACATTCTGTTGGTTATTCGTAATGTAAATAGGGCTATCTCCGTAGCCTCTATCTCTCATCTTAGTTTTCATAAAAAAGTATAACGCTTTAGAATCTCTGTCTATAAATAATTTCTGAAGTAAGATTGTTTCAACATCATCTTTCATTCCTTCTACCGCATCGTGTAAAAAGACACTAAATGTGTCACATGTGTCTCGCCATCTATAGTAGGTTTGTCTGCTAATTTTTACTGTTTTACATGTAGCAGATACATTCAATAACTTCTTTGGGAAAACCTCGATAAATTGCTCTTGAATGCTTGTCAATCCTACAGCTTCCAGATATAACTTATCAAATTCAGATATTGTTTTGCGCCAAAATTTAATATCCTCTTCGGTCACTTGAAATTGGTCATAAATCTCATATAAATCACAATGATTATTTATCATTTCTAAGACGCTTTTATGCTTTTTTAATAACTTTTTATGTATTCTTTTCATTGATTTACTAACTTTTCTTGTTCAACTTGAGCATTTGCAGCTGAATTCTTGTCCGTTTTTCAATTAATCAAGCCAATTAATCAAAATACGCTTACTTCTATCTGGTTTCATTAGTCGATTAGACTGCTTTCGGACATCTTACTTCTTCCAGCTATTCCATCTGCCTTTTCATAAGTCTCGTGTTTGAACTACCTGTTTCTATCTTCCTAGTCTTACGGTTCAAGGTTATTATAGGAGGCTATTACACGGGAGAATCTGGGCTTTAGAGATTTCTACTCATTATTTCGCTATACGGCAATACCGGCACGAAGGCCTTTAAATCATAGATTTTCTTTAAATCATCGTACATTTGGTTCGAGAAACTACCAGTTAGGGGAGCAAAATTAATCCTGATAGAAATATCAGGATTTTTTGTTTTATATACTTTCGTGGAATTTCCTTCTTATCTGATTTGATTTATTATTAGTTTTACAAAACGAATCACTCTCAAATTGACTTCCTTAAAAAAACAAATACATTTCACATATCCAATCAAGTCCAAAATAGCGATTGGCTTGGTCTTGTGTCTGTTTTTATCGTTCGTCATTATTGTTCTCGAGCCTTTTGATACCGACCAATTTAAATCTAATAATAAATTATTGTTGCTTTCTGGTTTTGGAATATTGATTTTTATTGTGTTCGTAATTCAGAACTGTATCGAAAACATTTGGTATCTAAAAACAAAAAAGGTTTGGCGAGTTTTCCACGAAATCCTTTCTACAATCGTCTTTTTTATATTTTCCGGAACGATTCTCTATTTTTATAACAGAATGGTGGTAAACGGAAGCAGTTATACGATAGAAAGCCATCTTCTGTATCTGTTGACGATCGTCATTGCGATGATTCCTGTTTTTGCGCCATTGATGATTTATTTAAGGCAAAAGTTCGGAGAAAAGATTGTTCCACTTTCGCAAAATTCAATTATGCTGATTGGAGAAAATAAAAACGAAATCTTGACGCTCGAAAAACAAGAATTGCTATTCGTAAAAGCGGTTGAAAATTATATCGAAATCTGTTTTGTGGATAAAAATGCAAAAATTATTTCCAAAACATTTCGGCAGACACTTTCAAAAGTCTGCGAGCAAGCGCCTTTTCTAGAAAAATGCCATCGATCATATCTTGTTAACACAAATAACATTAAAGAAATTATCGGAAATTCCCAAAGCGCGACGATTTGTTTTTTAGTTGGTGAAAAGCAAATTCCGTTGTCGAAAACTTATTACAAACAGATTAAAAATAACGCAACTTAGTTTTTCAGAAACAAACTGTTATCGAGTGGTCAAAAAAGCAAGCATTTCGTCACAAACATTTGAACAGCAAGAGATTTCGCATTTACTTTGAAACTTCATCTAAATTGTTCACATATGTACAGCTACAAAAAAATGCGATTCTTATTAGTGAATTTTGCTCTAATTTTAATTTCGAATTTCACTTTTGGCCAAGCCAATGAAATAAAAATTAGATTTATCGGAAACTGTGGCTTGTCTATGACCGACGGCACGACCAACTTTTACATCGACTTTCCATATAAATCTGGCGCGCACAATTATATGGAATATGACAAGTCAGAAATTGAAAATGTAAAAGAGAATGCAATTTTCATTTTTACGCACCGCCACGCGGATCACTATTCCAGCAAAATTTTGAAGAAATTAAGCGGTCAAAAATTTGATCCGTGGAATATAGAAGAATTAGAAAAATTAAGCGAGACCATTCCAGATTTTGCAATCAAGGCTTTTAAAACTGATCACACTGTTTTTGGGATTTCGTTTAAGCATTATTCTTATTTAATAACTTGGCACGGCAAGAAAATATTTCTTTCGGGCGACACGACGAATTCTGAAACTATCGCTTCGCAAACCGATTTAGATTGGGCATTTGTCCCAATTTGGCTTTTGATGGATGCCAAAGAAAAAAACGTTGACTTGAAAATTCTCAGTAAAAAATACGCCATTTACCACATCGGCCAAAATGATAAAATTACGCTTGACGAAAAAGATTCGCAGTTGAAATTATTGGATAAACAGGGAGAAATTATAACAATTCCGTATTAAATTTCTTCCCTTACTTAAAAATGAAGACTATCTTTTAATCGAAGTTTTGTAGTTGAAATTTTCAAATTTTATTTGCCCAAATTCCTTGTTCGTCCAGATTTTATCTTTGATTTCTTTGTCAGGATTATTTCGATCGGTATAACTTTCACTGTATTTATGGAGCAAAATATCGTTGCCAACCACTTTAAAAGTAGTGTAAGAGCTCACGTAAAGCGCATCTTTGCAGAAAGTTTGCTCGATGGTAAAATAATTGTCTTTTGAAACCACATCAGTAAAACCGTCGGCAGAACAGCTTCCGTCTAAAGATTGAACGATGGCAGCATTTGATTTGGGCGCAAAGCCTTTTCCTGATTTTTCAGAAACCTCAATTCGCAAGTCAAAGTGCTGTGCGTTTTCCACCTTTTTGGCGTTTTTTTCAAGAACAGTAACTTTTAAGGTTTTATCTTTTAGTGCAATTGTGGCTTCGTCTAAAACATAAAATCCGGTTTGCGCTGGGCTTTCGCTTGAATTTTCTTTCCAAAATCTTGAATGAGCGCTCTGGTTTTTAACTCCGAATTGATAATTTCCAGAATCATCTTCGCGAATATAATCCAACGGAACCGGACAATCGAGAACAGTCGTATTTAGGTCTAGTTTCTTCTTTTTGCCTTCGTTTGAAATTTCATACAATGCGGTAATTTCAAAAAATTCTTCAGCTTCATTAAAATTTCCGACTGCAATTCCTTTTCTTCCGTTCTCAAAAAAAGTGTTTACAGAATAATCTTGGCCTTTTTTTACATTTAAAGTATCTGAAATCACGAAACCTTTAGCTCCTTTTTTTTCTACGAATAAATAACGATTTTGCTTATTATCAACACCCGAAGCTTTCTTTGAATCTGCAGTTCTTAATGTGATAATTCTCACATCAGTTCCTTCAAGCAATTGCCCGCCTAAATCTACAAAAACATCTGATTTTGAATTGGTTTGCTTCGCTAAATTTTTAGAAACCAAAAAATCCATCCCAGAAGAAGAATATTTTGAATCATATAATTCTTCCAATTTTCTTCCAATTAAAGAGAAATTTGGCTCTTGCTTTTGCTCAGCAATCATCGCTCCTTCGACTTTTTTATCGGTGCACGAGTAAGCTGTGCTGATGGCGATAAAAAATAAAATTACAAACACATTATAATGCAGATTGGTCTGCCAACGGCGGATTCCATGCGGTTTTTGTGCCATCTTGATGGTATTTAAATTTGACTGAATCATCTTGTTCTGTGGTATCATAAGAATTCAAATTAATAAATCTTGCGGGATTTGTGCGTTTTGTTTTTCCTGTTCCAAATGCATTTTGCACGGTAGCAATTTCCAGGTGCAAATGCGGACTCGGAATATTATTGGCAATTGTCCCAGAAACTCCCGAAAGTCCAATGGCATCGCCAGGTTCAACAGTTTCATTAACCTCAACATCTCGCTGGCTCAAGTGCATATAAATCAAATAGACATCGTCAGTTTCAGCGATATCAATGCCCATTTCTTCTCCTTGGCTAAACTCCAGACTATAATTTACGGCATCTTTTTGAGTCAGCAAATCTTTTACGTTGTCAATTTTAATTCTGATAGTTTGCCCTGCCGTATTTCCGGGTGTTGATTCAACAACTTTACCTTTTAAACACGCATAAACAGTGGTTCCGGGCAATGCGAATAAATCTAATCCCGAATGATATTTGGTATAACTATTTCGAACGTCGCCATAAGCGCCGCTCACTGGTTTGATGTTTCCGTTTGAATTGTATTTGGTTCGTTGCGGGCTGTCAACAGGATCATGCCAAACGCCCGGCTCGACCACCGTCGCTTCTTCCTTTTTTTCATCTTTGCTACATTCTGCAACTCTAAAATGTCTGTAAGTATTGCCAAAATGTGTTCTTCGGTGCGCATAAGAATCGGTATGCAGATTGATAATCGCGGTGATTGCGTTCACGTGTGAATCTTCATTTCCTTCGGCTGATTTTTCATTCAAACCGCTGGCATCCCAATAAGCCATTGACGCTTTTATCCCTTCAGAATTATTATTTACATTCGTTGAAGTGATGGTTAAATCAACACCTTTTGCCGTCAATCGATTGTTTACCAAGTCATATTTGTCTTTTCCAGTAAGTTGGATATGGCCTCGACCTCTGTATTTCCAGCCATCTCCAGAAGCAATGTCTCCGTTACCATTTCTGTTGGCATAAGCTCTATTTGCGATTGCTTCTTGATTTGCTCTTTGGATACCGCCGTCAAGATAACGATCTAAATCTTTTCGTCCATAAAGTAACGCCTCGTCTGGATGATCTCTAAAATACTGAAAAGGTCCGCGTTTGCTGACTCCAGATTGGTAATGACCACCTTCAACGGCATCTCTCACCCAACCGGTTCCGCTGACAAAATCAGAAGCTTTTAACCTCCTTACGGAATAATTTAAACTTTCTGCTTCGTGAGGCGTCAATGTGGTTCCCGATTCTTCCCTAATTTGGGCAAAAAAGTGAGCCTTCTTTTGGCAAGTATCGATCCCAAGTTGCACATTTACTTCATTAAAAGCACTTACAACCTCATCGATCGTTGTATCAGAAGCGCCACTGAAAATTAGTTTTAATTCTTCTTTTGTAAGCACTTTGCATCTTGGGCAAGTACCTTCTTCCGTTTCAATTGGATTTTCTTGAACCGTTGCCGCCGTTTGACCTGTTGCAGGCATTTCTGGAGTTCCTAATCCGTTTTGCACTTGAACCGGGGCTTGCGCTTGCAATGGTGGCGTTGCCGTTTGCTGGGCAGGCGTCTGGGATGCCGGCGCGGGAGCATTTGGACTTAAAACAATTTCATTCTTAACTTGTGTAGTTACTGAAAATTTTGTTGCCGTATTTGTTGCCTGAGCCAGCATATAATATTCGTGCTCACCGCCTTCGAACCAACTTTTATTTGCCTCTTGCATCATGGCGGGACTCAGCATGATTCGCTGTGTTACGATGCCATTTGATTCTGTAACTTTTACAGATCCATTCCAGAGTTTTGTATTTCCATTTGGATCATGACCGGTTGAAGAAATAGTGTCGCGTTCCCACAAACTTAACTGAATGGTTTCTCCCATCATGTTTTCTGTGGTTACCCGAGCCGTTATCGCTTGACCATACTTTGGTTTTTGCGTAATCGGATTTCCGTTGGCATCTCTGATTTCAATTGATTTAATGCTTTTTGGACCTAAAACTGGTCTTATGATGATACCCGGAGGCGCTTTTTTCTCTGGATTAGATAAAAAAGCTTCGATGAGTAATTCTTGGCCATACCATTTTTGCGGAAAGCTAAACGAAACTTTTTTTCCGGTTTTTAAAGTACCTTGAAGTTCGACCCAGGCTCCGTTTGACTTTCGAAAAACTTTCCATTTTACGCTGTTATAATCGCTGATAACCGTTCCTGGATATAAGCCTGAAACTTCATAAAAAGTTTCTTGCCCAACCAAGGGAGTTGCCGTGCCGCTGATGCTCGATATTCCTCTCATATCTAATAATAATCTGGTGAATTATCTTCTTTCATTTCTGATGCAGCCACCATTGGATTGAGGGTTTCCATGGTTTCTGGTTTTGTATTTGATACATTTGCGCTCGAAGTTTGTGTAACTTGTCCGTGAAAAGTAATTTTTATACAGTCTGGTCCTCCCACGGCGCAAGTGGCTTTTGAGTCTTCTAAAAGAATTTTTCCCGAATGTTCTAAAGTAGTCTTTTCATAAAATCCCTTCCATTCTGTGACCTGAACTTTACACGGATTGTTATTCATCTTTGAGCAAGACCCAAAATTATTTTTTTCAAAAGTTTGTCCGATATCTTTGGTTGTGGCGATTAACTTTTCAGTTCCACTAGAATCGTTTATGTACTCTTTTTGATGTGTTTTTACCATAAGCTTGTCAGGTGCGGTACCAAAATTGCACTGACATAAAGCTCCGTGGCAAACTAAATGTTTTTCTGACATAGCGTTTTTATTTTATTTTTTCGATGATATTAAAAATACATCGTCTGTTATGATTGTCAAATTTTCCTTTGATTTTTACAATTTCAGATTTACTATTTAGTACATATTCTGTGTCAAATGAGTCAATTGGCATTTGATGAAAATTATATTCATTCTTGTCAATACTCTTTTTGATAATCATGTTTCCGTCTTCATTGAGTTCTCCTTCATCTTGAATTGAGAGCAACATATTTATTTTATAATTGATATTAAAGAACTTGGCACTTTCTATATTTTTTTTTGCAAAACCTATAAAAGCCTCTTCATATATCGGATAAAAAAATTGACTAATAAAAATATCATTTTTCAACTTTGACAAGAAGATTTCAGGTTTTATAATCGCATCTTCTGTCAATTGAACATACTTCTCAAATTCTTTTCCTGAATATTCAACTGCAAGCCTTTTCTTTAAAACATTCCACTTTTCAATAATATCAGGATGATTATTTAAACCAATTATTTCTCCATTTTTAGATATTATCAGAACTAAAGTTTCATATGGTTTTCTGCATTTATGAGCCAATTGTTCCATGATTAAATCAGGTTCTTTGTTGTTGATTAAAAAATTATTCATAACCACATAACACAAATAATTTCCTGAAGCAATGACTTCTAAATTTTCTACAGAAACCTCATAAACAATTCGGGTTCTATCATAAATAGTTTCTTCAAAAACAACTTCAACCTTGTATTTCTTTTTAAATTCGTTTGTATTGAATCGCAAAATATTTTCTTTGTACAAACTTTTTTTTGGACCAACTATCATCAATTAAATTTTAATTCACGTTATTTTTCTTTGCCTCCGTGTGCCGTGATTTTTTTGATGCAATTCATCATCAAATTTTCTTTTGTGGAATCAACATTTATTGATTCTGAGGTTTTCGTTATTTTTGATGCAATGGCCGTATATTTTCTTAAAACAGTCACTGATCTATTTTTTGAAGTTTTTAAAATCGCCATAGTTTTTTAGCTTTAAATTAATTTTGCACTTGATTTAACCTTTTAATCGAATCCCGAAATGAATTGTTGACATCATACATAAAAATGGTGTCGCCTTTAAATTGCTCTATCTGTTTTTCACCACTTTGAATCCTGATAGTTTCCAATGTATCAGAGACATATCCTTGTTTTTTAAAAAGCAATTGTCCTGAAATTTTTCCTTCGTGTTTTAAATTGAAATATCCTTTATTGTCAGTTTTTGTGCTTTTGTTGTTCAAAAAATCATTTACTTCAACATTTTCAATCGGTAATTTTGATTTTTGATCATACACATATCCGTTATAAGTTTTAGAATTACAAGCTCCTAAAACAAAACAAATTGACGCTATTGCAATGCTATTTTTTATCATCTAATTTTAATTTTTGTTAGCCACAATAGACTCAAAACGTCTTTTTCTGCTGCAACTCTTCGCGCGTGATAATTTGGCTGACTTCCTTCGCCACCCAACTCATTTTCTCTAAAATAAGGCATCAAATCGATTTCTCCGCGTAGTGGCAATGTTGGCGCTGATGATTTCTTATTTTGAGTAACCACATTCACGCTTCCTTTGTGTCCATAAGAATATGTTGTTCCTCCGTAAGCTTTTAAAACGGTGTGCCCAATTTCGTGCGCCGCGGTGTCTTTAAATTCCAAGTCTTCTTGACTTTCTCTCCTGTAACCCCATCCGTTTGAATATTTTAAATAGCCAACGTTATAACAAATTGCTTCCCTTGAAACTAAATTACCAACTGCAGACACGATTCCTTCCACGGTTCCTGGATTTCCTGATCGCATCCACGGTCCGTTTGTATTATAAATTAAGCTAATATCGTCAATTGCTTTCACGTCATCGTTACTATTGACAGCGTTTACATTTATTTCATAAGGTTCTTCAGCGATCAAAACATTTTTTGCTATAAAATGATTGCTATTTCTTCCCCAATGATAATTTAATCCTTCGATGGCAAGCTGTTCTAATTGCTGATAGCTTCTGGTCGGCGACATAATTGGCGGATATCTCATGCGATCTCGATATTCTTTTGGAATTCCTTCAGACGGATGCCTTTGTCTTGATGGCATTCTGGGATCGTCAAGAGGTTCGTGATAATTTTCAATATCAAAGCCTTCTGCGCCACCATCTTTTAAATTTACTCTTAACTCGACATCAATCTTTTTGGTTTTTTTATTGATTTTGACATCCACCCATTTTACTTCGTTATAAATTGTTGTAAAATCAATTTCTATACTTTTTTGAGAACTTCCTTTTACCGCAGTAATCTTTGCTATCAATCTTTTTCCGTCAAAATTTTTACTGTCAAAAACTTCATCATTATCAAATCCGTCCCAATAAATTGTATAGGATCCGGGTTGCGTAAAATCAGGTTGTGTCAAGATGTATGGCTTAAAAATAGATTCATATTTCCAAGACTTTATCGGGTTTTCCAAATTAAAAACTGGCGCGTTCGATTTTGCATCTTGTTGTATTTTCGCCTTCTTTGGAGCCGTGATTATTATTGGCTCTAAATAACCCATATTGTAAATTGGCTTTCCGCTTTCATCTGTTATCTGAAAATGCAACTCTTCGACCGGAGATTTCAAAAGTGAATAATTGAACGCAAAATATGGGTTTTCATAATTATTTTTGAAATCCAAAATCCCCAAAGGAACTACCGTATTTTGACTTGCATCTAAAGAAAATTCGATATCAAAATCAAGATCCTCAACAACAGACGGGCTGTATTTTCCAAAACTTACAGATGTTCCCATAAATTTAGATTTTAATGTTAAAAGATATTTGATTTTTCACCGCTGTTAAACGCCACTGTTTTTGCGCTTTGCATCATCATATTTTCTTTGGTACTATTCATTGAAACTTCTTCTGCTGTTTCAAAAGATGTTGCTGCATTTCTGGTGTAGTCTTTTTGAACAATTTCTGTTCTGTTATCAGACATTTCCATAATATCTCCCGACGCTGACTGAATAATATCTTTTCCTGCGGTTGCAGAAATATTTTTGCCGGCGCTGGACGAAATACTTTCGGCAGCATTCATGACAATATTTTTTGCGTTGATCGTCACCGTTTCTGGCGCTGTGATGTTGATGTTGCTTCCAACGGTGTCAAATTTTATTTCGTTACCGCTTTTATCAGTTATGATTATGCTTTCGTCTTCAGTAAATTTTATAATGTGACCGCTACGCGTATGAATGGCTTTTACCGAATTTTCTGAAGCGGCATATCCACTCGACGCGCCTCCATTGTACATCGCGCCCAGAACAAAAGGTTTTTCTGCATTCCCTCCTTCAAAAGCCACTAAAACTTCTTCGCCAACTTCTGGAATGAAATAAAATCCTTTTCCGCCACCAGAATGCGGATTTGTCATTCTGATCCAAGGTGTGTTTTTTCCGGAAGCTTCTTGCCACGCAAATGCCACCTGAATTCTGCCCAAACCAGAAGGATCATCGTTTGAAATAACTGTTGCGGGTTGCGATTCTGCCATAGGAAAACTATGAACATTGCCATAAGGCGGCGTCAAGACACTTTCAGGGACGGCGTCAAAACTATTGTGATAAGTGCCTGATTCATCACAAACGTGCATGATATCTGTGATGGTATAATTTCCAAAATTTTGTTCTTGAAGTCCGTCTAAAATATTTCCTGTCAATGAAAAAGATGGCTCTTTTATCGTAATTACATCGCCAATTCTCAAACCTGTTTCATCAGAATCGCCTTTTGCCGTAACAAGATCTGCCGTTCTCGCCTGCAATTGAGTTGTCACTCGATCCACAAGATGTGTTCTTGAATTTCCTTCTTCAAGAGAATGTGAATAAAGCATTGTAGAACTGTTTGGAAATAATTTTTTCGAAGATTCAAAGATTGATTTCGAATAACCTTCTGGAGAAAGATTGACTTCCATCGAATTGGCTTTTTGAGTTTCTCCGTTGGACGGATCATAGCCCAAATATTCAAAACCAAGTGATTTTGCACGCATTTCTATGTTAAAGGAATGCAAAGTCCGACCATATTCTAATGTAAAATTTTTAGGTTTCGGTTTTCCAAAAATCAGTTCTTCACCATTATAATAAAACCAATGACCTTTCTTTTGTGCCATTCTGCTGACAAATGCAAAATCACTTTCATTATATTGAACGGTGTAAGGCAAAGTTGAATCATTTTGAACACTCACGGCCAAATTGAGGCTTTTTTCAGGGTATGCTTTTGAAACTTCTTTAACAATATCTGAAAGCGATTGATCGGTAAACGAACGAATATTTGGAGTTCCTTCCATCAAAATCGTATTGCTAAAACCGTTGATGATAATTCCTCCAGATGCTCCAGAAGTTCTCACCATCTGGGCTTCCGTAATTATTCCGTTAAAATGTAATGGTGATTCAGTTGACATTGCCGTGGGCTCAATGACAATCTTAATTTCTTGACCCACATATTTTTGCGCTTTGTCAATGGCTTGGCTCACAAATTCCTTTGGAAGCGGTTGCAATAACGAAAAACGGTGGTGCGATTGCACTTTTTGGTTAATAACCAATTTTGAAAAACGGGTAAGAGTTTCTCCCCCAATTTCTATAGTAATCTTCGTACTGATTGGCATAGCAGTAGATTTTAAAGGTTAAATAGATCTTGGGGGAAGATGCAAATTATTGAATCGTGAATTTAAGAATTTTTTATTTTTCAATTGATTGATTTAGTGTTAAATTTTAAACAACAAATATCTCACTGTCTTGTTTTTATGATTTTAAGCTTGGTTTTTACGAGGATTTTTAAAGATAAAATAGTTAGGATCGCGCTCAAATGTCGTTTTTAGCATCTTGAAATTTATCGCTTCAGTTTAAAAAAAACTTCAACATTAGGCTGAAAATGTGACAGTTGAGCACTAATTAATTTGATTTTTAATTAAATATTTCAGAATATTTTTACGATCTTTGAATCAAATTAACTACCTAATAATCAAACACATGAAAACATTATTACTCTTTTTTATGGTTGCGTTTTCTGTATCTAAATCTACCGCGCAATCAATTGTTATAACAAGCATGAACGCTTCGCCAGTTTCCAATGGCTTGAATGTTAGCTTAAACACGACTTCATTTAGTGGCGCTGGATATTTGTCTGATTCTTACACAATCAATCAAAATGTGATTACACTATCAGTTTGCTATTGGTTTAATAATACGCTGCCAGTATTGACTTTTCATCACGATATTTTTATTCCAATGAATTTTGCTTATTCAAATTACACACTTATCGTTACTATCCATAATTCGATTTCAAACACCGCTTGCGATTATTTCTCAGTCACAGACTCAGAAACGCTTGCTTTTTTATCAAAATCAGATTTTAATCCAAAGCAAGATTTTGCATTATATCCAAACCCTACGAATGGAAAAATTTATATCAAGAATAACGATTTAAACATGCAGCACATTTCAGTTTATGACAATCTTGGCAGGTTGGTAAAAGAAATTTCTTCGTTGGCAGAAAATAATTTTGACCTGAGCGATTTGACCGACGGAATTTATTTAGTAAACTTTACGGCTGAAAAAAATAATTTTACTCAAAAAATTATTGTCAAGAAATAAATGTAAATCCTTAAAAAATTTAAAATGTTTACAGTAAAACAAATACATGCCGCACATTCAAAAGTAAAAAGTGGCGCAGATTTTCCAAATTACATGCAAGATTTAATAAAGCTTGGCGTGATTTCTTTCGAAACTTTTGTCAACGACAGCCATTCGGTTTATTTTGGAGCAAATGATTTCAAAACGCAATCTGAAGGGAAATATGACCCTATGGAAATTGCCACAAACGCAAACAAAGACCAATTTATTTCTGACCTAAAATCACATCAAAAAGGAGGCACAGATTACATGACTTTTTGCCAAGACTGTGCAAAATCAGGCATCGAAAAATGGATTGTAAAGACAAAACACATGACGTGTACCTATTTTGACAAAGCCGGAAATGAGATTTTGGTGGAAGTGATTCCGAGTTAATATGGCGAAATCCAAAGCAAAAAAAATTAAGAGAAGATTGCTGATTTCTTTCGGCAGTCTTTTTTTGTTTATGAATATAATCGCTTTTTTTCACGCCTATAAATTGACGCATTTTGCAGACGAAAATTCTGTAAAAACCAAAAGTTCAAATCAGCTTTCTACGTCAGAAAAAGTAAAAACAATTTTATTTGGAGTTAATAATCCAAAGCCGATCAACACGAGCTTTCCCTCCCAAAAATTTGAAAAAGTATTCTTAAGAAGCAATAAAGAAATCGAATGCTGGAGCATCAAAAAAGGTAATTCAAAAGGAACTGTAGTCTTATTTCATGGTTATAACGGCAATAAATCTTCGATGTTAGACAAATCTGATGAATTTCTAAAATTGGGTTACAGCACATTCTTGGTCGATTTTATGGGAAGCGGAAATTCCGAAGGAAACCAGACAACAATTGGTTTTAAGGAAGCAGAAGAAGTGAAAACCGTTTTTGACTATTTGAAGAAAAATACTTCTGAAGACCTATTCCTTTTTGGAACTTCGATGGGAGCCGTTGCAATTATGAAGGCCGAAAATGATTATCAATTAAATCCGAAAGGAATTATATTGGAATGTCCGTTTGGCACGATGTATCAGACAACCGCAAAGCGATTTTCAAACATGAATGTCCCAGCTTTTCCAATGGCTGGCTTGCTTCTGTTTTGGGGTGGCACACAAAACGGATTTTGGGCATTCGGACACGAACCAATTGAATATGCTAAAAAAATAACTTGTCCCACATTACTACTTTATGGAGAAAAAGACAATCGGGTAAGTCGTGAAGAAATTGATATGATTTATGAAAATCTTCTCGGAGAAAAAGATCTAAAAACATATCCAAAAGCGGGCCACGAGAATTACTTGAAAAAATATAAAGAAGAATGGACAACGGATGTTGGAAACTTTTTAGGAAGAAACTAAACCTGTTTCGACCCTATTTCTTCATACCATTTATCAATCGCCAAATTGGGTTGTGACGACGCAAAAACGGCCAATTGATCGCAACGTTCGTTCTGCGGATGATTATTATGGCCTTTTATCCATTTGAAATCTACCTTATGTTGCCGGTAAATAATCAAGAAGCGTTTCCATAAATCAGAATTCTTTTTGTCTTTATAGGCTTTCTTTTCCCAACCAAAAACCCAGCCTTTGCTGACAGAATCGACCACATATTTAGAATCAGAAACTACTAAAACTTTGGTTCCAGATGTTTTTAATTTTTCTAAACCTATGATTACGGCCAGAAGTTCCATCCTATTATTTGTAGTCAGCCGAAAACCTTCATAAAACTCCTTTTTATAAGGCGACCCAACTAATTCCATCACAACGCCGTATCCACCCTGACCAGGATTTCCTTTCGCAGCGCCGTCTGTGTATATGTGAACTTGGTGGGACATTTTTTTAGATTAGTTAGATTTTTTAGAAATTTAGACTACAAGATTTGTTAGGCTGATATATTTTTAGACAATGCAAGAAGTCTAAGTTGTCTAAAAATCTACGCAAATCTAAGGAGTCTATTTTAAAATTTTCTCAATAACTTCAGGAAAGTGAATATGTTCTAATTCCTGGACTTTTACAGCAATTTCTTCAGCGGTTTGGCAATCGCTTACCAAAACATCTGCCTGGAAAATCATTGCGCCTTCGTCATAATTTTCATTGACAAAATGGATGCTGATGCCAGAACGCGAATCTTTGTTTTCAAGAACCGTTCTGTGAACATTCATTCCATACATTCCTTTGCCACCATATTTAGGCAAAAGTGCCGGATGAATGTTAATTATCTTGTTTGGATAAGCCGCGACGATGTCGTCTGGAAACTTCCATAAAAAACCTGCCAAGACGATTAAATCAGGTTGAAATTCGTTTGTTTTTTGCAAAACCTGACCCGAATTTAGCTCTTCTTTTGTGAAAACATAGGTCTCAACTTGAAGATTTGATGCTTTCTCAAGCACTTTTGCATTTGGATTGTTAGAAAAAACTGCCACCACTTCAGCCGTCTTTTTGGCCTGAAAATAGTTGATGATATTAGCTGCATTTGAACCCGAACCCGAAGCAAACAGTATGATTTTTTTCATTTTGGTCTTTTTTACGACAGCACAAAAAAAAGAATAATAAATGATAATAAATAGAATTTGGGAGCCTTTGTGAAATATTTTTTTTAAATTAGTACTCACATTTATCAACTAAAACGTGGTTTTAAAATAAAGTTTTTTATTTTTGCCAACAATTAAATTCAAAAATTAAAAGATTATGTCAGACATTGCATCAAGAGTAAAAGCGATTATCGTAGACAAATTAGGTGTTGACGAAAACGAAGTTGTAACAGAAGCTAGCTTCACAAACGATTTAGGAGCTGATTCATTAGACACTGTTGAGCTTATTATGGAATTCGAAAAAGAATTTGATATTCAAATTCCAGACGACCAAGCTGAAAACATTGCTACTGTAGGTCAAGCAATTTCTTACATAGAAGAAGCAAAAAAATAATAACAATAACATCCCGTGCATTCCTTTGAGTTCACGGGAGTTATTATTTTTTAAAAAGAAGAATTTGATTGCTCTCAATCATTAAGATACAATTATGCCATACCCCTGTCTCTTTTTTATGACTAAGAAGAAAGCATGGGTATTTTTTATATAAATTTATAACTATAAAATTTTAAGTATGAAATTAAGAAGAGTTGTAGTAACTGGTTTAGGTGCTTTGACGCCGATTGGAAACAACGTTCAAGATTACTGGAACGGTCTGATCAACGGTGTTAGTGGTGCTGCGCCGATAACTTATTTTGATACTACTCATTTCAAAACTAAATTTGCATGCGAGCTGAAAAACTTTAATGTAGTAGATTTTATAGATAGAAAAGAAGCCCGAAAAATGGACCGCTATGCGCAATATGCCGTGGTTTCATCTGACGAGGCAGTTAAAGATGCGAATTTCAATTTAGACAAATTAGATAAAGATAGAGTTGGAGTTATCTGGGGTTCTGGAATCGGAGGCCTTGAAACTTTCCAACAAGAAGTAATGGATTTCACAAACGGAAACGGTGTTCCAAAATTCAATCCTTTCTTTATTCCAAAAATGATTGCTGACATTGCTGGCGGACATATTTCAATTAAATATGGCTTCAGAGGACCAAATTTCACGACAGTTTCTGCGTGTGCGTCTTCAACAAATGCAATGATCGATGCTTTCAATTATATCAGATTAAACCACGCTGACGTTATGATCACAGGTGGTTCTGAAGCTGCAGTTACTATCGCCGGAATGGGTGGTTTTAACGCAATGCACGCTTTATCAACAAGAAATGATGATCCAAAAACAGCTTCAAGACCAATGGATAAAGACCGTGAAGGTTTTGTGCTTGGCGAAGGTGCCGGAGCTTTAGTTCTTGAAGAATACGAACACGCGATTGCACGTGGCGCGACAATTTATTGTGAAATTGGCGGTGGCGGAATGTCTGCTGATGCGCATCACATTACAGCTCCACATCCAGAAGGTTTGGGAGCGAAAAACGTAATGAATTATTGCTTAAGAGATGCAGGCTTAAGTCCACAAGATGTTGATGGTGTGAACATGCACGGAACTTCAACACCACTTGGTGACATTGCTGAATCAAAAGCAATCCAACACGTTTTTGGCGAGCACGCTTATAAATTGAACTTGAATTCAACAAAGTCTATGACAGGCCACTTGCTTGGTGCTGCGGGAGCTATTGAAACAATTTCTTGTATTTTATCAATTAAGCACGGAATTGTTCCTCCAACAATCAACCACTTTACGGATGACGAAAATATCGACTCTAAATTAAACTTCACGTTCAACAAGGCTCAAAAAAGAGACATGAATGTGGTGATGAGCAATACTTTTGGTTTTGGCGGACACAACGCTTGTGTTTTGGTTAAAAAATTAGACCTTTAATATTCGTATGAGTATAATCAGAAAAATATTTTCAAATTCCCGTTCTCCAGAAGACGGGATTTTTTTTACTGATATCCAAAAAATACTAGGATTTAAGCCTTTAAACCTAGAATGTTACCGAAGAGCGTTCACACATCGCTCTTCAAATAAGCTTGATTCAAACGGGCATGCCGTGAATTATGAGCGGTTAGAATTTTTGGGAGATGCGATGTTAAGTTCTGTCATTGCTGCTTATCTTTTCAACGAAGTTCCGTCTGGGGATGAAGGTTATTTGACAAAAATGCGCTCTAAAATTGTGAGCCGTGAGCATTTAAATGAATTGGGAAGAGATTTAGATTTGATCCGATTTATTGAAAGTAAGGTTCCGGTGCAGCACTTTGGAGAAAACATCCACGGAAATATCTTTGAAGCTTTGGTGGGAGCCATTTATCTGGACCGAGGTTATCCTTATTGCGAGAAATTCATTAGAAAAAGAGTCATTACGCCGTATGTTGACATTGCCAAATTAGAAGGAAAAGTAATCAGTTACAAAAGCCTTTTGATCGAATGGTGCCAAAAAGAAAAGAAGGTTTTTCATTATGATGTCTATGAAGACAACGGCATCAGCGGCGAGCGTTTCTTTGGCGTAAAATTAAGCATCGACAAAAAAGTGATTGCCAAGGCAAGAGCTACTTCAAAAAAGAAAGCAGAAGAAATTGCAAGCAAAAGAGCGTATTTTGCTTTTCAGCAGAAGATTGATAATAAGTAAGCAGGTGAAAGCCTGCTTTTTTTGTAATTGATTTTAAGTTCTCCGTCTTTAAGTTACAAAAAAGAACGACTCCAAATTCATAATTTTATTTTTCTAAGATATTTCCACATCAAGATATTGTAAATAATCTAAAACTATATCGTTTTCGTTGATAAATTACAGTTAAGATACACTTTTCTTGCGGTATTCACCAATAATTTTAAGTATATTTACGACTTATTTAATTTCAATATGGGCATCCATAAGTTAAGTCTTGACGAATTTGATGAAGTTGATTATGAACTAATCGCAATTCATACTTCATTGGAAGACTTTAGGCTGGCCTACTTCATCAATCAGCAATTACCTATTATTTTAAGCAGAAGCAATGATGAAATTGGTGTAAAAACCAAAGATGGAGAAGCTATGTTTGTCAAATTCAGTTTTGAAGATGTTTCAAAAGACATCAATTGGACTTTAATCCAAAATAAAAATGAAATTATCGTCAGAAAGAGAAGTTTGGAACAAAACCTTTTCTTGGATGAAAATGTAGAGATTAATAATAAGGTATATCTTCTTCCTGAATTGAAAAAAGTGGATTATTTCTTGAAAATAGAAAACAACTGCAGTACTTACAAAATGGACGGAATTTTACAAAAACTAAATAATATTGACTGGATTTCAACCGTTTATGAAGTAAATCCGGAAACTATAAAATCGAAAAACAATTTAATTTTCTAATAAATGTTGACAAACAAAAAGACGAAAATCGTAGCTACATTAGGACCAGCTTGCAGTACTAAACCTGTTTTAAAAGACATGATTGACGCTGGAGTAAATGTATTTAGGATTAACTTTTCTCACGCAGATTACACAGATGTGAAGGCTAGAATCGATATGATTCGTGAGCTGAATGACGAATTTGGATACAACACGGCTATTCTTGCCGATTTGCAAGGGCCAAAACTTCGTGTTGGAGTTATGAAAGAAGATGTGGTAGTTGCTCCTGGCGATATCATTACTTTTCAGACTGCAGACGACGTTCCTGGAACTGCGGAAAGAGTTTATATGAACTACAAGCAATTTCCTGCTGACGTGAAACCGGGTGAAAAAATCCTTCTTGACGATGGTAAATTGATGTTCGAAGCGCTTGAAACAAACGGAACTTCTGAAGTAGTTTGTAGAGTTGTTCAAGGCGGACCTTTGAAATCTAAAAAAGGGGTAAACTTGCCAAATACAAAAGTTTCGCTTCCGGCTTTGACCGAAAAAGATATCAGAGATGCACTTTTTGCAATTGAAAACCAAGTAGATTGGATCGCACTTTCTTTCGTAAGAAATGCTGAAGATTTAATGGAATTGCAAGATTTGATTTCTGCTAATTCAAGCTATAAAATTCCAATTATTGCTAAAATCGAAAAACCAGAAGGTGTTGAAAACATCGATAAAATCGTAGCTTTCTGTGACGGTTTAATGGTTGCTCGTGGAGATCTTGGTGTTGAAATTCCAGCACAAGAGGTTCCGTTGATCCAAAAGAAATTGGTTCAAAGAGCAAAAACGGCTAGAATTCCGGTAATTATCGCAACTCAAATGATGGAAACAATGATCACAAGCTTGACGCCAACACGTGCGGAAGTGAATGACGTTGCCAATTCTGTAATGGACGGAGCTGACGCAGTTATGCTTTCAGGAGAAACTTCGGTTGGAAATTATCCAGTTCAAGTTATCGAAAAAATGACGCAAATCATTGAAGCTGTGGAAGATTCTCCGCTAATTCAAGTACCGCAAAATACGCCACAAGTGAGAACGAAACGTTTTATCACAAAATCAATCTGTCACCACGCCGCTTTGATGGCAAACGTAATTAAGGCAAAAGCGATCTGTACATTGACAAACAGCGGTTATACTGCTTTCCAAATTTCGGCTTGGAGACCGCAATCACACATCTTGGTATTTACTTCAAACAGAAGAATCTTGACGCAGTTGAGCCTTCTTTGGGGAGTTAATTCTTATTTCTACGACAAATTTGTGAGCACGGATGACACTGTGACTGACGTGAACGAAATTGCAAGAGAAAAAGGATATGTGGATAAAGGTGATTTCTTGATCAATCTTGCAGCAATGCCAGTAGTTGACAAAGGAATGGTAAACACTTTGAGAGTTTCTGAAATAGAGTAATTTCAAACTTAAATAATAAAAAAATCCGTCAGAAATTCTGGCGGATTTTTTTTTGTAGCATGATTTTTGGGATTACATCAAAAGAAAAATTATATTTGAACAAATAATAAAATACATACAAAATGAATTTTAAATCAAACAATCCTTTTTTAGGAAATAAGAATTTCAGCAAACCGACAACGTATGCTGCACAGCAAGATTCTACCTTGATTACTTATGATCAAGAAATGACTGTTTCTGGAACGATCAACAAAAGTTTCATTATGCTTTTGCTTCTTTTGGCGACTGCATCTTTGACTTGGTACATGGCTTTTAACGGAACAAATCCAATGCCTTTGGCAATTGGTGGTGCGGTTATCGGATTCATTTTGGTTTTAGTTTCTGCATTTAAACCGCATCTTTCTACGTATTTGGCTCCGGCTTATGCGTTATTTGAAGGTCTATTTATCGGAGGAATTTCTGCCGTTTTTGAAGCAATGTATCCAGGAATCGTGATCCAAGCCGTGGGAGCAACATTTGTGACTTTTTTGGTATGTTTTGGTTTATATAAATATAACATCGTGAAAGTAAACGAGCAGTTTAAATCAGTCGTCATTGCGGCGACTTTGGCCGTGGCAACTTATTACTTGATTTCTTGGTTGTTGTCAATGTTCACAAGCTTTATTCCCGTTCACCACGGAAATTCTTTAATGAGCGTTGGAATCAGCGTGGTAGTTATCATCATTGCCGCTTTGAACTTGTTCTTAGATTTTGACTTAATCGAAAAAGGAGCTCAAAAAAGACTACCAAAATACATGGAATGGTTTGGTGCGATGGGATTGATGATTACTTTAGTTTGGTTATACATCGAGTTCTTAAGATTGCTTTCAAAGCTTTCAAGCAGAAATTAAAAAGTTTAAAATATATAATTATAGGCCGGACATTTTGTTCGGCTTTTTTTTGTGCAAAAAATAAATTCATACGCAGAAATAATTTTTTTAATAATATTTAAAGAAATTTATTATTAATTTATGGAAAAACGTAATAAACATTAAAAAATAACAGTAAACTTGTGCTTTATAAAACTATACGCACAAAAATGAAAAATAAAACGATAGAACTCAACGAAATTGAACTGATGATAGTGCAATTATTGGCGCAAGGTATACGTAATAAAAACCTTTGCGAACATATTAATCTTTCAAACAGCGCCATCGAAAAGCGAAAGAAGAAATTGAAAGAAAAATTAAATTTCAATGGAAACGATGAAGATTTATTGAAAATTGCTAGAGAAAATAAATGGATTTAAAAATGTGTGGTTTTTCCGTAACACAGAAATTATTTTAAATCAAAATTGTTTTATTTATTTGTTTTGTTGATCAACAAAACAATTTTAATAACATTTCTGCAAATTTCAGAATAAAACTTTTACATTTATGAAAAAATTTATGTTTACAGCTATCGCAATGGTAGCTTTTATGGGAAGCTCAATGGCGAATACTATTGAAAATAACGAAAAGGAATTAAGCTTTTTAAAAACACAAGAGGAACTCGGCGACTTCAAAAAAACCGATTGTGTAAAAGTAGCTAATGCCCTAATTGTATTACATGAGTATACTACAGCTTGGGAAAATGTGGTAACTTGGATAATTATTTACAATAATTGTGAGGCAACTTCAAATTAATTAATTAGCGACCATCTTTTTGGTCGCTACCTTTTCTAAACACATGAGGATACAATTTATATATATTATCATCTTTACAAGCTTATCTGCTCTAGGTCAGCAAGATTTATCAACTCGAATTTTATACAAAGCCGAATACATTGGGATTATTGAAAACTTATCACAATCTGCAGAGCAAAAAGAAATACAGCAGTTATATAAAGATAATTATCCAAAAATTGAAATGGAACTGATTTTTAATAAAAATAAAAGTCTTTTTGAATCTATTAAGTCACCGAGCGAGAACGGAAATATGTACTATGAACTGGCCCATTTAAAAGTTTCGGGCAATAAAACATATTATAAAGATTTGGTGACAAACGAAGATTTTTTTAAAGTAGACTTTCAAGGAGATACATTTTTGGTAAAAAACAGTCAAGAAAAATACAATTGGGTTATTACATCAGAATCAAAAACAATCGGCGGTTTCAAATGCTTTAAAGCAAATGGAACAAAGAAAATTATAGCAAACGTTTTTTCTCCGGCAAAGGAAATGGCAATTGAAGCTTGGTTTTGTCCAGAAATCCCAAAGTCACTAGGACCATGCGGTTACGACGGACTTCCTGGAGTAATTTTAAGTATAACATCAAATAATATTTTAATCTACGCTTCTGAAATTCAACCAAATCAAAAGCTTGAGATTAAAAAACCCGAGGCCAAGACATATTTTGAAAATGAAGCGGCATTTGAATCCATGATGGTGAAAAAATTTACTGAATTAAGAAATAGTAGAGGTTGACAAAAAACAATGATTAACCAATTATATCCGCTTTTCTTATTAGTAGCGTAATTTTCATTAAACACTATATAATTTATCTCTAAACTGGAATACTAAAAAGGAGACATGCAAAAGATAATTATTATTTTACTATTAACAACAAGTTCCATTTTTTCGCAAAATAGTATATATGTTGAATACGGAGTAAAAATAAATGTGATCGAAGGAAGCTTTATGACAAATGAAACCCTTCGAAATGCGCTAAAATATGCAACTGAAAATGATGAGTCACTATTGTTTGCATTATTTATAAGCAAAAAAAATTCCCGCTTTTTCAATTTGAAAAAGTTAGAATCAGATGACAATAAAATGCTCGATGACTTAGCTTTAACCTTTAGTGGCTATGGAGGTGAAGTATATGATTTTGACAATTCGATTTATTCGGAAGTATTCAATTTCGGACAAAATCTGTATCAAAAAAAAGCCAAAATTGACAATTGGATTCTTATTAATGAAACAAAAGAAATCGACGGATATTTATGTTATAAAGCAACCAATATAAATAAGGTAATCAATTCGGTAAACACCTTTAATCATCCAGTTACTGCTTGGTATTGTCCAAAATTGCCTTACAACAATGGACCAAATGGATATGGTAATTTACCTGGCCTAATTTTAGAACTTCAAGTCAGAAATGTTGTTTTTGGTGCAAAGAAAATTGATACGAATTCTAAATTTAAATTTGACTTTTCTTTTTTAAAAAAAGCAAAAACTATCACAAAGGAAGAAATCGAAAGAATTATAGAAAAAGAATATAGCGACAAAACGCTTAAAAAATAAAACACATTATTCCATTCATCATCTTGATTTTTTAAAACGCAATATTAAAAAAGTTTAGTGAGTTTAAAAAAAGCAGAAATTAGTGTAACCCAAAATAAAATTATAATATTAATCCCATGAAATTAATCCTGTTGTTTTGGTGTATTTGTTTCTCTAATCTTACATTTTCTCAGTATTCTGGAACAGCAGAATACCGCGCCATAATTGGCAAGGATTCCTTATTTCAAAGCCAAGAAATCTTAAAAGACATTTACAGCGACGCAATGGACAATTCTTCAAAACTTACATTTTTACTTAAATTTAATGGCAGCGAGTCACTTTTTAGTCTGAAACAACAAATAATTGCAGAAAATATCGACTTTGCATTATCGTTAGTAGATTTTGAAAATCCAATTTATACCAATAATTTTACATTTGAAAAAATTTATACTTCTGATGACAACGAATACCTAATTACAGATTCTTTAAAAACCGATTGGAAACTCACATCTGAAACAAAGGTGATTGACAATTATGTCTGTTATAAAGCCACGTCAGAACATATCGTGGCCAATCTGAAAGGCACATTTAATTTTCCGGTAACAGTTTGGTATTGCCCAGCGTTGCCTTATTCTTTTGGGCCTGCCGGATATGGAAAACTTCCAGGATTGATAGTCGAATACCAACGACGAAATTTTGTATACGGGCTAACTAAACTGACGATTGATAAAGACAAAACAATTGCATTAAAAAAACCCTCAAAAGGAACAAAGATTTCAAGCAAAGAATATAATGCTAAGATACTTGAAGATTATAAAAGGTCAAGAGAAGATTTTGAACGTTCAAAAAATTAATTTCTGAATTAGATCAACACCATTTGATGAATAATTATAAATGTTACAAAGCAACTGCTATTGACAGTGCATTGAATTACAAAACTAAAAATACATAATCCAGAATATTACGGCGTGGTTCTCGCCAGAAATTCCATCTAATTTTGGACCAATGGGTTGGGACGGATTACCCGGATTGGTTTTGGAGGCATCAAAATCCGAAAAAAATTATTTTATTGCAGAAAAAATTACTTTTAAGTAATACTGTATAAAATTCACACAATGATAAAGCCGTTATATATATTAATATTTTTATTTTTTGACAGTTACTCCCAGAAAATAAATTCTGGCGTAGTAACATATGGCATTAAGCTCATTCACAAAAAAGATAGCGCTTCACAAAAATTGATGCTGGAAATGCATCCAAATTTTTTTAATGTTGCCAACGAAATTGAATTTGAATTATCATTTAATTCTAACCAGTCTTTTTTTACTGAAAAAACGAAAATGTACTCAGATCAACAAACCGCTTTTACGATTCTGGCTAAGATAGCAATATTTGGAAATACGAAAATTAAAAGTGATTCTATTTATAAAGAGTACATAATTGAAAACATAGGTCAATATATCGTAAAAAGTGAAACTTTAAAAAACTGGCAAATTACTGAAGAAACAAAAAAAATAGATAAGTTCGTTTGTTACAAGGCAACGAATGAAGTAATAATTACAAATCCAAGAGGTACATTTAAACATCCTGTTATAGCGTGGTTTTGTCCAGAAATCCCATTTCAATATGGACCAAATGGTTTTGGAGGCTTACCCGGATTGATACTCGAAATTCAAACAACTGTTGGTGTATTTGGCGCTAAAAAAATCACACTGAGTAAGGAAATAAGAAAAATTTCAGGTTTAAAAAATTTAGAGATTGTTTCTGAAACAGAATATGACAAAATCAGCATAGATAATTACAAAGCATTTTTAGAAAGTCAAAAATAGCATTGATTAAGTTCATGACAAAAATGAAATAAATTAATTTACCGTCTATAATTTTAATTTTCTGCGTTTAGGTAATAATTAATTATGAAAAAATTTATGTTTACAGCTATCGCAATGGTAGCTTTTATGGGAAGCTCAATGGCGAATACTATCGAAGTTGAGAAAGCCTGTCCTGAAGAAAACATTCCCGAAGACGACAAAGGAATTTACACATATGCTGATGTGTATCTTGACGCTCTTGCATATTGGGATGACATGTTAGATTATGAAGATTATAACATGGCTAATTATCTAGCGCACCAAGCCTACGACGATTGCAACGGGGGTGGTGGAATGCTTTGTTAAATTAATCAAATGGCTACTAAATTAGTAGCCATTTTTAAATAAATTATATATGAAAACATTAATTTTTCTCATCTTTTTTTCTATAAATTTCAATGTACATTCTCAAACTGCAATCATAAACTATCAAGTGATTGCAAACGATAAATTATTAGATATAGCAAAAAAAGCATCAAATACAAAATTTGAGATTGATGGTGTTGATAATGCAATTAGCAGATTAGAATATCAATTAGAAATAAACAAAAATACATCTTACTTTTATTTATTGCCAAGTTTAGATTTAGAGGATAAAAAATCGAAATTTGCTAAAATTTTCGCAGGAAGTGACAAATATTTTAGCAACGGAAATGAAATCATTAAAAAAACAGATTACTCAGGAAAAACTTTTAATATTAGTTTGGAATCAAATTATGATTGGAAATTGAGTAACGAAACAAAAATGATAAATAACTACCTATGCTATAAAGCTACTTTAGAAGCGAAAAATTACAAGGGTGCCATTTCTAAAGTTATAGCTTGGTATAGCCCGAAAATACCTTTCAATTTTGGCCCTAAGGGATATAGTAAACTTCCTGGTCTTATTCTGGAATTACAAGACAAATTGGTAACTTATTTAGTTTCAAAAGTTCAACTAAATAATGATATCTCAAATAGGGTCAACTTAAAAAAAGAAAACATAATACAAGATGATGACGTTATTTCAGAAGATAAATTTCATGAGATAATCGAAAAAGTAAAGCACAACATAACACAAAAGCATAAAGATTAGCATAACATTATGTCAAAATGATTTTTTCAAATAATAACTTCAAGCAACTAAGTGCTCAATTTAAAGAATTATATCCTAAGAATAAATGCCAAAATACCTTTTTTTATTTCTATTATTTGCAACGTCAGCTTTCTCCCAACGAACCATTACCGGAACCATTTCTGATACCCTAAATTCTCCGTTAGAATCTGCAAATGTGATGGCAAAACCCTTGCAGGAAAACGCTTCCATCAAATTTGCCATTGCAGATAATAAAGGAAGATACCATCTTGTTTTAGAAAAAAATGTAAGGTACGAACTCGCCGTTTCTTACATCGGATATAATGACGACACTTTTATTTTGGAGGCTGACGCTACTATTTCAGAGCATCATTTTGTCTTGAAAAATACCGGCGAAACATTAAAAGAAGTCATCATCACCCATGAATACAAACCAATTGTAGTCAAAAAAGACACTCTGATCTATGACGTAAAGGCTTTCGCCAAAGGCAATGAGCGAAAGATGAAAGAAATACTAGAAAAACTTCCAGGTGTTGAAGTTGATAAAAACGGAGGCGTTACCGTTCAAGGTAAAAAAGTAACAAAAATGCTGGTGGAAGGAAAATCATTTTTCGGTGGCGGTTCAAAACTTGCCGTAGAAAATATTCCTGCAGACGCGATCGATAAAGTTGAAGTCATTGACAATTTTAACGAAGTTGGGTTCATGAAACAGGTTTCAGACAGCGAAGATCTTGCCATGAACGTCAAGCTGAAAGAAGACAAAAAGAAATTTATTTTTGGCGATCTCCAAGCTGGCATTGAGGCAGGAAATGATGATAATGGCTTTTATCTGGGCCACGCAGCTTTGTTTTATTACAGTCCAAAAACCAATCTCGGCTTGATTGCAGACGCAAATAACATCGGCAAAAGTGCTTTTACTTTTCAAGACTTGATGCGTTTTGAAGGTGGCGCGAGCAGTTTTCTTTCAGGTAGAAAATCGTTGTCAAATTTATATTCTTTCGCAACCGAAAATACCGATGTTGTCGAAAATCGCTCGCAGTTTGCTGCGCTAAATTTCAGCCACGAGTTTTCTGAAAAACTAAATGTTTCCGGATTTGGATTGTTTTCAAAAGTTTTCACGCTCTCAAAAGAGGAAATCCACAACCAATATCTTCAGAATGAAACGATTGCTTTTGAAGATAAATTTCAGAAAGACAGCAATAAGTCATTGCTTGCGATGGGAAATATAAAATTAGATTATACCCGAAACAAAAACGAGAAATTATATTACAATGCTCAATTTCAAGGAAGCAACAATGATTTCAGAAGCACAATAAATTCGGTTTCGAATGTCGGCGCAAATACCTTCGAAACCTTCAAAAATGCAGACAATTCTTCCTTCAAGGAATATTTGGAATACCACAAATCCATCAATAAAAATCATACCGCAACTTTCGTTGTAAACCACGCTTTTGACAACAATAAGCCGACGAACACGTGGTTAACGGACAGCGAATTCTTAGCCGGATTTATTCCGTTGCAAAACGATGAAATTTATAATATAAGCCAAATTAAAAATATAAAAAGCAATAGTATTGACGCACTTTTAAAGCATTATTGGATCATCAATAATTTCAACCATTTATATTCTGTTATTGGAAATAATTTTGGGGCAACCAATTTGCAGACTTCCGAAAAACAGCTCCTTTCTGACGGAAATATAAATGATTTCGCTTCATCCGGCTTTGGAAACAATATGGATTACCAATTAAATGATGCTTACGCAGGTTTTGAATACAAGTTTAAAATCGGAAAAATCACGAACAAACCCGGAATCTATCTGCATTGGTATGACTTGAAAACCAATCAAATTGAAAGCAACAATTCTTTCAGAAAAATGCTTTTTGAACCGCAATGGGACAGCGAATTAGAGTTCAATAAATCAGAAACTTTAAAATTCAAGTACAAATTGAATAACGATTTTCCAAATCCAGATTTGCTGGCAGAACGCTTTACTTTAGAAAGCTATAATTCTGTTTTCAAGGGAAATGCACTTTTAAGAAACGAACGTTTTCATTCGGCTAATTTGTATTATTCAAAATTTAGCATGTATCGGGGCTTGATGATAAACGCTTCGGCTAATTTCAATAAAAAAGTAAAAACGATCAGAAATGAAATCGTCTTGCAGGGAATCAACCAATATTCGATGCCAACGATTACAGACAATCCCGAAACAAACTGGCGGTTTTCTGGGCGCGCAAGTAAAAACATTTACCGTTTTAATCTCGGAATAAATGCCAATTTAAGCTGGTTCAAATACATCCAAACAATAAATGAAACGACAACGAAAAACAACAGAAACAGTCAAGACATTGGTTTGGAACTAAAAACCGCCTATAAAAAATGGCCCTTTGCAAGTGTAAAATACTCAAAAGGTTTTAGCGAATTCACCGGATTGACTTCTTCGAGTTTTGAGACCGATCAATTGGAAGCAAGGTTGGAATATTCAATAACTGAATCACTGACGTTAAAAGCAGATTATGAAAATTTTAAAAACTCAAACAGCCTGAACCAAGACAATCGCTATCAAGTTGCAAATGCTTCGCTGTTTTACCAAACGAAAAACAGTCCTTGGGGATTTGAGGTTTCGGCAACAAATTTCTTGAATAACAGCGTAAAAAAGACAAGTTCTTTTTCTGATTATCTGATCAGTGAAAGAACTACTTATATCTTGCCAAGAATATTTTTATTGAGCGTAAATTATAAATTGTAATCAAGCCACTTTTTCAAACGCCACAAAATTCACAAGCTGTTTTTTTGAGTTAAAAACAGGAAATGCCTGGATCTTGCAATCGTAAGTTTCGCCATTTTTCTTATAGTTTAAAATGGTTTTTTCAAAAGGTTTTTGGGAATTTATAAAAGTTTTAATTTCTTTCAAATCTTCTTTTGAAGTAGCTTCGCCCTGAAACATTTTTGGAGAATTCCCAACGACTTCCTCGCTTGAAAAACCAGTCATTTTCAAGATATTTTTAGAAGCAAAAACGATAGTTAATTGCGCATCAGTGACCACGATTGTTTTTTCTTGTTGCAACGCTTCATAAAAATTCCAATTGCCAAGCCAACGATTCGTTTGCGCAAACTCTTGGAGCCTTTCAGCGTCAGAAAGCGATACTTTTAAGTTGTCGAAATGGGCCGCATAAAAATCCCAAGAATGTAAAGGCATCGTATTTCCTTCCGCAATCTTGGCTAATTTTTCAAGCGCATTATCGTATGATTCCAGATCAGACATTTGATAAATTTTAAACAAATATAAATATTATAACAACTGCTTTTAAAAAGTTGGCGATGTTTAACTGTTGTTGATTGTTTTTAAAAATCAAATTTTAACTGCACAACAACTGTTTTTTTGACTTCTGTATTTAAATTCCCTAAGGATAATCCCAGCAAACGAACAGAATTTTTCATCTTTTCTTGGTAAAGCAATTCGCTTGCCACATCCAGAATCAGACTTTTGTCTGCAATAAAGTAAGGCATTGTTTTACTGCGAGTTTGAACCGTAAAATCGCTATATTTTATTTTTAATGTAACTGTTTTTCCAGCAATCTTGTGCTTTTTCAATCTTCGTTCTAACGTTGCCGCAATAGATTCCAATCGTTCCATCATAAAAATTTCTGACGTAAGGTTTTCGTCAAAAGTATGTTCGGCACCAACTGATTTTGCAATTCGTTCAGATCGCACCGGACTGTTGTGAATTCCCCGAACCACATTGTAATAAAATCCGCCTGATTTTCCGAAATTTTTTACTAAAAATTCCAATGATTTCTCCTTCAAATCTTTTCCGGTAAAAATGCCAAGATGATACATTTTATCAGTCGTAACTTTCCCAACTCCATAAAACTTCCGAATCGGAAGTACTTCCAAAAATTCCAAAACATTATCCGGATTTACCGTTTTTTGTCCGTTTGGTTTGTTGAAATCCGAAGCTACTTTTGCGATAAATTTATTGACAGAAATTCCGGCAGAAGCTGTTAAACCCACTTCATCCAAAATTCTTTTTCTAATTTCTTGAGCAATCAAAGTCGCACTCGGATTTCCTTTTTTATTGACAGTCACATCCAGATATGCTTCGTCAAGGGAAAGCGGCTCGACCAAATCAGTGTAGTCATAAAATATTTTTTGGACCTGTGCCGAAATTTCTCGGTAGCGCTCAAATCTTGGTCGCACAAAAATAATATCGGGACAATTTTTCTTGGCCAAATATCCGCTGATCGCACTTCTTACACCAAATTTTCGCGCTTCATAACTTGCTGCAGAAACCACGCCCCGATTCTCGCCACCGCCAACAGCCACAGGTTTTCCGCGCAATTCTGGATTGTCCATTTGTTCTACAGATGCATAAAAAGCATCCATATCCACGTGAATAATTTTACGATTTTGATTGATCTCCTGCATAATCTCCCCAGAAAAAGTAGTTCTGATTTTCAGTTCAAAAGTAATTCAAATCCGCCTTTTTTACTATCAAATTCTTTTGATTATTTCTTTAAATCTGAAGCCAAATACGTTGTCGCCGTTTCTGTTTTAACCTTGCTTTCAGAAGGAAAAAAGAAACTCATCGGCTTGTTTTTGAAATGTTTCCAAATTGAAGAAACAATAAAGCGAACTTCCAGCAAAGGGATATTTCTGGAACGGAAAGCCAAACCTAAAGAAAGTGCAAAACTGACCAAGAAGTTGACCAAACCAATGACTCCGATTCCAACTATGCTCCAAATAATTAAATCCAAAGAGGCCATCCAATCACCGCCATAAAGACCGAGCGCCATATTCCCGGAAGCAAAAGTGATGTGTCGGATATCTAAATTTAATCCGAAAAATAAGCCAATGGAAGCGGTCGAACCCATAAAAACTCCGAACCAAAAGTTAGAAATCACGCCGGCCCATTTCTTTTCGTATAAGTCAGCAAATTTCTTGGTTTTTACTCTTCCAAAACTCTTCTTCAATAGCGGATGCTCTTGAATTCTATAATAAACGTGGCCGTGTTTGTCTCTATTTGCAATACTTCCCGAGATAATTCCGGATAAGAAAAGGAAGACTCCGGCAATGGCCGCGTGAAAAATCGCAGGCGAAAGAATCGGACTCAAATCGGTCAATAATTTTGTCCATTTTGAAGCAGCAATGTTATATTCTAAAGCATAATCAATCAGCCAAATTCCGAGTAGAGAAACCGGAAACGCCATAATCACGTTACCCACAAAAGCGATAAATTGCGAGCGAAAAACTCTGGCAAATAAAACCGCAAAAGCATTGTGCTTTTCCGACGGATTTCCTTGTTTTTTCATACCTTTTTCTAGTGCGCTGATCAAAGCCGAAGCCGTCATCGCAGGCTGTTTTGTGGCCAAAGTAAAACCGCAAAGATAAATTGCAATAAATCCGAGCGAATAATTCATGCTGTATAAAAACGCGTGTCCAAAATCGCTGGTTTCGACTTTCCCTAAAAGCACTTTTATGATGCACAAAATCCCAACGATCAAGCCTCCGCCCAACGCCGCCTTGAACATTTTGAAATATTCTGACTTGCTTTCTGTGATGTATTTTTCACCCGTTTTTGCAGTGTGTTGCGTAACTTCATACGATAAAAGTTGCGTGCTTTCGCTGATCAAACCGCGCACGTCATTCTTATAACAATTGTATTTTATCAGCTTTAAAGCCAGCTGGATTCCGTTATTTTTTTTGTTTTCTTCAAAATCAACAACTAACAATGGCATCAAAACTTTCAGTCGGTGCAATTGCTGTCTGATTCGGAGCAAGTTTTGATTTACACGCAATGAAATTCCGTATTTTGAAGTATTTGCAAATGCTTTTTCAACGAAATCAATGCACTGTTTATGCAAAATCAAAAGCTGTTTATAATATAAATCTGCCGAAGAAATAAAATGATCACGGTCAACACCACGTATATTTTCATCGATTTGGTGCAATTCTTTTTCAAATGCGGCGAACGGACTTTCAAGATTATCATACTCTGGAACCATCTTAATTACTGCGGTTTCCATTGCACGACCAGAAATTCGTTGCGTGATGATGCTCATTGAAAGCAATAATTCTGACAAAGGAGAATCTTCTTCAACTGAATCATAAATGGTTCCGAATAAAAGCAAATCATACAATTCTTCGATTTGATCTATCGGAATTTTATTGACCCAAATCGAATCTGTGTTCAAGTAAAAAACTTGGTTCAAGACATATTCTAGCGATTCTTTATTGGGTTGAAACGGGAGAAATTTGGCAAAAAGGCGCTTTCTCACTTCAAAAATAAAATCAACATCTTGAAGAATTCCCGCATCTGACAAGAATTTATTGAACTCTTTGTGATGCAGTAAATGTTTTATGTAATACGAAAATTGTAATCTAATAAAGTCATGTTTTTTAAGAAAATCTAAGAGTTCATATATGTCAATTCTGGCTGTTAATTTCGCGTTTTTCGGCCGTATGATACTAACCAACTGCACCAAAAGCTCGATTTCGTCTTGCGTTTGTGTCCAAAGTTGGGCCTCGTCAAAATAATGACTTAAGAAAGAGGTAATTGTGATTTGAGGCTTTGATTTTTTAAATTTCATAGGGGTTTAAGCTAAGCTTTAACTGTAAAAATACAAATTGGCGAACATTTATCAGTAACTTCGTGTGGTAAAAATATCATAATATGCTCGAAATCGAACGAAAATTTTTGGTTAATTCCGAAGATTTTAAATCTCAAGCCTCACATAAAAACCAAATTGCACAAGGCTATTTAAACAGTAATCCAGAACGAACGGTTCGAGTGAGAGTCAAGGGTGAAAGCGGATTCTTAACCATCAAAGGAAAGGGAAATGAAACTGGAATGACCCGTTTTGAATGGGAAACCGAAATCTCATTGTCGGAAGCTAAAAATTTAATTCAGTTGTGCGAAAATGGCGTGATTGATAAAATCAGATATGAAGTTGAAATTGGAAACCACACTTATGAAGTTGATGAATTTTTTGGTGACAACGAAGGTTTGGTTGTAGCAGAAATTGAACTTAAATCAGAAGATGAAGCTTTTGAAAAACCAAAATGGCTTGGGCAAGAAGTTACTAATGACGAACGATATTACAACGCTTACTTGAGCAATAATCCGTTTAAAAACTGGAAATAAATAATAAATAATTCACCGCAGATTATCTGATTTTTTTGGAAACCTAAACTTGGATTTTACTTTTCAAAAAATAAAAATCTTTGAATCTGCGGTACATTTCAACTATGAAATATGATTTAATAATTGTCGGCGGTGGGCCAATTGGCTTGGCTTGCGCGATTGAAGCTCAGAAGAAAAAACTCAATTATTTGATTATTGAAAAAGGCGCTTTGGTCAATAGCATTTTCAATTATCCGCTGTACATGACTTTTTTTTCAACAGCTGAACGTCTTGAAATTGGCGACATTCCGTTTAATTGTTTGACTCCAAAACCGGGACGACAAGACGCGCTGGAATACTACCGAAATATTCACCGTTATTTTAATTTCAATATTAATTTATTCGAAAAAGTGGAAAGTGTTTCCAAAGAAGAAAATGGCGAATTTTCAATAATTACGGACAAAAAAAGCTACATAAGTTCCAATGTAATTATCACAACCGGATTTTATGACATTCCGCTTTATATGGACATTCCTGGCGAAGATTTGCCAAAAGTAAGACATTATTACAAGGAAGCCCACGAATATGCTTTTCGCAAGATTTTGGTTGTTGGCGCCAATAATTCGTCGGTTGACGCTGCTTTAGAATGTTACCGAAAAGGTGCCGATGTAACGATGGTCATCCGAAAAAATGAAATCAATAACCGAGTGAAATATTGGGCAAAACCCGACATTGAAAATCGGATTGCTGAAGGAAGTATCAAAGCTTATTTTGAATCTACACTTTGCGAAGTGCGAGAAAATGAAGTGGAAATCAATACGCCTGAAGGCAAAATTACGCTGGAAAATGATTTTGTTTTGGCTTTGACTGGATATCGTCCTGATTTAGAATTTCTTTCAAAAATGGGAATCCAACTATCTGAAGACGCCAAAAAAGTACCACAATATAATCCGGAAACGATGGAAACCAATGTGCAAGGCCTTTATTTGGCTGGCGTAATTTGTGGTGGAATGGAAACGCACAAATGGTTTATTGAAAACTCGAGAGTGCATGCAACTATGATTTTAGATTCGATTGTATCGAAAAATTCTTAAATTTGTAAATAGATACTTATAAATAGTTAACCCAAATCTACTATGAAAAAAATGCTACTTCTGGCAATTTTGCTTGTTTCCGCTTTTGCCAATGCGCAAAAAATGAGCACAATTACTTATTTCCAAAATGACACTTTAAAATTGGATTTGGATTTATTTGAACCAGAAACAGCTTCAAAAACCAAACTTCCGTTGATGATTTATGTTCACGGTGGTGGTTTTTCTGGTGGACAAAGAGAATCAGGTCATAGTTTTTGTAAATATCTAGCAAACAACGGATTTGCTTCTGCCACGATCACTTATACTTTGTATGCAAAGGGAAAAAACTTTGGCTGTGACGGTGCGCTTCCGAATAAAATAAAATCATTTCAGTTTGGAGCAAATGACTTGTGGCTGGCGACTTCTTACTTTATAAAAAACAGCAAAAAGCATAACATTGATGTGGATAAAATCTTTGTTTCGGGGTCAAGTGCCGGAGCTGAAACGGTTTTGCACGGCACTTTTTGGGATTTTAAAACGATGAATTTGTATAAAAATACGCTTCCGAAAGACTTTAAATATGCCGGATTGGTTTCTGGTGCGGGAGCGATTATGGATTTGAATTTGATTACGAAGAAAAATGTAATTCCGATGTTGTTTTTCCATGGAAGTGCAGATGTTACTGTACCTTTTGGAACTGCAGCGCATCATTTTTGCAAGACAAATGCAAGCAATTGGCTGATGCTTTTTGGGTCACATTCGATTTACAATCACGCGTTATCATTGAACGAATCTGCTTCGTTGTACACGTTTTGCGGTGGCGGTCACGAATACAGCGGAACACTTTTTGAAAAGGATCAATTTTATATTTTGAACTTTTTAAACGATGTTTTGGCCGGAAAAAAAGTGCAAAATCATACGGTTTTCAAAACCGGAAAGAAGACGGATAAGGCCAATCCTTATGTGTTTTGCGATTAATAAAAAAAGATTCTTGAATTCCTTGCAGTCCTTTTGGTTATTCAGGGGTGAGTTACTTTGACAACAACGCCATGGCCTATCAAATTCTCGTTTTCATAAAAATCAAAATCCAAACCTTGATATAATTTTTCCTTGAAATTCTCGATGTTCAACAGCGTTATTTCGGCATTGACAACATCTCCAGGAAACACCAAATCAGTATCCATAAAATTTTGAATTCCTGTAAAGTGATTTTGTTCAAAAGAAAAATGTATTGTTGCCCTGTATCCTGATGAAACTGGAGTCGTTTTGTTACTTTCTTCGGCTGAAGCAAAAGTTAGTAAAGCTATGAAATGCGGTTTTCTTTCCATTAGACAACTTTTATTGGCTGGTTTTTAGACAAAAATACAATTAATGAAATTAAAAATTTAGGTTTGTGAACTTATGTTTTAGTTGGATTTTCATGATATGAAGCATCAAATTAATTGGTACTTAAGTTGCATTTTCTTGTTGCTTTAATCGACATATCCACCAAATACCAAGATTAACGCCATTACAATAATAAAGGTTGCCAAAAAAATCAGGTGGCTAAGAATGGAAAGAAAAAGCACCTTTATTTTGCCCATTCGATCAAAGAACTGAAAGTTGGTCCAATAAATTAAGATAACATCAATAATGTAAAGTGTCGTAATGAAGTTTGAAAGCATCGGCGTGCCATTGAAATAATACAAAATCGGAAACGTGACAATATGCAGAATCAGGCGCTGCGAAGCTTTAAATGTATTTAATACTAAATATTCGATGTAATTATATCCTTGTTTTCGAAAACTGATGTAAGTGCCAAATGTGTAAAACGGAATAGTCGCCAAGGTAAGCCAAGAATAATGCTTTGAAATCCAGTCATTTAAATTCAGCTTTATGCCTTCTTGCGCATTTTTAAATAGATTAATGTCAAAATAATGATACAATAATCCATAAATGGTGGCAAGCACGATCACAAGAGAAATCGGCCCAAAATGCTTGATCCTTTTGCCTTCAATAAATTCGCGTATTGAATGTCCCGGACGCAAATAAAGCTCTTTCGCAGAGTAATACATGCCTTTATCAAAATGGAACAATCCATGCTGAATGTCATGCCAGATAAAATGCGCATTAAGTTGATGCGTTGCAGCAGATTGCCCGCAGTTGTTGCAGAAATTTCCTTCGAAAGTGTTATCGCAATTTTTACAGATCATAGTTTTTGGTTAGCTTTTCTTATATTTAAAGGCGACTGTGTTGTCAAAATAACCTGGCTTCAATTAGAAAAGATAGTATTAATTTACGAAAAAAAAATCTTTTTCAATTCTCTAAATTTCTATCTCTTGCAAGCGCCACATTCGTGGTTTTCGTTAATATATTCGATGGTTGATTTGCTTAGTTTTTCTAAAACCTCAAGATTTAAGTCAGCTAATTTTTTGAAATAAATACAGGCTTTTCCCATTTTAAATTTGCCTAACTCTTCCAACAGTTTTTCACTGACATCGCTTGGTGTGTAAATATAAAGCGAAAATTCTGCTTTGCGAGGCGAAAACCCAATGATGGGCGCGTCTCCTTCGTGACCGCTGGCATATTTATAATGATAAGCGCCAAACCCAATGATTGTGGGTCCCCACATCGTCGGCTCAAATCCAGACCATTCTTTCATAAGTTCAATTAAACGGAAACTGTCTTGCATTTTTTGCTCTTGTTCCACATAAGAATTTATAAAATCGGTTACATTTTCAGTCGTGTGAGTAGTTTTATTTTTGACAGCCATAGCTTCTGTTTTAAATTTTATGCAGGTGCAATATATTGAAAAACTATAATTTAAGTGAAAGAAAACTACTTAAAATCATCTTTAAGTTTTGAAAAAAATTAAAGATTTCTTCGGATTTTACAAAGTTTGATTTTTCTTCTGAATACAATCGACGTTTAAGGAAATGCCACTTTCACCAAGCCTTTTCATTTCTTTTGCAGAAAATCCCATTGCGCATTGTTGGTCATATTCATAAAAGAGCCAGAATAAAATATCTTCTTTATCAATTCCTAAAATTTTTAAGCGCTCAAAATTAGGTTCGAGCAATTCTAGAAAAACATTTATAAAATCAAAATAATCGTTATGTTCATCGGTAACTACCTGATAAGTCCAAAGATTATAGTCTTCCGTTTCTAACGCAGGAATTACACCAAGCAAACTTGTTACTTTTTGATAGGTTTCAATATTTTTAGTCGTAATATGTAAATTGTGGAATTTCATTTATTATAAATAAATATAAGTTGCAAATTACAAGAAATGAATTAAAAAATCCTCGTTCAAAATTCTTTGTTGCTATCAAATTTCAGCTACTAACTTTATTTCAGAATTTTGTTTAAAAGATAATCTGCGATTTCCTCATTTTTATTATTGATATCATGAGTGGCTTTTACAACAGTTTTGAAACTTAAAATAACTGCATCGTTGTCTTTTTGTTTGAGTTCTCCATTAAAATTAAACTTCATATTTCTGTCATAGCCACTATTCTCACTGGTAGTAACGGCGTTATCTATATTTAGAAAAAACAGAAAATCGTTATTTTGCAAATTCCCGTTTGAATTATAATGCGTTTCTTTTTTAGAATATCTGAAGGCTATTGCAATATTTTGTTTCAGGAACCTTTTTTTAATTTCGTCTCCAAGATCTGTAAAAAAATATTTCACATATTCAGCATCCCCAGAAAACACAAATTCAATTTTCGATGGCGGAGTATAGTTTTCTGCATAAAAAACTTTTGTTTCATTTATACCAAAAGTAGGATTCTTTTGTGAAACCATTTTATTTGAAAAAGAAAGAAAAGTCAAGATACACAAAAAGAATAGTTTTTTTGTTTTCATACTGTTTGTTTTGAATTTAATTTTATTGTTTTATTTCTAGTTTTGTTATATGCTTGCCGATAACCGATGGACTATTGCTCAATTTTCAGTTTCGCCCTATTGTTGCAAAACCATGTTATTGGCTAGTTTTATAGTTCAATTTAAGTATGATTTTTTATGGCTAATAATAAATGTATTCTTGAAAAATAACATCACTTAATTGTTTTTCATCTAACGTATTGTATAAGTAAATAATAGTGGGATTATCGTATTCATCATATTTTTTTACTACTTCTATGTGATAACTGATGTCGGTTTTATCATAAGTTTTAGTTGTGATAGTTGATTTTATTTTTTCAATTTTGTTGTTGTTTACTATCGTTTCTCTTTTTTCTAAGCATTCATAATCGCCTTGTTTGAAATTATCTTCAATGACACTAAATTCTTTGTTCAGTTTTATAGTTTGAGTTTGACTATAATTTCCATCATTTATATCAACAATTTTATAGGTAAAATCGTCTGACCAAGCATATTTAAATTCTTTTTCTTGTTTTTTTTGCTTATCAAATGAAACGATCTCTTTGTAACTAATCTCTTTACCCTTTCCTGAAAAAATCATCGTCACATAAATTGTATTTTTTTCGTTTTTGTTTGAAGTATTGTATTCAATAGAATTTCCATCTTCATCAAAAGTTTTGATATAGCTACGAAAAAAGTTAGTGGTATCAAGAGGAATTTTGTTGTTTTCCACTTTGCATATATACTTTTTCATTTCTTTTACATTACCTTTTAGTCCATATTCTACTTTTTGGGAATAGCTTTCTGTGGTATTGTTCGTTTGTAAATTACAAGAAGAAAGCAAGACTATATTTAATAAGAGTAAGATTTTATTCATTTTTATTGTGTTTGCTATTTGTCTGCAGGTCTGAAAATTACCGCTAACTTTTTTCTGTTAGGTATTGATTTTATTGGCTTTTTCGACCTTTTTTATATTAGTGTATTGATACTTTTTGTTATTCCCCCCTTACCGAAGCACAAAAGCCGATATTATTACTAAAGTTCAATTGAAAAACTAATGTTGAATTTTGCACTTCAGCCCGCCTGACGCAAAGCCCTTGTTAGCAGTAGTTTTTACTCATTACTTTCAATGTATTCTGGAACACAACCACCTAACATATCGCCATCACTTTCTATTATTGCGAGTTTATATTTTCTAAAGTTTTTACTGTAACCATATTGGTCTTGACTATAATCGTACACAAAAAAATCTACTTTATGAACATACATTAACCATTGGTAGATTTCACATTCAAGTTTATAAGCTGTGCCTATTTTTTTGCCATCCAAAAAATACTCTATTCGATAGTTGTCATCATCCAATAATCTTTTTGAGTTTTCTTCATTAAAACAATGCTCTCTACTCGGAATAATTATTTCCCATTTCTCGTATTGTTGGTTGTTTCTATAAAAATCTGCAATGAATTTTAGGTTATCTTTTGTCTCCGTTTTCTCAACAATAATTTTGTGTTGGATAGTATCATTTATAGTTGTGGTTTTTTCAAATCTGCTCTTATAGTTACCCGTTATTTTTTCTTTCCTTACTGCTGAATGGTATTTTCTTTCAGAATAACATTCATAGTTATCTGTCAGATAGTTGCATTCTTTTGTAAATGAAAGCACTGGGTTAGTTTCAACAGATTTTTTGAGCACACCATTATCATAATGTTTTTTTTCGGCAGTAGAATGTCTATTGAAACTTTGCCATCCATCTAACTTATCTGATGTATAATACAAGGTGTCTTTTCCAAAAACAAAATCTAACTCCATTCCTTCTTTCAGGTCTTTTTTAAAGTTTGATATTGTTTCTATAGTTCCGTAACTATACATAAATTCAGTCCATTTTCCTTCTTTTAAGCCATTAACGTAAGCACCTGCTTTCTCTTTTTTGCCAAAACGAAAAATAGTACTCATTGTATCATTTTTTAATCCATCAGTAAAATTAACCTTCTCAGACAAGTGGTCATTTGGCATTTTGTACTTTAAATGATAACGACCATTTAATGGTATGTTTTTATAAAAGTATTTGTTTTCAATAATGGTTAATTTTTCCTCCTTAATTTTTTTATACTGACCAAAAGTTAGTGTAGATTGGATTGTGAAGCAAAGAATTAAAAGCAGTGTTAACTTTGACATTATATTTTTCTTAATTGGTGAAATCTTGGTTGATATTGCTTAATATCCCCATTTTGAATTATGTCTTTTGTCAAATCTATCATCCTTTATTTTGAGGTCATTGATTCTAACTCGAACAAAATAGTCGCCATCTTCATCATTAACTTCTGTGCAATAAAGCAAAGTTTTTTTTGTCCCATTCAATTTCTCTAAAATAACATATTTACCGTTGTTAAATTTTTTGACTTTATCAGTGGTAACATCAATATAATCTTTGCTTCCGGATATTAAGTTTTTATATTCATCTTTTGTCATATAAGTTGAAAAGTCAACTCTTCTAAATCTTTTTTGATTGTCAGTGTAAAATGAAACCACTTTATCCTTGATTTTAAAATTCTTAAAAGAATACAAGCCCTCAATTTTTGCGTGTGGAATTCTATAGATATAATCTTCTATAGTATCTGTCCAAATTTGTTTTTTTTGTATTGTGTCGAAATAAGAATATTTTCCAACAATTAGGATTAAGTCAGCCTTACTTACTTTAGAAAATAAAGTATCGAGATTTTCTTCAAATTCTATTTTATCTAAATCAAAAGTTCCAAATTTCTGTCCGATATACTCTGGATTTTCCTGTCCGTTACAAGCAGTAAATAAAAGTGTAAAGTTTAAAAAGAAAATTAGTTTGTATATTTTCATCATTTTTTGTCTGTTTATTTGTGTTAAGTAAGGTCGGTCTGAAAATTACCGCTAACGGATTAGGGCTTTGCGATGGTGGGGCAATCGAAGCACAAATTTTCAATTTTGTACAAAAGTTCAATCGAAGAACAACTGTTGAACTTTGCAGTTTCGCCCCACTATTGCAAAACCCTTGTTAGCCGTTCGCTTTTTATTCGATGTCATATTTTTCATATAGTTCGTCTTGCATTTCATAAAGTTCAGGTGGCATTCCCTCTATGAAATTTTCAGGCTCTTCAACTTTTTGTCCTTCAAATTTCTCGAACATAATGTCAGGTATATTTCTTACAGTTATTTTGTCTGCGTAATCACTTGTCCAGTCGTAGTTTTGTTCGTCATTTTTAGGATCAAACTCAAAATTATTGCCTTGGTAGAAGTCTTTTAAAATATTATTCTCAACTCTTTCTACAAATTCAAAGTCTGCTAATCCATATTTTTCCTTTGAGATTAGGTCGTCTTTGTCCAAAAATTTCTTCCAATATCTTGGTGCAGATTTCCAATAAATCATTAAAGCAGTTGCTTTGTCGGTTTTTGGATTATCAATAAGCCAGTTTAAGAATACAGAAGAACTGTCCCAATTCCATTCCATTGCCATTTGATGCCAAATTTCAGGATTTACAGTTTTGACGTATTCTAAAATTAGATTGTCAACTATTTCTTCAAATTTTTCGTCTGATATTTTTTCTTTCATACTGTTCGATTTCGGTCGGTCATAAAGTGACGGCTAACGGATTAGGGCTTTGCGATGGTGGGGCAATAGAATTCCGTCAGCCCAACCCTTGCACAAAAGCCAAATTGGAAAACTGAAGTTGAGCCTTTGCACATCAGCCCTACTATTGCAAAACCCCTGTTAGCGGCAGTTTTATTTGTCGGTCTTTTCGTTCTCAATATAATTTGTCACAATTTTTAAAAATTCGTCTTTGGTATAAAATTGTTCTAAAAATTCACTCAAAGTTCCCTCATTTGATATTTCGCTAAAAAATTCTTCGTGGTCTGTCCCAAAAACAGTTGGGTTGTCTGGGTTATTGTCAGATAGACAGATATAAAGATTGTCAGGAAAGCCGTTACTGAATAAAAGATTTATAAGGTCTGGTTGCTTGTTTTGGCTAACTGTATAAATTTCAGAAAGGTCAACTTCGTCGTCGTCCGTAAAAATATCATTCCATTCGTCGTAGTCCGCTGTGCCTTTTTTGTATGGCGTAAACAAAGTTCCTCTATAAAACATTTGTCCATACGGATTTTCTTGTTCAGAGAAAAAATGTTTTATTAGGTTTAAATAAAAGCTCTCTTTGTTCTCTGAATAGAGGGTTTTGTTCTTTGCGTAATATTCGTCAATTCCATAAAGTTCAGTTCCCCAAAGTTCGTGAGGATATAACGGCTGCTTGAATTCTATTGCTTGCAAAACTTCTTGCAAAGAAGTTCCTTTTACATTATCAATATTTCCACCTAATTCCTTTATTCTTTCAAGTATTTCTTGTTTCATATGTCGGTCTAATGTTTATGTCGTTTTGGGTGTCCGCAAAATTGCCGCTAACGTTGCGGGGCTTTGCGTTCGGGCGGGAAATCGAAGCACAAAAGCTGGTTTTATAACTAATGTTTAATTGAAAAACTACTGTTGAATTTTGCACTTCAGCCCGCCTGACGCAAAACCCTTGTTAGCGGTAGTTTTTATTGTCCTTTCAGCTTATAGTAGCCAACCTGAAATTCGTAATTATTTCTAAATCCATTAACGATGAAGAAATATTCACCAGGTGCATCCAAATTTTCTACCAAGGTTACAAGTGATACATCATCTACTTTTTTGCTGTACAAAATTTTAAAATCTTTTATTGTTGTCCTGTTTTTTATAAAATCATTCACTCTTGAGATATTGTTGGTTGCTTTTGTTTTATAATCTAATAGTGCAGAACTTCCGTTCTTTACCTCTTCTGCATATTTGTCAATAAGTGTCGAATATTTTTCATTCAATCTATCGTCGTTCAAATTACCGTTGCTTTTTATCAGTTTGAATCTGTCATTGTTAATAGGCTTTATAAAATACCCAACAAAGCCACTGCTGAAAACTATATTCTTCGTTTCACAATCGCCATCTTGTTGGAATTTATTTACCTGTATAAAGATGTGGTTTTCATCGGTGAAAAAATATTTTCCTGTAGATGAAGGGAAGCAATCGTTTCCGCATTTTGCACTATAAAAGTTATTAAAAGTATTTTCGGCATTGAATTTTATAGAAGTTCCATAAGTGAAATATTTGTCCGTTGTGTCTATTTTATAAAGAACATATTCTTGGTCATTTACTGTATCCTGTCCAATAATTTCTGATATTTTGAAAACCTTATTACGCAAATTATATTTATCTAACTTGTTTTGTTCAGGTAGGTTCTGCGGTATTTGCATAATAGAATTTTCAATTGATGTATTATTTTTTTCCTGTCCATTACAAGAAATCATAAACGGCAAAATTGCAAGTAGTAATAAAAGTTTTTTCATTTTATTATAGGATATGGTTCAAATAAAGTTCCAATGTATAGATTGCCCCAATTATGATAATTAAAACAATGTTCGTGTATGCGAAATAAGTTTGTTTTTTAAAGAACAATGCGATTGTCTCAATAATAATCCAAGCACTCCATAATAAAAGACTTCCAAACCCTAAAATCATTTTAACGAAGTTTGTACCTAAAAAATCATTTCCGCTTTGTTTATCACTGAAGATAATCATTGCGAATAATAAGATAGGAATAAGTCCTAAAAAAGATCTTGTTATGGTATGGTTAAATAAAGTATTTTTCATCAGTGATTTTATTTTGTATCGGTCGGTTCTTCAAAATTACCGCTAACGTTCCGGGGCTTTGCGATGGTGGGGCAATCGAAGCACAAATTTTCAATTTTGTACAACAGTTGAACCGAAGAACTACCGTTGAACTTTGCAGTTTCGCCCGCCTGACGCAAAACCCTTGTTAGCTGTAGTACTTTTATTTTTCCCATTTACTATACTCTATAACATCTCTAAATAAATTAATTTTTAAATCAATTTCTATCTCTTTATTTTCAATTTTAGTTTTTATTTTTCGTGTATAATATTTTGGGTATTTGTAGTTAAAAAAATATTCTGGAAGATATGCTTTATCGTGTGCTATGCTACTTTCATTTTCGTCTTTTAATTCGATGTAGTTTTTTGACTGTACTATTTGGTCAATTAATCTTAATTTGTCTTCGCTAGAAATTTCAATAGTCGTAATTTGACTCTTCCCTAAAAAATTATCGCTTCCAACACTTACTGGAATTTCAAAGTCATCATTTAGTTGGAAGTTTAGAATATTTAAATCTTTTTTCACGTTGTTTTTAAAAGTATACGCTCTATAATAATCATCAAAAAAAGGAAAACTCAACAAAAGAATAAAGATTATAGATAATATTTTTCCAATAGTATATTTTTTTATTATGGAAATTGTTAGCCAAAACAAACAACATATTATTAGAACAATTAAAACAATATATATTAAAACTGGGCTACTTAGTCCTATCATAACGGATTTTTTTTAGTATTACAGCTAACGTTTTAGGGCTTTGCGGTTCGGGCGGGAAATCGAAGCACAAAAGCTGGTTTTATTACTAAAGTTTAATTGAAAAACTACTTTTGAATTTTGCAATCAGCCCGCCTGACGCAAGACCCTTGTTGTGCGTAGTGCTTATTGTCTAATTTCGTAATGTCCTTTTGCTGGTGAAAAACAATCGCCGGTTAAGGAACTGTTCGATTCTACCCATACAAGTTTGTTTTCATTTTCTTTATACCATTTCTTTAAATTATTTTGCAAATGAATTCTATTTTCGGTTTTTTCTCGCACATAATACCAATAAGTACAATAACCACATTCTTTACTAAATTTTTGACCTATCAACTCAAAAATTGGAATACCTTTTATTTTTTCATTAAGAATTACTAAAGATACATCTGCAACCGTATATTCTCCGCCAAACATAGGAACATAAACTTCTTTTAAAACAGTTTCGTCAGTCAATTTGTTAATTAAATCAGGGATATTTTTCTTTCCCTGTTTTACCAAATTCCAAAAAACTTTATCATTACAGTTTTGGATATATGGAATTTCTTTTATGTCTTTAATTTCGCTTACAAGCAAGTCCTTAGCATTATAAAAATCGTTGGATTGCTTTTGCAATATAATTTTTGATGTGTCACTTGTGAGAAGTGGTAGATATTCAATGTCTCCATCGGTGCCTGTCGGTTGATAGCGAATTTCATAAGTTGAAATGGTGTCGGATTTATATCCATTTTTCATTAATCTTAGGTTGCAGATTATACCTTCAATTCTATTCAACTTAAAAAAACCGCTTTTATTTGTATGTATTTTCAGTGGTTTAGATTCTGTATTTTCCTCAATTAAAACATCTGCGATTGGTTTTCCAAATTCATCGACAACGAACCCAGAATAATAGTCATTTACTTTCTGACTACACGAGAGAAACAAAACGCTAATTATAATTATACTGATGAAAGTTCTTTTTCTCATTTATTTTGTGATTCCTTGTATCAGTTTTAATGTGTGTTGGTTTAGCATATCGCACAACGTTTTGGGGCTTTGCGTTCGGGCGGGAAATCGAAGCACAAAAGCCGATTTTATTACTAAAGTTTAATCGAAGAACTGCTGTTGAATTTAGCACTGAACCCGCCATTTTGCCAAACCGATGTTGTGCGTTCGCCTTTTTCATTTATAGATAAAGTGGTATTTCCTTAAACTTCTTCTTAAGCTTATTTTTAGTTTCAATACTAAGTTCGTTGTGTTCTAAATGAATATCACCTAATGACTTCATATTAAAAAACGTTTCAGGTAATTCTTTAAGTTTATTATTGTTCATTGAAAATCCATACAACTTTTTCAATTTGTCAAAATTATCAGGCAATGTTTCTATTTTATTGTCACTCATTCCGAAATATGTCAAGTTTGTTAATTCAGTTAAACTATCAGGTAAAACAGAAATAAAATTTTCATCAAAATAGAGCCAAGTTAACTTGTTTAAGTTTCCAATTGTTGATGGTAATATAGAAAGTTTATTGTAAGAAAAATTTAAATTAACTAAACCAGAACAATTTCCTATTGTTTCTGGTAATGTGTTCAATTCATTGCTGTAGATTTCCAGATGATATAAGTTTTTCAGGTCACCAATTGAATTTGGAAGTTCTTTTAATTTGTTATTTGTGCATTCAAACACGACAAGATTACTTAGATTTCCGATGTCTTTCGGTAGCTCCGAAAGTTTATTCATACCTAAATTGAGATGAGTTAAATTTTTCATTTTCAAAAATGTCAAAGGAATTGAAGATAATTCATTTGACTGCATATCTAACTCTATTAAACTGTCAAGGTCTGACAACCAAATAGGAATATTTTTAATGTCATTAAATGATAAATTCAAAGATTTTAGGTTAGTCAAAGTTTTTATTTCTTCTGGAATGCTTGTTAATGATTGAGAAGACAATTCTAAAATATAAACATCTTTTGGAGATTTCATCGCTTCAGCGATTGTTTTGTAGACTTTAAAACCTTTTAGGTTTTTAGGAGCAACAGACATCGTAACAGAATTGTCTGAATGAGAAAATGCTTCGTTATCATCTACTAAAGCAATTCCAATATTATCAGTTTTGGCTTCTTGTTTTTGAGTTTTAGATTGCCCCAAACATATTTGAGAAAATGTAAGTAATGCAAAAAATAATATGTTCTTTTTCATTGTCATTTTATTGGGTACGGTTTCATAAGGTGACGCACAACGTTTCGGGGCTTTGCGATGGTGGGGCAATCGAAGCAGAAATCTTCAATTTTGCACAAAAGTTTAACCGAAGAACAACCGTTGAACTTTGCAGTTTCGCCACACTATTGCAAAACCCTTGTTACCTGCCGTATTTTTTCTGCGTTTCATTATTCGTCAGTTCTAATTGCAAATGAATAAGCAATGTCAGCTGTATATTTAGGTTTGTCAATAGTTGGTTTTATAATAAATTCAAATGTCGGTTCAAGTTCAGATTTCTGTATTGTCAGTCCACCTAAAATAGAAACCGAATACCATCCATTTTCGAGTTTAATTGTCGCTTTTCTATTCTTCTTTAAATTTTCAATTTGTTCTTCCGTGAATTTTCTTAAATATGGCATTGTAAACAGAAAAATTTCTTCATTTTCAACTTTTAAGCAATATCCGTCTTGTCGAACTTGTAATTTATTTCCGTCTTTTAATAATTCAGGTGTCGTGTCAGATAGGTTGAAATAAATTGTGTACGGAAAATTTTCGACACCCGAAAGTGGCACAATAATTCCGTCTTCAACAACTTTATCGCCTGTTTCTTCTGTGGTAAGTTCTGTTAATAAATCGTCTGGTAAAGTGTTTTCATTTTTATATGTTAACAGATAATTTGGGTCGCCCAAAATGAAGTAGTCCATTAAGTCATTTAGTATTTCGTCAAATTTGTAAAGTCTTGTCATAGCGTTATGTTTGGTAATATGGCAGGTAACGTTTCGGGGCTTTGCGATGGTGGGGCAATCGAAGCACAAATCTTCAATTTTGTACAAAAGTTGAACCGAAGAACTGCCGTTGAACTTTGCAGTTTCGCCCCACTATTGCAAAACCCTTGTTAGCGGTTCGTTGTTATTTTTCTCTTTGATAAGAATTTATAATAATTCCTGAAGGATAGGACGTAGAATTAATTAGTCTTAAATCTATATTTTTTTGTGCTTTTGCAAATAGTGATTTTCCTTTTCCAAGAATCACTGGATATATAATAAGTCGATATTCGTCAATCAAGTCATAATAGACTAAGTCTTGTGCAAAGCTTGCTCCGCCATGTGCTAAAATATACTTACCCTCTTGTAGTTTGAGTTTTGCAATGTCCGAAACAAGGTCGGTAGAAATCATTGCTTCTGACCATGAATTTTCATATTTTGTAATATCTAAATCCTCTTGCTTTGTGAACACAACTTTTGGAATATTATTCATTGGTTCCGCAAAAGAATCAGTTGAAGTTGGCCAATATCCACCCATAGCGTCAAATGATTTTCTACCCATTATATGAACACCTGCATCCCAAAGGCATTTTTCTATCCATAAATGACCCTCTTCATCGCTATAACGGTGAAACCAATCAAGTTCTCCATTCGGTCCACATACAAAACCGTCTATTGTAATCGCCATTTTTAATACTACTTTTCTCATTTCTACTTTTTTATTAAATTATTTTGTATAACTTTTAGGAGGTCGTTTGATAATTACCGTTCCACTATTACCAATACAATGTTAGAGGTTCTTTGTTTTCTATCCATTTTCATTTACCTGTCATTTTTTTAAATTTTTCAATGTCAAGAAAAATTATTCCCCAATTATATCCGTCTAAATCTTCAATATTTCTAATTTGCATAAAGCCTTCATCAATAAGTTGTGTAGGTTCTGTTCCTCCCGATTTTAAACCTTTTTCAATAATTTCATGCACTTTTTCAATACTTTCTACAGGAATTGTAAAAGTTGCGATTATATTTTGCCTTGGGTCAGAAATATTCTTTCTGTTGCCCGATTTGGACTTTTCAAGTGTCTGCAACATTAGATAAATTTGGTCACTCCAAACCATACATTTTTGGTCGTCAAAAGTAAACAATGGGTTAATTGTAAAACCTAATTGGTTATAGAAGTTCATTGATGCTTCAATGTTTTTCATTGGCAAATTGATAAATATTTGTTTCATTTTTGTCAATTTTCTTTATTGGGTGGTGTGTCGTCCTACAATGACCGCTAACGTTTCGGGGCTTTGCGTTCGGGCGGGAAATCGAAGCACAAAAGCTGATATTATTACTAAATTTCAATTGAAAAACCGCTGTTGAATTTTGCACTTCAGCCCGCCTGACGCAAAACCCTTGTTAGTGGCAGTTTTTTTGTTTATCTCTTATTCTTCAGTTTGATATTCGTAAAAATCTTTAGCAAATTCAATTGTCGCTTGGTCAGCCAAAGGATGAGTGATACAGTCTTTTAATTTTTGAATTAATTTTTTCTGTTCGCTTTCTTCTTGCCCATTAATCATTCGATTAAGCATCCAAACTGTCATTTGAGTTGGATGTTTATCCAATGATTTCATTAGAAACTCTTCATAATGACCTTCAAATTTTTCAAGCGTATGAACAGGTTCTCCTGGCGAACCAAATTCAACTTCCGGATGTCTTTCCAACAAGTTAATCATAACTTCACAAGCTAAATAACCGTCAGAATTTTGTCGTAAAAAATTTGTTAGCTCGTCGATTATTTCCAATTTCTCATAATCTTCTGAATTTTCAATTTTGAGGTTTTTCAATTTCTCAATTATTTCGTTTGTTGTCATAATTTCTTTTATTCGTAGGGTTCTGTCAAAATTGCCACTAACGTTTCGGGGCTTTGCGTTCGGGCGGGAAATCGAAGCACAAAAGCTGGTATTATTACTAATGTTCAATTGAAAAACTACCGTTGAATTTTGCACTTCAGCCCGCCTGACGCAAAACCCTTGTTAGTGGCAGTTTATTTTTGTTGTCAATTTTGTTTTAGTATTATACAAAAGTATTCCTTCTGTTTTATTGTCAAGTTGCTCAATAAGTTCACCACTGTTATTCCATATTGAAGATTTCCCGGCACATTCATAACCGCCTGATTGTCCAATAAAATTTGCCATAAAAACAGTCATTTTGTGTTTCTTGGCAATGTTCGATAGTTTATTTATGTCTTCTTCTATTCCATTAACTGAATTCAAAACACTTGCTATATAAATATTTGCATTGTTACGTTTAGCATTTTCAGAATGTTCAGGATTGGATAATTCATAACAAATTGCTGGTGCAATAGTATTTTCATTGTCAAAGTGTATAACAAGAGGATTGTTTCCCATAGTAAAAATTCCTAGTTCACTTGGAAATAAATACTGTTTTGAATAAGTCATTCGTTCTTTATTTGGCTGAAAAATAATCATACTTATCAATATATCTTTTCCTGTTTTAGTTGGAATTCCACAGCCGATAATTATTTTGTTATTATCACTTAAATTTTGAAAAGTGTCAAGTCTTTCGTCTGATTGGGTAGTTGCCAATTCTTTTGCTAAATCTGGTTCGTATCCTGTTAGTGAAAGTTCTGGAAATACAATAATGTCAGCACCTCGCTCAATTGCAGTTTGAATAAGCTGTTTATGGATTTCAATATTTTTGTCAATGTCTCCTTTTTGAGGATTTGTTTGTCCGATACAAATTTTCATTTCTGTCTGTTATTATCTTTTTATGCTGTTTTTTGGTTAAATTGCCACTAACGGTTTGCGGCTTGGCGATGTGGCGAATTTTTGGCACAAAAGCTCAATAGAATTCCTACTGTTGAACCTTGTACAAATGTTTCATATAGGTACTTCAGCCGCCATATTGCCAAACCGATGTTAGCGGTAGTGCATTTTATTCAAGTCGTTTTGTTTTAAATTTTAGTCCTGTGGAAATTATAGTCAAGTCATATTGATTAGTTTTCGGATTTAGTATGAAAATATAGCCGTCTTTAGTTGTAGGAATTATAAAAAAAGCGTTTTCGCTGTAAGCATAAAGCTCAGTTTTTTCGCCATTTGTGTCTACGTCAAATAATTTGTTGTCAATTAACTGAATGGTTATAGTTTTAGTGATATCTACTTCTAAAGCGAATTTTCCTGTATACTTTTTCAGTGTTTCTACTTCAACCTGAATTGCCTTACGGTTTATTTTATGAGGAACTTCATATGGTTTGTTTTCAAGTAGGTTTATAATGTCGGCTGTCACTTCCTGGATTGGCATGTCCGTGTAATTTGAAACAAAAATGAATGTAATGTCTGTTTTTAAATTCTTGTAAAAATAAGCTCTATATCCTGGTCTTCCACCTGCCTGAATGATAATACTGTCTTGTCCGAACAGTTTAATTGCCAATGATTTTTTCAATGCTTTGCCTGACAAAACTTGCTGGCTAAAGCTATACAAATCGCCAATAGTGGAAAGATAATTTCCTGTTTCAAATTTGTTTATATTTTCTTTAGAAGTAGGAATTATTTTTCCATTTCCGTTGTCAAAACCATAAGCAAATTTTGGGACTAACTTTGTTGAGTTGAACTCCAAAGTATTTTTCAATTTCATTTTCTTGAAAATTTCATTTTGGATAAACGTCAAATAACCATTGCTTGAAGTTTTGTCAATGATGTAATGCAATAGAAAATAACCGACATTAGAATAAAGGGTTTGTGCTCCGGGTTCAAATTGCAATTTTTCCAATTTTGCTAATTCAACAATCTTTGAAAGCGATAAATTGCCGTAATCTAAATTATTTGTAAGCTCTCTTGGCAAACCCGATTGATGATGCATTAATTGTTCAATGGTTATTTTTTCTCCGTTTGGAAAGTCAGGAATGAATTTGCTTAAATGGTCGGTAAGTTCAATTTTATTTAACTCAACAAGTCTCAAAATACTAAATTTGATAAAAACCTTAGAAACGGAAGCAATAATAAACTTGCTATCTTTTGTAACTTTCAAACTGTCTATTTCGCCTGTTATATTATACGTTTTTTCAAGAAGTATTTGTCCATGCTTTGATACAATTACGTTTCCGTTGAAATTTTTAAGTGCAGTTAATGCCGAAAAATACTCGTCAAGTTTGTAAGTTAAACTGTCCTTTTTTGTTTGTCCAAATAAGCCAACTGATGAAAGCAAAATTAATACGAGTGTGGAATATTTTTTCATTTATTGGTCGGGTGTTTAGAGTTTAAATGTGTCGCTGCTGCATTAACGCTAACGTTTTGGGGCTTTGCGTTCGGGCGGGAAATCGAAGCACAAAAGCTGGTTTTATTACTAAAGTTCAATTGAAAAACTACCGTTGAATTTTGCACTTCAGCCCGCCTGACGCAAAACCCTTGTTGTAGGCAGTGCTATTTAATAATATCGTTCATTCATATTCTTATTTCAAGATGCCTTTATTTTTATAGAAATTTTTGTATTTAGAGTCTTCTTCCTCAAAATACCTTAATCCAGCTTCCTTCACAACATATTTCCACTTTTCAAATGCTTTTGCGTAATCTCCAGTTTCAAAAAGGTATTTAGCTTCATTATGTTCTAATTCGAAGTCAGACAGATGTAAATTACTATTGTTGTCTATCATTCTGTCAAGCCAAATGTTAGCATTTGTAAAATCGCCAATTTTCATATAATCTTCAAACGAATATTTAGCAGTATTATAGGCTTCATTCCATTGATTTCTTGGCTCCGGATATAAAAGCCAAGCTTTTTCTAACAAATTAAAAGACTCTTTTATTTCGTTATTTTGGAATTTTTCATATGCATTTTCCGACAATGCATCAATTTTATCTTGTAATTCTTTATCTAATATTGCCATATTTTTTTTTAAGCGATTTGGTTGGAAGCATTGCCTACAACTTATTTATATGTATAACAAAATCATACATACACATCTAAAAAAGATAGATATGTACAACAAAGTCATACATTTTTATCAAATGTAACAAAAAAAACTACAAATCATCAAAAGGGCTCTTAATTTGTTGTAAATTTTTCGTGCTCACATGAGTATATATTTCTGTCGTTTTACTGCTGTTATGCCCCAACAGTTCCTGAATGTATCTTAAATCTGTTCCTGATTCTAAAAGATGGGTGGCATAGCTATGCCGAAGCCAATGCAGTGTAACCGGCTTTTTAATTTTAGGCTTATAAACCCCTTTTAATACGTTCATAACTAGTTTTAATAGGTAGGCTAACCTATTAAAACTCCCTTCAAACCTATTTTAATACCTAACCTGACCCATTAAAAGGGGTTACAAACGTATAAAAAGGCGCTACCCAACGCATTAAAACTAGTTTCCGGCCTATTTAAATGGGTTATGTAACGTATTTAAAGTAGCAAACGACGTATTACAATAGGCTACCGACGTATTAAAACACCCTTGAGACGTATTTTAATGGGTTAGTTATCGTATTAAAAGAGGCTGTCAATGTGTTTTAATACGTCCGTGACGTATTAAAACACCCCTCGAGACGTGTTTTTTTTATTATAGTATTCTTTTTTATTCTTTCAGAACGAAGCATAAAAAAGCCAGTAAAACTACTGGCCTTTAAAGTTTGAATTGTTACCGTCTTAATTTTACTAATTACCATTTGGAGTAGAGCCACTACCGGTTGGTCTTCCCGCAAAAAACTGCTTAATCTCTGACGCCTTAGATTGATACCCCAGCGCTCCGGTGGTTTCCTTGTACTTGGTGTAATCATAATCTGTTAACGAAGCCTGATAATTGTCCCAGTCGTGCAGTATTTTCGAACTGTTTAATCCCAGTTGCATGTTGTCAAGGCGCATCAAAATACTTTGCAGAAATGCGCGACTCTGAAAGTCAGCTTCAAATTCATCCCAATCAATATCAGGACTTGATAATGCTTCTTGCGAAGTTCGAAGGTTGCGCACCTTGTTGATAACCAATTTGTTTTGCTCAGCAACGCTTCCATACATGATGCGTTCATCGGGCGTTAGGCTTGAAAGTTTAGGCTCTAAAAGAAATTCAAGAGCTTGGAGGGCGTTCAACACAGCTGTTTTCTCAGCTTCTGTGTAATGTTTGTCATTTAAATTCACGAACGGCATAGTTATATGGTTTTTATTGTTAATATGTTACTAATTTATATAAATTGTTTTTATTAACACAAAATACCATAAATATTTCAAATACTAATCAAATACTTCAAAATTGCAGTGTTATGAAACAGTTGTGAAAATTATCAAGCCCGCGCAACAAGCTCGCGCCAGTAGTAGTTATATCAAATGTCCACTCTTCGCGAAACTTTGCGAATAACTTTGCCCAACTTTGCGTTAGAAAAAATCTTCTAAAAACTTATATGTCCGCATTTGCGTTCTCCAGGCATAAGGGTGTCGTTTTTTGTGCATCAATTTAAAGTTTTGATATCGAAAGAAAAAGCTTTCGGTGGCTTGTTTAGTTAGGCAAGAGTTTCCAAGAAAAGTATCAGTTCTGGATAAAATTCGGTACTATTTTTATAGCGTGTTCTGTTGCTGGTGTAGTTGTCAAAAAAAGCGTGAACGGCTTTAAAGTCCTTAAAATGTTTCGATTGGTTTTCCACTTCCTTTGCTTCTGCAGCAGCGCCATATTTTATTCCTAAAATCTTCGCCACGCAAACCCTAACGATCAGTTCATCAAGTTCATTTTGCCATTCACTTTCTGGCAAAGTCTTGCCTTTGGCCGTAGTTAAAAAAACGTGCTTGATGGCTTCCAACCTTTCTTTATACTTCGGAATAAAATCGCTGACAAACAAATGCGAAACCTCGTGCACCAATACGTTGGATAACGGCATGAAGGTCACCGGAGATTCATTGGTCTGTTCCAAAGTTTCATCGCTGAGGTAAGCCAGCTTGAACATCTTTTTACCGGCAAATTTGTTGTGGTCAATGGTAATGGCGTTGCTTCCTTGATTATTGAGGGCATCGACATAAATAAGCATTTCTCCGTCAGAAGGTCGGTTATAGAAACGTTCCACCTCTTGCAATAAACCGCTTTTTAAGATGGCATTTTTAGTATAATCTGTGATTCGGGCATATTCTTTTTTGTGGCTTTTGATGAAATCTTTTACGTTGGCTTCCTTATAAAACAAATTAAATTTGGATAAAAAAGTTGTCATGTCTGCGCTCTGCAATTGCGATCCCGCATAAGGAATTTCCACTTGAAACGGATATGAATCAGACAAATACAACCCGATGCTTGACAGGTCATACGCATCCCATCGCGCCAAGTTTCGGTACCACGTTAACGACGGATGATTTTTATATGGCTTAAAATAAGTATTGAAATCCTTGTAATAAATAGAAGGCGTAGGTTTTCTATCAAAGGTATCGATGGTCGCCAGGGTGTAAAACAGGGTAATGGCTTCAATTCTGGGATCAATTTCCACCCGAACGTTCTTTTGCCCATAAGAGCTTCCGGAAACCGAAAGCAGCAATAATATCAATAGCAGTTTGTGCATGGCATTTTGGTTTTAAATGAAACGGTGGGGTTTCGTCTCTTGTTTTGTAAATATAATTGATTTAGTACAAAACAAAAAACAATCAAATAATCACGAGCGAGACGCTCGCGCCAGCTACAGGCAATCGCACAGACCAATGGTTGCGTCCCGAAGCATCGGGATTGCGGATAACTTCGCGCTGCATTGTGTTATAAAACTTCTTAAACCAAAAAACCACCAAATGAACTAAATCATCTGGTGGTCTTGAACAAAAACAAAATCAATCATAATCCCATTGCTGGAACTATCTTATTGCCATCCGCCTCCAAGGGCGCGATATAACTCGATAATGGCGTTGTATTGTTGGTATTTGTTGTCAATTAAATTCAATTCGGTATTCAAGGCATTGTCTTTTGCAGTCAATACTTCCAAATAATTTACCAAACCATACGTCAGCAATTCATCTGAATAATCGGCTGCTTTTCTCAAGGCATCCACTTGCTTTCCACGAATTTCTAACTTGGCTGTCTCATTGTTGTAAGTCGCCAATGCATTTGAAACCTCTTGGCCTGCTGTTAACAACGCTTGCTCAAATTGCAAATATGCTTGTTGTTGCTGTGCTTTTGCGATTTCATAACGTGTTCTGATCTGTCTTCCGTTTAAAAGCGGTTGCGTTAATCCGGTTACAATATTGGCAAACAAAGAGTTGGCGCTGAACCATTCTTTGATATCCACGGTTTGAAGTCCGCCTGTTGCAGTTACTTTTAACGTTGGATAAAAGTTGCTTTTCGCCACGTTAGTTTGTTCAAACAATGAAATCAAGTTGTATTCTGCCGAAATCACATCAGGACGGTTGCGCAACAAAGTCGCAGGAACGCCCAACGTAATTTCTGGTTGCATCACTTGTGCTTCTAAAGTGCTTCTCTCGATTTTCCCCGGAGCCTGTCCTAACAGTACGCTCAAGGTATTTTCAAGAACAATCACGCTTTGTTTTAAGTCGGCGATGATGATTTCTGTTGCATATTTCTGTGCTTCAGTTTGCTTCACGCCCACTTCGTTTACGTTTCCGGCATCTTTTAAAGCTACAATCACTTCAATGCTTTCGTTTCTGTTGATCAGCGTTTCTTCGGCCAATTTAATTTGGGCATCCACGGCAAGCAATTGGTAATAAGTCGAAGCAATGCTAGAAATCAATTGCGTTTTCACGGCCTGGTTTGCAGCAATCGTCTGAAGATACGCGGCGTTTGTTGCACGTTTATTGCTTCTGATTTTTCCCCAAATGTCAGCTTCCCAACCTAAGGTTCCGGTTAACTGATATTGATCAACGTTTGTTCTTCCGCCGCCGGCGCTAAACAAAGCACCCAATTGACTGTTTTTAGAAAGTTCTTGGTGTGTCCAGTCAGCTCCCACAGAAAAAGTTGGCAAGTAACCCGCTTTTCCTTGTTTCATAGTTGCTTCTGCCGCCACAATATTTTGCATCGCAATTCTAATATCAAGGTTATTTTGCAAACCGGTTTTGATATATCCTTGTAATGTTGGGTCAGTAAAAACCTTGTCCCAAGAAACGTTGGCTAAAGAAGTAGTATCTGTCGATACCACTTCTGTTCTATATAAATTTTCTGTTTTTAATTCAGGTCTGTCGTATTTTTTTGCGACGAAACACGATTGCATCACCGTTCCAAGAACGACAACCATTGCAATTTTATAGATCTTATTTTTCATATTCTTCGTCTAAAAGTATAACATCAGATTCTTTTTGTTCTTCATCAAATGGTTTCCCAGAGATTCTTTCTTGCAGGCTTTGGAAGATGATGAACAAGATCGGGATAACGAATACTCCGAAAATAGTTCCAACCAACATTCCTCCAACAGCTCCCATACCAATAGAACGGTTACCCACGGCTCCAACACCTGAAGATAAGGCCAATGGCAATAATCCGAAGATAAATGCTAACGACGTCATCAAGATCGGACGAAGACGTGCTTTTGCACCTTCAATTGCGGCTTCTGCCAAGCCCATTCCGTGGCGTCGCCTTTGGATGGCAAACTCCACAATAAGGATGGCATTCTTGGCCAAGAGTCCAATAAGCATGATCAGGGCAACTTGGAAATAGATATTATTTTCTAATCCGGCCAGTTTAACGAAACCAATCGCTCCGGCAATACCCACAGGCAACGAAAGCAATACAGATAACGGAACCAAATAACTTTCATACTGAGCGCTCAATAAGAAATAAACGAAAATCAAACTCAACAAGAATACACCCGCTGCTTGGCTTCCCGCTGCAATTTCCTCACGCGTCATACCAGAGAATTCATAAGAATAAGTCTTTGGCAAATGTTGCGAAGCAGTTTCTTGAATGGCCTTAATCGCGTCACCAGAACTGAATCCTGGGTTTGCTTTACCGTTCACATTCACCGCTTTCAGCATGTTAAAACGCGCCACAGCTTCTGGTCCATAAATTCTTTTGAAATCGATAAACTGGCTGATAGCAACCTGCTGTCCGTTTGCGTTCTTGATATAAATATTGTTGATTGATTCTGGCGTAGCTCTTTCTTCGGCTTTAGCCTGAATCATTACACGGTATTGTTTACCAAATTTGTTGAAATCTGTGGTATATAAACCTCCATAATAACCTTGCATCGTACTGAAAATATCAGTAACTGAAACTCCGGCATCTTTTGCTCTTTCCACATTGATATCCATCTGATATTGCGGGAACGAAGGATTAAAGTTGGTCATTGCATATTGAATCTCTGGACGTTTCATCAACTCTCCAAGGAATTCATTGGTCACTTTACTTACAGTTGCCCAGTCGTCATCGCCCGTATCTTGAATTTTCAACTCAAAACCATCGGCCGTACCGAAACCAGAAACAGAAGGCGGTGTAAAGAACAAGGCTTTTGCATCTTTAAAGTGTGCCGTTCTTCCGAACAATTCGCCCACGACTGCATCAACTGATTGGTTCGCCTCTTTTCTATGTTCCCAATCTTTCAATTTGATTACCGTAAAAGCGTAAGATCCACCATTTACTGAGTTCAACAAACTGAAACCAACAACACTCATACGTGCTTCCACAATTGGCATTGAAGCCAGAATAGAATCTAATTCATTTACGGCTAATTGTGTTTTCTCCAAAGTAGTACCAGGAGGAAGCGTTAAATCGGCCATGATGATACCTCTATCTTCGTTTGGGATAAACCCAGAAGGAGTCGTTTTGAATAATAAGAATGTGATGCCGCAGAAAACAATTAAGGCAACTGTTGTGATCCATTTTTTTCTAGCCAAGAATCCAAGAGACTTGACATATTTGTCGTTCATTTTATCAAAACCGGTGTTGAAAGCCAAGAAGAATCTTTCTTTCAAGTTTTTCTTTTTATGGTGTCCGTCTTTGTGTGGTTTCAAGAAAAGCGCACACAATGCCGGGCTCAAAGTCAAGGCGTTTACCGCAGAAATTAAGATGGAAATTGCCAAAGTAATTGCAAACTGCTGGTAGAAAACCCCTGATGGACCGCTCAAGAACGATACCGGAATAAACACGGCAGACATTACCAAGGTAATCGAGATGATCGCTCCAGAGATTTCGCTCATCGCAGAAAGCGTAGCTTCTTTTCCAGATTTTGCTCCTTCATCTAATTTGGCGTGCACCGCCTCGACGACGACAATAGCATCATCAACCACAATACCAATCGCCAAGATCATTGCGAACAATGTCAACATATTGATTGAGAATCCGAACAATTGCAGGAAGAAAAACGTACCCACAATCGCCACAGGAACCGCAATCGCCGGAATCAACGTAGATCTAAAATCTTGCAAGAACAAGAATACCACGATAAATACCAAGATAAATGCTTCTACCAACGTAGAAATTACCTTGCTGATCGAAGCGTCCAAGAACGTTTTTGTATTAAACGGAATTACGTAATCTACTCCTTTTGGGAAGTTAGGTTTCGCTTCATCCATAATTTTCATTACTTCTTCAATAATGTCTTGGGCATTAGACCCAGAAGTTTGAAAGATACCCAAGGCAACGCCTTGCTTACCCATCGCAATATTTTTTGTACCGTAATTGAAACCGCCTAATTCAACTGTAGCAACATCTTTTAAGTGAAGGAAATTTCCGTTTCCGGTAGATTTCACAACGATGTTTTCATAGTCAGCAATTTCAGAAAGCCTTCCTTTATATTTGATTACGTATTCATAAACACCTTCAGCGTTTTCCCCAAATTTCCCAGGAGCTGCTTCCACGTTTTGCTCTTGCAAAGCTGCCTGAATGTCCTTTGGAGCCACGCCATAAGTAGCCATTTTCTCTGGATCAATCCAGATACGCATCGAGTAATCTTTTGCCCCAAATACGTTTACTTGTCCCACACCATAAACACGCTGTAACTTTGGTACAAGATTGATTTTGGCATAATTCTGAATATAGGTTTCGTCAAAATCTTTGTTATTTGAGTACAAAGCCATGAACATAAGAGCACTTGACTGGCTTTTCAGCGTGGTCACCCCAGTTTGAACTACGGCTTGTGGTAATTTTGAAGTAGCACGCGATACACGGTTTTGAACGTTTACCGCCGCGATATCTGGATCGATTCCCAATTCAAAAAATACCGTGATTTTTGCAGAACCGTCATTGGCTGCAGACGAAGTCATGTACGTCATACCTTCTACACCGTTAATTTCTTCTTCCAAAGGAATCACGACGCTATTCAGTACCGTTTCTGCATTCGCTCCAGTGTATGTTGCGTTTACCTGAACCGTTGGTGGTGCGATTTCAGGATATTGTTCTACCGGCAGCGAAAGCAATCCTAAAACCCCCAAAATGGTGATCAGGATCGAAATTACCGTCGAGAGAACAGGTCTTTCTATAAAAGTTTTTAACATCTTGAGGATTATTTTTTAGCTGGGGTTGTTGTTTTTACTGTGTCTTTTGCAGCAGGAGCTTGAGCATTTGCAGCAGGCGCTTGGTTTTTATCTTGAGGAACGATTTCCATATCGTCTTTCAATTTTGAAGCACCTTCGATTACCACCATTTCACCTTCTTGAAGACCGTCAGTAACGATAAAATTCAATTCAGAAGTTCCGTTGGTAGTCACAATTCTTGATTTCACTTTATTTCCTTTTTCAACTACATAAAGGGTTTGTTTTCCTTGTACTTCAAAAATTGCATTTTGAGGAACTAACATTACGTCTTTTTGAACGATTGGAAGACGCACAATTCCTGACGAACCGCTTCTCAAGATTCCTTCTGGATTGGTGAACTCAGCTCTAAATTGTGTTGTTCCTGTCGTTGGGTTTACCAATCCGTTCATGGTTGCAATTGTTCCTTTTTGGTCATATTCTGAACCGTCTACTAATAAAAGTGACACTTTTGGAGCTGCTTTTAATTTCGCAGCAGTAGTTTCTCCTTTAAAAGTTTTGTTGAAGAAAAGCAATTGTTTTTCATTCATAGAAAAGTAAGCACGAACGATTTTTGTATCAGAAACAGTTGTCAAAGGCATTTCGCTTGTTGAACTCACCAAACTTCCTTCTCTGTAAGGAAGGCTTCCGATGACGCCGTTAACTGGCGAAGTGATTGTTCCAAAACCAATGTTTGCTGCGATTGCTCCATAAGCGCTTTTTGCTTGCGCTAGCTTTGCTTTTGCAGTTTCTAATTGCACTTCACTGATGATTTTTCTGTCAACAAGAGGTTTCAAACGATCTACTTCCACTTGCGCCGCTTTTACATTGGCTTGGGCTGCAGAAGCGTCTTGATTTTGAGTTTGCGTTTCTAATTTGAAAAGCAATTGTCCTTTTTTCACGACTTGACCTTCGTCAACATATATTTTTTGGATAAATCCGTTTACTTTTGGACGGATTTCCACATTTTGCTGTCCTTCAAGATTGGCAGTATATTCTTGATAAACCACTGCATCTTGCTTGGCTATTGTTTGCACAGGAAACGGAGCTGGACCTTGTGGCGCTTGAGCCTGCTCTTCTTTTTTCCCACACGACGCTAAAATTACTACAGCAATTAAAGCGCTAAAGATTGACTTTTTGTTCATTTTGAGATGTATATAATAGGGGTTGATTTATTGTTTACTAGTTTCGAGTTCCTTAAATTGGGTGATGGTTTTGTGCAACAGATTTTCCATGTCGTTTAGATGTTCTTTGTATGCTTCAGCCTTTTCTAAATCTAATTTTTCTGCCGAGCAACTTAACGTTTGCTTTCTATACGTCAGCAACTTTTCAAGAATCTGTTTTTCAAAATCGATCATCTTTTTATAATTATCAAATCGGTCGCTAAATTGAACGGGCTGATAATATTTTTTTCTGTCTCCTGGCTGCGTGAAATACGTGATCTTCCCGATTTTTAACAACAAATTTAAATTGGTCGATACTGAACTTTTGCTTGCTCCGGTCATTTCAATAAGATCTTCAAACGAAACGGTTCTGGCACAAGCGTCTAAAATTAATATGGCAAATATCCGTGAGCCTAATGGTGGTAAATGATGTACGTTTTCAAAGTGGACACCAAACATTTCAATCAGCTCTTCTCTATCCTTAACACTGTCATTCATAATTGAAAATTTGTGCAAAGATAAATCTTAGTTCGGCTTTAACCGAACTAAGCGAACTTAAATTTGTGTTAAATAACTTTTAACAAATTAATCCATAAAAAAAGGCCCTCATTTCTGAAGACCTCATAATTTATTTAATAATTTCTATGCTTACTTTCAATGCGCCGTGGTTTTTATTATCTGAAATATCCATAAAAGCGCGTTTTGAAAGATCAATATCGCGACCTGGCGTCCACGGACCGCGATCATTTATTTCGACAATCACCGATTTTGAATTGGCTTTGTTCGTTACTTTTACTTTTGTGCCAAAAGGGATTTTTCGGTGCGCTGCAGTTAATTTGCTATTGCTAAATTTTTCGCCACTTGCCGTACTTCTTCCGTTGAATTTATCTGCATAATAAGAAGCGTGGGCATTTTTCTTGTACATTTTTCCCGAAACTGATTTGCTGGACGAACAGCTTGTCAAAACACTTCCGACGATTAACAGTAATAGTAAAACTTTGCTTTTCATAATATTATTTTTCTTGGATGATATCGATGGTTACAACTAAATGACCTCCATATCTGCTTCCTGCGATTTCCATAAAGGCTTTTTTGGTTAAGTCAATGTCTTTTCCTTTTGTAAACGGACCGCGATCGGTAACCTCAACAACCACTGACTTTCCGTTTTTTTCATTGGTCACGCGAACTTTTGTTCCGAAAGGCAATTTTCTGTGTGCCGCAGTATATTTTTGGTTGTTAAAAATTCGGCCACTTGCCGTTTTTCTTCCTGTAAATCTGTCAGCATAATAAGACGCGTGTGCATCTTTTTTAAACAATTTATACTTTTTTGTTTCTGCCAATTTTAAACTATCGGCAATGGCAACTTTTTTTATAGAGTCTTTTTGTAGTTCTAATTTTGCCGGCGGATTTTTTTGGAACTCCCTGTCTTTAAAGGAAAAACCGCTGGAAATAATCAAAGCAATAAAAGCTAACAATAAAATTGTAGTCTTATACTTCATAATAAACTTTTTTATGTTTGGCCAATTCATTTCACAATTACTATACCCAAAATTAAAAAAAGCTCTGTTTAGAGCTTTTTAGAGATTATCCAATCCAAGTTTGCCAAGGAATTCTTGATAGAAGCAAGATTAATCCCAAAGCGTAAAACACGGCTATTTTTTTGAATTTTTTATTTTCGTCAGCTCTTTTATGAGAACTCCAACCCACGGTAATCAGCGCAATTGCGATTAAATTTACCAGCGGATGTTCTAACGCCAAAAGTCTGTCATAAGCTTGCATTCCTCCCATTCCCACGGCTTTGATTTTTGCCAAGCCATTTGGAGAAACAAAATATAAAATCAATCCGAAGACGAACTGAATGTGTGTTGCGATTAAAGCAAAAAGTGCTATTCTTCTATCTTTTGGCTTGAATTCGTTCTTTGCTGAAATTCCAATTATTGAGTTGATCACCGCAATTGCAATTGTAAGTAATGCAACGTATGCAATGCCTGAGTGTGCTTCTAAGATAATTTTGTACGTGTCCATTTGGTAAATTTATTTTTACAAATATATCCAAAAAATGATTTTTTGAAAGTTAAGGAATCTTGCAATCCTTAATTCATAATGAGTCCAAATTACAAAAATAAATTTTAACAATTAACATTTCTTTAATTCAATTGTAAACTAACTTATAATTCAAAAACCTAAATTTGCGGGAAATGATCAAAAAAGCCGTACATATTATTTTTCTGTGCTTGTTCTTTCTGTTTGGTTTACAATGTGTAGCCTGCAATAAGAACGCTTTGTCATTGCCTTCTTTTGAAAGTAAAAAATGCGTTTCAGCAACAGTGTTTTCAAGTGTTTCTAAACATGACAAGAATGCAAATTTTAGTTCTTTAGACAAACTTCATAAGAAAAAAAGATTTTCGAGAACACATTACAATGCTATCGCAAGTCTTTCAAAATGCAACGGTCTAAATTTAAATTTTGGAACTTTTCCTGCTACCAATTTTTTATTTTTAGAGAATCCAAAACTTCGCAATTCTTTTTCAAATTATAGTTTTAGCAATTCATTTTGCCACAGGAAACTGCTTTCCATTTTTTATTCGTTCCAAGCTTTTTGGTAAGATCAATTTGATTTTTAATTTTTTAGGATCTAAAAAAAGATTCTAAATCTGTCTAACAATTAAATTTTTACCACAATGAATGAAGTACAACAAAAGGCAGCAGAAGCCTCGCATCATCTTTATCCTCTAATCAGCGATCTGGGGTTAATTTTGATGACTGCAGGCGTCGCCATTTTGCTTTTCAAAAAAATAAAACAGCCGTTGGTTCTGGGATATTTGATCGCCGGATTCTTGGCCGGACCTTATTTCACGCTTTTTCCTTCAGTTCAAGACAAGCACAATGTGGAAGTCTGGGCAGAAATCGGTGTTATCATCTTATTATTCAGTTTAGGATTAGAATTTAGTTTCAAAAAGCTGATGAAAGTTGGCGGAACGGCTTCTGTCACGGCATTGGTGCAAATTGTTTCGATGGTTTTCCTCGGCTATTGGGCTGGCCAATTTATGGGCTGGTCTTCAATGGACAGTATTTTCTTGGGCGTAATTTTATCGATTTCTTCCACTACAATTATTCTTCGGGCATTTGATGAACTTGGCGTAAAAGGACAAAAATTTGCAGGAATCGTCTTCGGAGCTTTGATCGTTGAAGATATTGTTGCCATTTTAATGATGGTTTTGCTCTCAACGATTGCGGTCAGCCAGCAATTTTCTGGAATGGAATTGGTTGAATCCGTTTTAAAATTGGTTTTCTTCTTGATTTTATGGTTTGTCGGTGGGATCTTCTTTATCCCAACATTATTGAAAAAAGCAAAGAACCTTTTGAGCGATGAAACCTTGCTGATTGTGTCGCTGGCGTTGTGCTTGATGATGGTTATTTTGGCCACGATGGTTGGATTTTCTCCGGCTTTAGGCGCGTTTATTATGGGTTCGATTATTGCCGAAACCACAAAAGCCGAACGCATCGAACATTTGGTAAAACCCGTAAAAGATTTATTTGGCGCGGTTTTTTTCGTTTCCGTAGGAATGCTGATCAATCCAGATACTTTGGTGGAATATGCTTGGCCGGTTATCATCATTACTTTATTGACTGTTTTTGGAAAAACTTTTAGTTCTACAGTAGGAACTTTAATTTCTGGTCAACCTTTAAAACAGTCAATTCAAACCGGAATGAGTTTGGCGCAGATTGGAGAATTCTCTTTCATCATCGCAACTTTGGGAATGACATTGGGCGTGACAAGCAATTTCTTGTACCCGATTGTGGTTGCAGTTTCGGCGATTTCCACGTTTACCACGCCTTTTATGATCAAGCTTTCGATTCCGGTTTATAATAAATTGGCGAAAATCCTTCCAAATAAATTCATCAAGGCGATTGAAAGTTATAGTTCAAGTTCGCAAACTATTAAGGCGACGAGCAATTGGGTGCTGTTTTTGCGAGCGAGTATTATCCAGATTATCATACATTCGGTATTAATAATTGCATTGATTTTGCTTTCTTCAAGAGTTTTACTTCCGATGGTAAATGGTTCGCAGTGGGCAAATATGGCTATTGCAACGGCCACTTTATTATGTATTTCTCCGTTTTTATACGCTTTGGCCTTGCGCCAAGTTGCAGTGAAAGCTTACGAAGAATTAAAAGCTGAAAACAAATTCAGGGCGCCGATTCGAATCGTAAATCTGATCAGAATTCTTTTCGGGATTTTTTATATCGGATTTTTGTTAAATAGCTTCTTCTCGAGCGTGATTGCTTTCGCGGCAGTCGTTATCTTTGTGATCGCTTATTTGGCTTTTCCAAAGAAATTACAGCAGTCTTACGAGAAAATTGAAAATCGTTTTATGCAGAATTTCAACGATCGCGAAAATCAGGAAGCCACAAACAGCAAGCGCGAATTGTCTCCGTGGGACGCGCACATGACGACTTTTGAGATTAGTGCCGAATCAAATATCGTTGGAAAACCGTTGCACGAATTAAAATTGAGAGAGAAAATTGGGATTAATATTGCTGCGATAAAACGTGGCAATTACACGATAAATGTGCCGAACAGAAACGAACAGATTTTCCCGAATGACATATTATTTATCATTGGAACTGACCGGCAAGTTGACAAGTTTAAGATTTTCATGAACCAAAACAAGGTTTCGATTCCGGAGAATGATGCCGAGACAATTTTGAAAAACTTTGAATTGAAGAACGAAGATTTTATTGGAAAAACCATCCGAGAATCGCAATTGCGGGAAAAGACAAACGGATTGGTCGTGGGAATTGAGCGCGACGGACAGCGAATGATGAACCCAGAAAGCCACGTGATCTTGGAAAGAAACGACATCATCTGGATCGTAGGCGACAAAAAGAGAATGAACCTTATTACCCTTAATACAAACTAGAATTACTTATTTTAACTAAATTTCAAATGGAAAATTTTGATTGGAAACAGCTCATTAACCCCGAATTCTACATAGCAATGGAAATCGGAGGCGTTAGCATTGGGCTTTTTGTAGTGCTATTTATCGTTTTTGCAGAAACAGGATTGTTCGCCGGATTTTTTCTTCCGGGAGACAGCTTGCTTTTCTTGGCAGGAATTTACAGTCGCGAATTAATTGAAAATATAACTTTTATAGAAAGTGATTTGGGTAATGTTGCCTTGTTATCTACGATGGTTGCACTTGCCGGAATCCTTGGAAACTCTGTTGGATATTGGTTTGGAGCCAAAAGCGGTTGGTACTTATATAAAAAGGAAGACAGTTTTTGGTGGAAGAAAAAATACTTGGAACAATCTCGAGTATTTTTCGAAAAATATGGCGGAAAAGCAATAATTATCGCTCGTTTCATGCCGATTTTGAGAACATTTGCTCCGATTATTGCCGGAATCGTTCAGATGGATAAAAAACGTTTTATGTTTTATAACATCTTGAGTTCTTTTCTTTGGGCTTTCGGATTAATTATGGCGGGACATTATTTGTATGGTTTGTTTTTGAAAGAATTTGAAATTGACTTGAAGAAACATATTGAAATTATCATCATCATTATTGTTTTGATCACGACAGTTCCTTTGGTTTTAAAATTCTTGAAAGGGAATAAAGAAGAAACTCCGAAAGAAGAAATTTAATTTAAAAATGGATATAAAAAAGCCTCTCAAAATTTGAGAGGCTTTTTGCATTACTAAAATTGCTATTTTTTAATTAGAAGTTGTATCTAATTGAGAAATTCCAAGTTCTTCCTAAACCGTAAAAACCTTGATTAGCATCTGCTAAACCGTTAATTACTCTACCTTCAGATTCATAAGTTCTTAAATCTGTTGCATCAGTTGGATTGATTCTGTCTGTAGTTTTGATTCTTGTGCTCAATTCAGAAAGATAAATGTTGTGCAGAACGTTGTTCATATTAAAACGGAAATACACCGATTTTGATTTATCTGCTCCAACTAACATTTTATAAGAAACACCTGCGTCTAAAACTCCGTAAGATGGTAATTCTAAATTGTTTTTGGCAGCAGAACCTCTTGAATATAGTTTGTCATAAAATCTATAATCTGCATCAACAGAAAGCCTTTCAACAATTCTATATTTCAATCCACCTCCAACGGTAAACTGAGCAGCATCACCTACTTTCCCTCCATCAACATCGTCTCTTCTAACATCCAAAACATTTCTGTCTTCGTCTCTTCTTGTTGCAACCGCTTCATCTTGGTATTCCCAGTTTCCTGCTGAAAGGAATCCTCTTACGTCTAATGTTGTGAATGGTTTTGCCACAATATCAACTTCAACTCCTGTATGCAATTGTTCAACACCTTCATTTGTGGTGTAAATTAAGCTTCCAACCGGAAGATCCCACTGATTTCCTTCAACTGCAGTAACTGACGTTGTGTTAACTCTGTCTTTCCAAGAAGTTCTGTAAGCATTTACATTAGCAGAAAAATATTGACTTTTGAAACTGTATCCTGCTTCAAGACCAAAGATTTTTTCGTTTGAAGTTAACGGATTGATCAAGTTTGTGTTGTTCAAATAAATATTATCGTGATATGGTTGACGATCATAATATCCAATATTACCATAAAATGAATGATTTTCATTAATGTTATAACTAACTCCAGCCTTTGCATTAAAACCAGTATTGTTTACTTTTTCAGAATCTTCAGCTTCCGGAAGGTAATCGTATCTGTCAAATCTTTGGTGTTGTTGCGTTGATATAGATCCTTGAAAGAAAGTAGAAAAATTATCATTTGAATACTCAAGTTGTCCAAAAATTCCTCCGTAAGAAATTCTCTCGCTATTGTCATAATCAATTCTTTGGTTTTCTCCCAAAGTATTAAAAGTTGCAGGCCATGGACGCGCTCTTTGAGATTCTGTAACTGTGTTTGAAACCGATGCTCCAGGAACGCTGTTAGCATCACGCAATTGTCTAGATTCTGTCCAACTGTCTAATCCTAAAAAGTCTTCAACTTGACGATAGTGCGTTCCATAATAAGTTCTCAAATCAGCTCCTAAATTGAAAACCAAATTTTCATTTAATTGGTGTTTGAAATTTGAAACCAAACCATACCAATTGTGATTATTCATTGAAGAACGAACCAAATAAGATTGGGTGTCGCCTTGAACTCCGTCACCAACAGCTAAATTTCTGTCTCTTATTCCGTCAAAATTAATCTGCCCATTAGTTCTCAATGCAGAAGCTCCATAATTTCCGGTTCCTCCACCACGTCCCCACGAAGCATAAAGTACTGTAGAAAGCTCTGATTTATCGCTGATTGCCCAATCCCAGTTTAAGTTGGCAACTGGTTTGTGGTAGAAATTCGTTCTCTCTGATTTGTATTCACCATTTAAAGTTCCCCAGTTGTTGTTATATTTTCTACCATAAGTTTGGTAGTCAGAAAGTCTTTTTGTGAAATTTTGATCGTGCTTTTGAGGCGCACCTGTAATCAAAAAGTTAAAGTTGTGTTTTTCAGAAGCTTTGTATCCAAAAGAGATGAAATAATTTTGTCCTTCACCACGAGTTCCGTCGTTATAACCATCACCTTGCCAATGTGTTAACATCACACTTACCCCAAATTTATCATTCATCAAACCTGTGTTGTAAGCTGCTGTAGTTTTGATATAATCATCATTTGCAATTCCGGCAGAAACAAATCCGCCTTCTCTCATTGAAGTTGCTTTTGTAATAAAATTCACAGTTCCTCCAACAGAAGAAATTGCTAATTTTGATGAACCAAGACCTCTTTGAACTTGAATTGCGTTAGCAATATCAGACATTCCAGACCAGTTTGACCAGTACATCAAACCATCTTCCATACCATTAATTGGCTGACCGTTTAACAAAAAAGCTGTGTTATCTTGACCAAAACCACGAACTGACATTTTTGAATCTCCAAAACCTCCGGCTTGACCGGTAACATAAACAGATGGCGTATTAACCAAAGTTTGCGTAATATCAGAAGTTCCAATTTTGTCTTGAATTTCTGCAGAAGTTATTGTTGAAACCGCAATCGGCGTCTTTCTGTCTTTTGCTAAGTCAATAATTCCACGTCCAACAACCACAACTTCGTCTAAGTCGCTCGCTTCAGATTCTAAAGAAATTGAACCTAAATTGATTGTTTCTCCCGATTGTCCTGAGAATGAAATTGTTTTTGATACAAATCCAATGAAGTTGATCACAATTTCACCGCTTGTTTTTGAAGTCGAAATAGAAAATTTTCCATCGATGTCAGTGGTGCTTCCATCGGTAGCTCCTTTTACCGTTACGTTCGCTGCTGGAAGCGGACCTTTCATGTCAGAATCTGTAATAATTCCGGTGATTTTTGTTTGAGAAAATGCTGTTGAAATTGCAAAAAATAGCAACATTGAAAGCATCACTTTTTTCAAATTTTTCATTACTGCGTTGGTTTATAAGTTTTAGCAAAGGTCACATAAGTTAAAAATTCAAAAGTTAAGCTAATGTTAAGAAAATTTAGTATTTTTTAGTTTCATGCTAACAATCAAACAATTGTAAATAAATCACAAATGATTTTAACAATCTTTAAACTAACAAAAAAATCCTCAAACATACGCTTGAGGATTCTTAAAATTTTAACATTTATAAATTTATTTTTTAGCCAAAAAATGCTTTAAAAGTAAATTTGTAGAGCTATCATGAGATTTTACGTTTCCAGAATTGATTTCTTCCAAAATAGAATTAGCCAATTGTTTTCCTAATTCAACGCCCCATTGGTCGTAGCTGAAAATATTCCAAATCACTCCTTGAACAAAGATTTTATGTTCGTATAATGAAATTAAAGAACCTAAAGTTTCAGGAGTCAATTTCTCTATCAATAAAGTATTTGTCGGTTTATTTCCTTCAAAAATTTTAAACGGAGTCAAGAAATCGGCTTGCCCAGAAGAAAGTTGCACTTTATTAAACTCGGCTCTTACTTGGTCTTCGGTTTTACCGTTAAGCAAAGCTTCCGTTTGCGCGAAGAAGTTAGACATCAGTTTATTATGATGATCGTCGTCGCCGTATAAAGGTTTTACAAATCCAATAAAATCGGTCGGAATCAATTTTGTTCCTTGGTGAATTAATTGGAAAAATGCGTGTTGCGAATTCGTTCCTGGCTCGCCCCAAATAATGGTTCCGGTTTGGTAATTCACAGGATTTCCATCTCTTCCAACGCTTTTTCCGTTGCTTTCCATAATTCCTTGTTGAAGATATGGCGCTAATTTTTGCAAATATTGCGTGTAAGGAATCAAGGCTTCGCTTTCAGCTCCAAAGAAATTATTGTACCAAATGCTCAACAAAGCTAGCACTACCGGAATATTCTGGTCAAATTCTGCCGTCTTAAAATGCTCGTCCATTTCGTTTGCTCCTTTCAATAATTTATCAAAATTATCAAAACCAACAGCCAAACTGATTGACAAACCAACCGCGCTCCAAAGTGAAAAACGTCCGCCAACCCAGTCCCACATTGGAAAAACATTATCAGGATTGATTCCGAATTCAGTCACTTTTTGGATATTCGTTGAAACCGCCACAAAGTGTTTTGCGACATCTTCTTGTTTTGCTGCTTTCAAAAACCATTTTCTAACCGTTTCTGAATTTGAAAGCGTTTCTTGAGTCGTAAAAGTTTTAGACACAATGACAAAAAGCGTCGTTTCTGGATTTAAGTTTTTTATTTTTTCTTGAACGTGATCGCCGTCAACATTTGAGATAAAGTGAACGTTCAATTGATTTTTGTAGAACTGCAAAGCTTCCACTGCCATCGCCGGACCTAAATCTGAACCTCCGATACCAATGTTTACAACGTCTGTGAATGCTTTTCCTGTAAAACCTTTTCTTTGACCAGAAATCACTTCTTCAGAAAAAGCCTTGATTTTTTGTTTCACTTCATACACTTCTGGCATCACATTTTCGCCATCCACTTTAACAACTGCATTTTCTGGAGCTCTCAAAGCGGTGTGCAAAACTGCACGGTTTTCAGTTTCATTGATGATATCGCCATCAAAATATTTTAAAATTGCATCTTTCAAATCTACTTCTTTGGCCAAAGCCAAAAGCAAATCGATTGTTTCTTGCGTGATGATATTTTTTGAATAATCTACTAAGAAATCATTCCATTGAAGGTTGAATTTTGCAGCTCTTTCGCTATCATTTGCAAACATTTCGGTCATTGAAGCCGTTTGCATTTTGTCATAAAAATGCTCGCGCAATTTTTCCCAAGCGACAGTTCCAGAAGGATTAGTTTTTCCTAAAGCCATTGTAATATATTTTGAATTTTATTGTCTATTTTGAAAGTCCAAATTTAGACAATAATTGAATTAATTTTTAAATTTTAGTGCTGCGATACTGTCAAGTTGTTTTTTCATTGGCGTCATTTCGGCTATAAAACGTGACTTGTATCGTGAATCCATCGGAATAGAACTTGGCAATTTTTGCTTCAAAGCATCGACTTGAACGCCGTTTTTCCAAAATCTGTAGCAAACGTGTGGTCCCGTTGCCAAGCCTGTACTTCCCACTTTTCCAATTACATCTCCTTGTGAAACTCTTTGTCCTTGGCGAACTAGAATTTTAGACATATGTAGATATTGCGTGGCATAAGTTCTATCGTGTCTGACTTTTACGAAATTTCCGTTTCCTGCGGTATAGCCTGTTTTTTCTACAACTCCCGAAGCTGTCGTGATAATCGGAGTTCCGTGTGCTGCAGCATAATCGGTTCCGTTATGCGCTTTAAATCTTTGTTGCACCGGATGAAATCTACTTTTTGAAAACTTGGAAGAAATTCTAAATCCGAACTTTAATGGCGCTTTCAAGAACATTGTTTTTAAAACTTTTCCTTCTTCGTCATAATAATTCGTCTTGCTTGAGGCCGTGTCTTGCTTGAAAGGAAACGCGTAAATCTTTTTTCCTTTGTACTCAAAAAAAGACGCTTGAAGACTTTCTACTCCGGCATAAATTGTGTCGTTAATGTATTTTTCTTCGAAAGTCACTGCAAATTTATCTCCTTTTTGAATCTTGAAGAAATCGACAGAATAAGCATAAATATCAGCAAGATTTTGGGCTAAAGAAGGATCGACTCCGGCTTTGCTCAATGTTTCTGATAATGAGCCTTCGATTTGTGTGGCAATTGTTCGTGTCTTGATTGTAAGCGGTTTTTTTCGTTTGTAAGCAACGATAGAATCCCTTAAATCAATTACATTATAATGAATATTATCTTTTTGGTAGATGAAAACTTGAACTTGATTCGGAGCCGTTTTCGATTTTAAAATAGTGTAAGGTTTTCCAGCCCGAATATCACGAAAGTTAAAGGAATCCCTAGCTTTTTCAGTAATTTCGTGAACTTGGTAATTCCCCAAATTGTGTTTTTCCATGATGGTTCCAAAAGTATCGCCACTTTTTACCGTATCATTTTCTACTTCAAAATCGTTTAAAGTGAATCCGAATTCAACAACAATTGGAACTTTTACAGGAACTTCTTTTTTATTTTCTTTTGCCGTTTTTTCCTCTTTATTATTGCACGAAAAAAGTGCAAAAAGGAATAACAAGCTTAAAATTTTGTATTTCAAATCGTAATCTTTAAATCTATTAGACGTTTTTTTCTTCACCCCAAGAAGCTAATTCTTCTGGAGACCATAATTCTGGGAAAAAAATTCTTCTTTGGTATTTCGGATGCATGTATTTTTTCCAATCGCTTCCGCCAGTTGCTTCTCCATCACCTTTCCCGCTTCCATCAATGTATTTTTTTGCAGTATTCAAGTGTTGCATCACCCACGTAATGTTCACCGTGTGGTCATAATGACGCATCGCCTTGACTAATTCTGCATTTTTTTGGTCTTCTTCTGGTAATTCCTTAAATTTTTGCCACACATTTATAGTATTATACTCTTCCATATAACTCAAAAATTGTGGTTTATATTTTCTTTCAAACTCTTTTAACAGATATGATTTTTCGCCAGTGTGGTAATCTTTCCCAGCGGCTTGCCAATAAAGATGCTCCATCGCAAATTCATAAGAAGTATTTCTATCAATTGATTTTCTGAATCTGTAATCGATCAAATTAATCAAATCTGTAGAACAAAATTCAATCAAACGGTATTGCGCGCTTTGAAAACCGCTCGCCGGAGTAAGCGTATTTCTGAATTTCATGTACTGCTCAATCTCCATTCCGTCGCCCATAATGTCGAAAGATGTGGTCAGCATATCAAAATAACGGCTGATTCGCATCAATTTTTCGGTGAAATAAGCGGTTTGTGGTTTTTCGGTATGACACAATTGATCCATTTCCCAAAGAATCATTTTAAACAGCAACTCATTGACTTGATGGTACATAACAAATACCATTTCATCAGGAAGCGTTGTTCTTTGAATCTGTAAGTTTAATAAAGCATCTGTCTGGATATAATCCCAATAAGTTATTGGTTTTGACCAAAGTAGCCCTTCAAGGTGCGTTTCAGTTTTTTGATTAATTGCCTGAAATTTATTTTCTAATTGATCTAACTGATCTTTAATTTGGGGGGTGATATCCATCTTTTATTTTTCTGCTATGACTTTAAAAGAACCCTTCAGTCCTTTAAAATTTTCAATATCTGCCTTTAACGAACCAACCGCCAAACTGGCTTTAATTCTCAAAGGAACTTTATTGTCATCGTCTGAAATCCAAACAGTTAAGCTTTCTTCTTCTTTAAAAACGCGTCCGGCTTGAACATAAGGTCTGAAAATCATCGATTTTACTTTTCCAAATTTAGTGGATATAACTTCTCTACCCATAAATTTTAACTTAAACTTTGTCGTTTCGTCGTCAAAAAACATATCTATTGCAATCGATTCGCCCACTTTTAGTTTGTCAATTGAAGGATGATTTCTCAAATAATAAAAAGCGGAAACGATATCTTGCACATTTTCAGGAACAGAAATGGTTTTTTCTGTTTTATGCTTGTAATCTTTCACCAAAACATTGTTTGCTGTTTGATTAAAAAATCCTTCTTGGTCTTTTTTATAACCGCCTTCGTCAATTTTTCTTATGAATTGATACGGCTGTCCGGTTTTTTTATCAAAATAACTTTGGTAATCATCATTAACTTTAAAGAAAAACTTGGTCATTCCTGTGGTGTATCCATTGCCGACAACGTGGAAAACTTTTTTATTGTTTTTTGTAGCTTCTTTAACTTCTAAAGTTGCATAACCAGCATTTACTAATCCATAATGAATCCTGAATTTAAACCATTCTCCAACATCAAAGGTTTTATCTGATTGCGCTTGAAGCCCAGCAGTTGCAAGTAACATTATAATTAAAATCTTTTTCATAAATCTATTTTAAGTTCTTTGACAACTGAATATACAAATTTTATTCCAAATGTACCAAAACAAAAAAACCCAGTCAAAAATATGACTGAGTTTTTATGCTATTAACCAACCAAAAAACTATAAATTATGAAAATTTACATAAAATTCAAGGGAAACCACTCCCTCTCTTTTTGCGGGTGCAAAGGTATGTATTAATTACAGTATTACAATAAAAAAATTCACTTTAACACTTAATTAGCAAAAAATAGTCTTCTGAAAGGCCTTATTTTATATTATCCTCAGGATTTTAGTCAATTCTTATAAAGTTCCTCTCTTTTCTTGTTCTCTTTCAATCGACTCAAAAAGTGCTTTAAAATTTCCTGCACCAAAACCGCGAGCGCCCATTCTTTGAATCACTTCGAAGAATAATGTTGGACGGTCTTCAACCGGTTTTGTGAAAATCTGCAATAAATATCCTTCTTCATCAGCATCAATCATGATTCCCAATTTTTGAAGTTCATTGATATCTTCCTTAAATTTATCCATGTGATCTTTCAATCTTTCTGGAATGGCATCATAGTAAGCTTGCGGTGGCGTACTCAAAAATTCTATACCACGCGATTTCATATCGGCAACGGTTGTCACGATATCGTCTGTTGCGACAGCAATATGTTGCACTCCTTCATCCTCATAAAAATCTAAATATTCTTCAATTTGTGAACGCTTTTTCCCATTAGCCGGTTCATTAATTGGAAATTTAATTCTACCATTTCCGTTACTCATTACTTTAGACATCAATGCTGAATATTCTGTTGTAATTTGTTTATCATCAAATGAAAGAAAATTCACAAAACCCATCACATCTTCAAACCATTTAACCGCTTCATCCATCCTATTCCAACCAGTATTTCCAACCATGTGGTCGATAAATTTTAATCCAACAGGCTCCGGATTGTAATCTGATTTCCATTCTTTGTATCCTGGCAAAAAGATTCCGTTATAATTTTTACGTTCTACAAAAACAAAAACGGTTTCCCCATAGGCTCCATAAATACCTGCACGAACTACTTCGCCATTTTCATCTTTTTCAACGGTTGGTTCAAAATAAGGTTTTGCGCCACGTTTTGTAGTTTCTTCAAAAGATTTGCGAGCGTCTTCAACCCAAAGTGCAATAACTTTAACGCCATCACCATGTTTTTTCACATGCTCCCCAATTGGTGAATTACTATTCAAAGCCGTCGTCAAAACCAAACGGATTTTGTCTTGTTTCAAAACATAAGAAGCGCGGTCACGAACTCCAGTTTCCAATCCTGAGTAAGCCAATGACTGAAATCCGAAAGCTGTTTTATAAAAATGCGCTGCTTGTTTTGCATTCCCCACGTAAAATTCTACGTAGTCTGTTCCTAAAAGAGGCAAGAAATCTTGTGCTCCTTCAAATATTTTTTCTAATCCGTATTCTACTGATTTTAAATCTTTACTCATTTTTCTTTATATTTTTTCAACTCTGACAGGGTTTAAAACCCTGTCAGAGTTGGCGTTTTTTAGTTTTTTGCTTCTTTTAATTATTCTACCCACGATTTATAATACTGACCATCATCCAATCCCATCGCTTCTTCAGTGACCATCAAAGGACGGAATGTATCCACCATCACCGCCAACTCCTGAGTTTCCGTGTGACCGATGCTTCTTTCCATTGCGCCAGGTGCTGGCCCGTGTGGAATTCCTTTTGGATGTAACGTGATATGACCTTGTTCGATGTTATTTCTTGACATGAAATCGCCGTCAACATAATACAAAACCTCATCACTATCGATGTTGCTGTGATTGTATGGCGCCGGAATTGATTTTGGATGATAATCATAAAGCCTTGGACAGAAAGAACATACGACGAAAGTCGAAGTTTCAAACGTCTGGTGAACTGGCGGCGGTTGGTGCACTCTTCCTGTTATCGGCTCAAAATTGTGAATTGAAAATCCGTAAGGAAAATTATATCCGTCCCAACCCACAACGTCAAAAGGATGCGTGGCATAAACCACTTCGTGCAACATTCCTTCTTTTTTAATTTTTATCGTAAAATCGCCTTTTTCGTCAAAAGTTTCTAATTCCGAAGGCAATTTAAAATCACGCTCGCAAAAAGGCGAATGTTCTAAATGCTGACCTGATTCGTTTTTGTAACGTTTTGGAGTATAAAAAGGAGCGAAAGATTCTACGTAGAAAAGTCGATTATCTTCGGTATCAAAATCGATTTGGTAGATAATTCCTCTTGGAATAATCAGATAATCTCCATATTCAAAAGGAATATTTCCCATCATCGTGCGAAGCGTTCCGGTTCCTCTGTGAATGAAAATCATTTCATCGGCGTCGGCATTTTTATAGAAATAATCACGCAACGATTTTTGCGGAGCAGCCAATCCGATGGTGCAATCTTTGTTGACCAATAATGCTTTTCGGCTGTCTAAGAAATCAGCTTCTGGTTTTAATTCGAAACCTTTCAGCAATAATGACTTGATATTTTTTCCGATGGCAATTTTCGGCTCAACAGAATACGAAGCTTTGATTTCCTTCACCTGAGTTGGTCTGTGAACGTGGTAAAGCAAAGAAGAATGTCCGTGGAAACCTTCTGTACCAAAAAGCTGTTCGTAATACAAACCTCCGTTTGGTTTTTCAAACTGCGTATGTCGTTTTTGAGGAAATTCCCCCAATTTATGATATAGTGGCATATTTTTATGATTTAAGATTTATGATTTATGACTCATTACTATAAATCAATTACAATCATTCTGGGTTTCTTTTGATGAGAAACTTTAAGTGCGCTAATAAATCTGTCCAACTTGCATTCATAGTCACAAATATCGTAAAAATTAATTTTTTTGGTGGTATTATTATGAAATATTTATTGAAACTAAAAAGGCGCTAACAATTTAATTATTAGCGCCTTTTTATATGGTATCAAAAATTATTCAGCTTTATTCAATTTTGATTTATTTTTACCGTAAGCAAAATAGATAACTACCCCTAAAGCCATCCAAATCACAAGTCGTAACCAGCTTTCTGAAGGCAACGAATACATTAAATAAAAACAAACAGCGATTCCGGCGATTGGCACAAACGGAACCAAAGGCACTTTGAATGAACGCACTGCTTCCGGCATTTTTTTACGCATGATTAAAATTCCAAGACACACTAATGAGAATGCGAATAACGTTCCGATTGACACCATGTGGCCTAAGTCTTTGATTGGCACAAAACCAGCAAAAATACTTACGAAAACCATAAAAAAGATATTTGTTTTCCAAGGAGTTCTGAATTTTTTATGAATGTCTCCAAAGAATCCAGGTAGAAGTCCATCGTTACTCATTGAATAAAACACACGGCTTTGCCCCATCAACATCACTAAAATAACCGAAGTATATCCTGCTAAAATTGCGACAATTAATCCGGTTTGCAAGAAAGTATAACCTGTTACTGCAAAAGCTGTCGCCGCTGGTGAAGCATCGTTTTTAAATTCAGTGTAAGGAACAAGTCCTGTCATTACGTAAGAAAATAAAACGTATAAAATTGTACAAATTACTAAAGATCCTAAAATACCAATTGGCATTCCTTTTTGTGGATTTTTTGCTTCTTGCGCCGCAGTTGAAACAGCGTCAAATCCGATGAAAGCGAAAAACACAAGACCAGCTCCTGCGGCAATTCCGGAAACGCCTCCAAACTCAGCCACTTTTTTACCAGTCGTTGCATCAATATGCTCTGGAACATAATCTGGAATATATGGAACGTGAAAATCTGGGTTGATATATTGCCATCCTAAAACGATGAAAATGATTACTACAATCAATTTCATAATTACTAAAATGTTGTTTACAAATGCCGATTCTTTTGTTCCCCTTATTAATAGAAGTGATAATAGACACACAATAAAAATAGCCGGTAAGTTGATTAATCCACCTTCTGATGGAGCACTTGAGAATTCTGGTGGTATGGTTATACCAAATTGCGTCATTAATTTGTTTAAATAAGAACCCCAACTAACACCTACTGTTGCGGCGCCTAATGCATATTCTAAAACTAAATCCCAACCAATAATCCATGCTACAAATTCTCCCATTGTTGCATAGGAATAAGTGTAGGCGCTACCTGCAACTGGAATCATCGATGCAAATTCTGCATAACATAATCCGGCGAAGGCACAACCAACGGCTGCTAAAACAAATGATAAAGTTACTGCTGGACCAGCGTGATCTGCTGCTGCGATTCCGGTTAATGAAAATAATCCCGCTCCAATGATAGCTCCGATTCCCAATGCAACTAACGCTCTGGAAGACAAGGTTCTTTTTAAACCTTTTTCATCTTCTGACGCTTCGTTCATTAAGATCGCTAATGATTTTCTTCTCCAAATAGACATAAATTTGCTTCTTTAATAGTTTTATGGAGCCAAATATAGTTTTTTTAAAGAATAATTAACAATAAAAATTCAGGTTTAATATTTTCTGTAAGAAATTAAAACCAGAATCCGAGGCTAAACCAAGTGTGGTGATCTCCTGTTTCTGGTGACCAAGAATGTTTTAATTCTACTGGCCCTATGATCGTCTCAAGCCCATATCCAAAAGCATATCCCGAGTATTTTGGCTGTTCAATCCATTCATCAGAATCAAATAATTTATCGCCTACGTTGGCAAAATTTGCAGTGAAATTTAAGTGGTTTTTTCTGAAAATTTCATAATCAACTGTAAGTGCACCTTTGATATAGCTGTTTCCGGAAATACTAACAAAATCATAGCCATAAAAGTGCCTAAAATTATTGATCATGTTATAACCATATCCTCCCAAAATAAAATCATAGAAAGGCACCGTTTGCTCGCCAACGGTAAATCCAGCTTCTGATTGAAAAGTGAACGTCAGGTTATTAAAGAAGGTTTGCGTGAAAGCCATTTCTCCTTTTAAGATCGAAAATGTTTCAAATTCCTTCGTATAATCAGACGAATAAAAGAAAGGCTGAAATTCGCCACAGAACAAAAATCCTTTCTTCGGAAAATATTTTTTATCCATCGAATCAAATTTCAAATAAGCCAAACCGCTGATGTAATCGCTGTCCTCAATTTTTGGATTGCTACTTGGCAACGTTTTGGTTTCAATTTTCAGGTGCTTGTATTCTGCAGCAACTCCCAATAAAAATTTCTGCCTAAAAATAGTCTGAAAATAAATTTGATTTGAAAAATCGGTATAATCAATATTGATCGAACTTAATCCGAACAAATCTAAAAACTCACCGTTATTAAAATCCGTAAGCACATTTTTATTAAAAGTGTTCAATCTAGATTTTACGCCATAACTCCATCGAAAACCGTTATCTACATAATAATCAAGGTAATACCTAAAATTATCACCAAGACCAACATCCACAGAAATCACGTCATTTTTTGAGAGCAATTTCTTTTGTGTAAGATTTAGCAAAACTGCACTTTTGTACAATCCATCATAGTGAAGGCCAAATTTCAAATACGTTTTCACTCTATTTTCAACCAAATTCAGGTTCAAAATATCGTCGCCATTGGCAGATTTTGTAAACGAATAACCAATACTGCTGAAATTTTGCGTTGCACTCAGCGTATTAATTCCGCGATCTAAATCAGCATACGAAATCTTGTTTCCGGCTTTAAAACCAAGCTTTCCAATCACATACGATCGCGTATAATTTTCCAGCTGTGGCGTATTAATTCCGGTAATAGCAATCGAATCTTTAGAATTTACAGGATACGGTTTTTGAATTTTTCCGTTGCCCACAAGTTGCAATTGGTCGATCACTTTTCGCGCCGCTTCTTCGCCTCTTTTTATAATTTCATCACCTTGATCAAACGAAACCACATTAAATCCGTCAATATTTGGCTTGATATAAATATCGGTTTTCTTGATATTTTCAGGCATTTTCTGAATCATTTGCATATTGGTGATCTGAACCAAAATTCGAGTGGCATCGTTCAGCGCTTTTCTATCTTTAAAACCGTCTTGAACATCAACACCAATTATAATATCAGCACCCAGATTTTTAACTTCCTGAATTGGATAATTGTTCACAACACCGCCATCAATCAAGAATTTTCCGTCGATTTCCACCGGCATGTATAACGACGGAAACGCCGCGCTGGCAATAATCGCTTGAGGCAAAGAACCTTTGTTCAGCAAAACTTGTTCGCCAGTTTCAATGTCTGTAGCAATGCACAAAAACGGAATTGGAAGTTTATTAAAATCACGAATATGACGCACATCATGAGTCAATTTGCTGATCATATTAAAGTTGTAAAGTCCTTTTGAAAGCGCTCTCGGAATCCCAATTCGCATTTTTCTAAAAGGCAATGACAACGCATAAAGTTCGTCGTTTCTTTTTTCGTAAAAATTTTTAGTAGATCGCGGAATATAATCTTGAATCAAAGCATCATAATCCGTGGTTTTGAAGATCGAATCAATTTGCGAAGCGTTATAACCAGTGGCATAAAGTCCGCCGATAATCGCTCCCATACTTGTTCCGCCGATGTAAGAAATCTCGATTCCTTGTTCTTCCAAAACTTTTAAAACACCAATGTGCGCCAAACCTTTTGCACCGCCACCACTCAAAACCAAGCCGATTTTAGGCTTTTTTTGCTCTTGCGAAAATGCAACCGATATCGAAAATATCAGAAGAAATAAAAGAGCTAATTTTTTCATAGGGAAACTTACTTGGTGGAATTGTAAAAGTCGGTAATTTTTTTCGCTTTTGAAACACCTATAACGTCAGAAATTTCTTTTTCTGTCGCTTGAGACAATCTTTTAACAGATTTGAAATGTTTTATTAATGTAATCATCGTTTTTTCGCCAATTCCAGGAATCGATTCTACCGAAGTCGTCAATGCCGATTTGCTTCGCTTGTCTCGATGATGCGTAATTCCAAAACGGTGCGCTTCATTTCGCAATTGCTGGATAACTTTCAGCGTTTCAGATTTTTTGTCTAAATATAACGGAACCGAATCGCCCGGATAAAACAATTCTTCCAATCGTTTTGCAATTCCGATTATCGCAATCTTTCCTCTTAAATTCAAATCGTCCAGACTTTTCAACGCCGAAGACAGCTGTCCTTTTCCACCATCGATAATGATTAATTGTGGCAACGGCTGTTCTTCGTCAAGCAATCTTTTGTATCTTCTGTACACCACTTCCTCCATCGAAGCAAAGTCATTTGGGCCTTCAACGGTCTTGATATTGAAATGTCGGTAGTCTTTTTTACTCGGCTTTCCATCCTTAAAAACCACGCATGCCGCCACTGGATTTGTTCCTTGAATATTCGAGTTATCAAAACATTCAATATGTCTTGGTTCCACCGAAAGTCGCAAATCTTTTTGCATTTGCGCCATAATTCGATTTGTATGTCGATCTGGATCTACAATTTGCAATTGCTTCAATTGATCCATTCTGTAAAACTTCGCATTTCGCAATGACAAATCTAAAAGCTGCTTTTTATCGCCTAATTGTGGCACGGTAATTTTTATATTTTCACCCAAATCAAGATCAAAAGGAACGATGATTTCTTTCGACAAAAGCTTGAATCTTTCGCGTAATTCCACAACTGCCAATTCCAATAATTCTTCGTCGGTTTCTTCCAATTTTTTCTTCATTTCCAACGTATGCGAACGAATAATCGCTCCGTGAGAAATCTGCAAAAAGTTCACATAACCCATCGTTTCATCAGAAGTTATCGAGAAAACATCCACATTTGAAATCCTTGGATTCACGATTGTCGAACGCGATTGATAATTTTCTAAAACATCGATTTTGTCCTTGATTTTCTGCGCTTCTTCAAATTTCATTTCTGAAGCTAAATTTTTCATCAGCGTCCTGAAATCTTTTAAGCTTTCCTTGAAATTTCCTTTCAAAATTTCTCTGATCGCATCAATATTATTTTGATAATTTTCTAAGGATTGATGGCCTTCACACGGACCTTTACAGTTACCAATGTGATATTCCAAACACACTTTATATTTACCCGAATTGATGTTCTCACGAGACAAATCATAATTGCAAGTTCGCAATTGGTACAGTTCTTTAATCAAATCTAAAAGCGTGTGAACCGTCTTAAAACTGGTATAAGGCCCAAAATATTCTGAACCGTCTTTGACCATATTTCTGGTCGTAAAAATTCTGGAAAAAGGCTCTCCTTTGATGCAAATCCAAGGATAGGTTTTGTCATCTTTTAATAAAACGTTGTAGCGAGGCTGGAGTTTTTTGATTAGATTATTTTCTAAAAGCAACGCATCGGTTTCCGTAGGAACGACAATGTGTTTTATCGAAACAATCTTGCGAACCATCACATTGGTGCGACCGCTTTCATGCAATTTATTGAAGTAAGAAGAAACTCTTTTGCGGAGATTTTTTGCTTTTCCTACATATAAAATCTTGTCATCCTTATCATAATATTGATACACGCCCGGACTGTCGGGCAACGTTTGGATTTGAAGTTCTAAAGGAGTTCGCATTTGACAAAGTTACTCGCAAAAATTTCCAATTGCAAGCGATGATTTTTGATTTTAAATGGTTTTAGGAAATATTTAGCGTTGGCAAACTTGAATTTTATATTTTTATGGATTGAAAAGATAACCGCAGATTCGCAGATTTTCTAAAAAATTAAAATCAACTTAATTCTTTAAATCTGCAACGCGAGATCGAAGGTCGAACAAGCGAAGCAGTCAGCGGTAAAGAGCAGTATAAAATATATGGCAAAAAACTTAACGATTTTAGGCGAATCTATTCTTCCCGGCGAAAGTCGCACTTTAAATATGGAGATTGCAAAACTCCACACGATGACTAAATTGAAAATTCCGGTAATCATCGAACGTTCAGAAATTGATGGCCCAACCATTTTATTTTCTGCGGGATTGCACGGCGACGAAATCAACGGAGTGGAAATTGTGCGTCAATTAATCGTCCAAAAAATTAACAAGCCAAAAATTGGGACAATCATTTGTATTCCAACCATAAATGTCTTCGGATTTTTGAATCAAAAACGTGAATTGCCTGATGGAAGAGACATGAACCGCGTTTTCCCTGGAAGCATGAACGGATCTTTGGCCAGTCGTTTTGCTTATTATTTACTAAATGAGATCATCCCAAATGTGGATTATTGCATTGATTTTCACGCTGGCGGTGCCTCAAGATTTAACGCGCCACAAATTCGATTGGTGCCAAATAATCGCGAATTAAAGAAATTGGCCGATGTGTTTCATCCTCCTTTTGCCTTGTATTCTAGAAATATTGCAGGTTCTTTTCGAAATTCTTGCGATAAATTAGGCGTAAAAATGTTGCTTTTTGAAGGCGGAAAATCATTGGATATCAACGAATCAATCACCAGAGAAGGCGTTGAAGGAACAAAGCGGTTATTAGACCATTTTGGAATGCTAAACCCGAAGAAATCCATTTCCGCTCCCGATAAAAAGACGATTTACATCGAAAGATCAGGTTGGGTTCGCGCCAAGAATTCTGGAATGTTTCACAGTTTCACAACCATTGGAAATTATGTTCAAAAAGGAGAAGTTCTGGCCACAATTTCTGATCCTTACGGAAAAGTAGAAATCAAATTAAAAGCGCCAAATGCAGGTTTTGTAATCAATGTAAATGATGCACCGATCGTGTATCAAGGTGATGCTGTTTTTCATCTTTCAATTGGTTTGGAATATGGGGAAGCTTGATTTATTTTTTGTTTTCCCTTTCAGAAATTTTTTTTTCTATAAATTCTTTGTGCATTTTCATCTCTAATTTTACAATTTTATCAATTTCAGATGTTGTCAACCAAGTTCCATACGGTTTTTCAAAATATACTGTTCCTCGAGAGTAAACATTGTAACTTAGAGGAAAAAAATTGAAGGATATAACCGTTGAATAATTAAAGGCATCAAATCCCACTGTCCTAAAGCCTTTAAATTCATCATTAATTAAAACATTCTTCGTGGAATTTGAAATTTTATCAATTAATTCATTGTAAACTGCTTGAACAAATAATTCCTTTCCTTCACTGTCTGTAAATTCCAACGAAGAATTTCTATTAACGTAAAATCTTTCGAAACTTGAATTTTTCTGAAAAAGTTTATTATCAAGTTTTACAATAGAATTTTTAAATACATCTGCAATTAATTCTTTTGATTTAACTTTTGTTGCTTTTTCACCATAGCCTATTAGCCTTTGCTCCAACAAAGCAATCTCTTTATCTAAATCATCTTGCTCTTCAACACTTTCGCCCTTTGCTCCAGCAATCATTATATCTAATGACCTAACCAAATTCTTTGCAATATATCCGATAAAAGCTTCAATATTTCCCGCATCAGCAAGTTGCAATGCTAAAAAATAATTTTCCTTGTCTTCAGATTTAATAATTACTGGCGGAAATCCGAATTGCATTAAAATGAAATTCATTAAAATCCTTGCTGTTCTTCCGTTTCCATCATCAAACGGATGAATTCTTATAAATCGATAATGAAATTCTGCCGCTAAAAATATAGGATTAATCTCTTTTTCAGTTGACTTTTCTTTATACCAATTCAATAAATCGGTCATTCTTGCCGGTGTATCTTCTGGTGTTGCAAAATGAAAAATTTCACCAGTTTTGGTTTGAACGTGATTTGGTGATGATTTATATTTCCCTACATTTATTCTCTTCTTTGTAGGTTTTCCATCTGGCGTAATTGCATCAACTTCATACGATTCCTTAAGTAAAAGCTCGTGAAGTTCTCTAATGAAATTTTCTGTCAAAGGTCGTTCCCCTTTCACCATATCGATAACCCAATTTATTGCTTCATTGTGGCCAGTTATCTCAAAATGGTCTTTCAATGTTTTTCCTTGAGCTGTAACTCCAAATAAAATAAGTGCTTTTGTTTCTCCGTAAGTTAGCGCATTACCTTCCAAATGATTCGAATGAAAATTCCAATCTAAGCGAAATTTTTGCATTATAATAGCTTCGTGCTCTTTATCAATCGGGCGCAATGCATCCAATTCTTTTTTCAACTCTAAAGCATTTAAAATTTCCTCCATTTGGAATAATTATTTAATTCAAAACAAATTTAACTTTTAATCTTTCAGAAAACAAACTTTCATTTTTTACTTTTATCCCATGAACAAAAAAGAATTACGAATAAAATACAAAGCTTTAAGAGCAAAACTTTCTTCAGAAGATATTGAGGACAAAAGTCTTGCGATTGCAAACCAAGCCGTGAAATCAGACTTTTGGAACAAATTATACTACCATATTTTTCTTCCGATTATGGAACATAAAGAAGTTGATACTGAATTTCTATTGCAAGTTTTAGCCGGAAAAGACAAAGAAATTATCGTTTCGAAATCTAATTTTGAAACTCGAAAGATGATTCATTTTCTTTTGACTGACAACACAAAATTCAAGAAAAACGAATATAATATTCCAGAACCTGTCGACGGAATTGAAGTTCCTTCTGCTAAAATTGATGTGGTTTTTGTACCGCTTTTAGCTTTCGACAAAAAAGGACACCGTGTGGGATATGGAAAAGGGTTTTATGACAATTTTTTGGCAGAATGCAGAGAAGATGTCCTGAAAGTAGGACTTTCTTTTTTTGAACCGGAAGAAGAAATTATCGATGTCTGCAAAAGCGATGTAAAACTTGATTTTTGCATTACTCCCGAAAAAATATATGAAATAAAGTCGTAATTTTATGAAAAACAAAATTATGAAAACGACTTTAAGATTAATTATCGGAGTGTTTCTTGTGTCTTTCTTAGTCTCAAGTTGCAGCGCGAGCGCACGTGTCGAGCCTAATGCAAGAACGAGTGGCAGATCAAACAGCGCGAAGCCTTTGCCTCCTGGACAGGCAAAAAAAGTTACTGGTGAAAAAAGTGCGCGAAATCACGCACCCGGACGCAACTAATATCTAAATCAAAAAAATCCCGAATCGCTTCGGGATTTTTTATGTGACTATTTTTATTTTTTAATTTGTCGCGAACGCTTTTTTATTGAAAACAATCAAAATTCCAACACCAACGCATATTGCCATATCGGCTAAGTTGAAAATTGCATTGAAAAAAGTGAAATGTTTTCCGCCTAACCACGATGGTAAATCACCTTCCCAGATTGGAAAATAAAGCATATCGACTACTTTTCCGTGGAACCAAGTTCCGTAAGGTTGGTCTGTAAATAACGTGGCCGTTTGTCCGTGGCTTTGATCAAAAATAACTCCGTAAAAAACTGAATCGATAATATTCCCAAAAGCTCCTGCTAAAATCAAAGCAACGGCTACGATCAAAAAATTAGAACTTTTCTTTTTCACAGAATCCCACAGCCACCAACCGATTCCGGAAACGGCAACTAGTCGAAAAAGTGTAAGGATTAATTTTCCATAAGTTCCAGGAATTTCAACGCCCCAAGCCATTCCTTCGTTTTCAATTAATAAAATCTTGAACCAACTGGCAACATTTATTTGCCCTAATTCTCCATAAATGAAGTGTGTTTTGACATAGATTTTTGAAATCTGGTCAGCGATAAGAACAAGAATTACTAAAAGGTATGCTTTCTTTAATGACATTATAAGGAATTTGAGGCAAAAGTAACAATATTATTCATAAAAAACGCTCCAAAATTTAGAGCGTTTTTAAAATATTTTTCAGTTTAAGTCTATCGTTGCAAGTTCTTTGCTTCAATGCTCATTGTTGCGTGGGGAACAATTTTTAATCTTTCCTTTCCGATCAATTTGCCTGTAACTTTGCAAACGCCATAAGTTTTATTTTCCACACGGAAAAGTGCGTTTTTTAAATCACGGATGAACTTCTCTTGACGAATTGCTAATTGAGAATTTGCCTCTTTAGACATTGTTTCACTTCCTTCTTCGAAAGCCTTGAACGTTGGCGACGTATCGTCTGTACCGTTGTTCAGGTCATTCATATACGCGCTTTTGATTAAATCTAAATCGGCTTGCGCTTTTTGTATTTTGTTTAAAATTATTTCTTTGAACTCAGCCAAATCAGCGTCTGAGTATCGAGTAGCTTCTTCTACCATATTATATTATTTTGAAATTAATATCATTGTTTTAATGTTGTCAAACTCAATTTCTATACCGTTTTCTACTTTATCCTCTAAAATCAGTTCTTCCGTCAATGTTTCTGCTTTAATATAATCTGAATTAGCTTGAATTGCTTCTTCTAAATTTCCATCTTTTTGAACCTGAACTTTAATCTTATCTGTTACTTCAAAACCTGAATCTTTTCGGATATTTTGAATACGGTTAACCAATTCTCTTGCGATTCCCTCTTTTCTCAATTCATCAGAGATTGTGATGTCTAAAGCAACCGTGATTCCGTTTGCATTTGCGACCAACCAACCTTCGATATCTTGAGATGAAATCTCCACGTCTTCAGAAGTTAAATTAATACTTTTCCCTGAAATAACAATATCTAACGCGCCGTTCTTGTCTAATTCGTTGATTTGTTCCTGTGAGAAATTTTGTATCTCTTTGGAAATCAACCCCATATCTTTACCAAAACGCGGTCCTAATGCTTTAAAATTAGGCTTAATTTGTTTGACCAAAATCCCCGAAGCATCGTCTAAAAGCTCGATTTCCTTCACGTTTACCTCCGCTTTTATCAAGTCAGAAACTGCTTCAATTTCTGCCTTTTGTTTCGCGTCAAGTACCGGAATCATTACCTTTTGCAACGGTTGACGCACTTTAATCATTTCCTTCTTACGTAGGGATAAAACCAGTGACGAAATGGTCTGCGCTTTCTGCATTCTGCTTTCTAACGATTTATCAACAAAGTTATCAGCATATTTTGGAAACTCGGCCAAATGTACACTGCTGAAATCTTCTGTGTGTGTCGCCTGTGTTAAATCTCTGTAAAGCTTATCCATAAAGAACGGAGCCACCGGAGCGCTCAATTTTGCCACGGTCAAAAGACATGTATATAAGGTTTGGTACGCGGCAATTTTGTCTTGCGCATAGTCGCCTTTCCAGAAACGTCTTCTGCACAAACGAACGTACCAATTGCTCAAATTCTCTTGAACAAAATCAGAAATGGCGCGAGTGGCTCTTGTTGGCTCATAATCAGCGTAAAAAGCATCCACGTCTTTTATCAAAGTATTTAATTCGGATAAAATCCAGCGGTCGATTTCTGGTCTTTCTTCCAACGGAATTTCCGCTTCCGCGTAAGTGAATCCGTCGATATTTGCATATAAACTAAAGAACGAATAGGTATTGTATAATGTCCCGAAGAATTTTCTTTTTACCTCAGCAATTCCTTCCAAGTCAAATTTTAAGTTGTCCCAAGGATTTGCATTCATAATCATATACCAGCGCGTTGCATCCGGTCCGTATTCTTCAATGGTTTTAAACGGGTCTATCGTATTTCCTTTACTTTTAGACATTTTGATTCCGTTTTTGTCTAGAACCAAACCGTTTGAAACTACATTTTTATAAGCGATTTTATCAAAAACCAACGTTCCAATTGCATGAAGCGTATAAAACCAACCACGAGTTTGATCTACACCTTCTGCAATAAAATCAGCTGGAAAATCTTTGTTTTCGTCAATCTTATCTTTGTTCTCAAAAGGATAATGCCATTGTGCATAAGGCATTGCGCCAGAATCAAACCAAACATCAATCAAATCGCTTTCACGCTTCATTGGTTTTCCAGAAGCTGAAACTAACGTGATTTCATCGACTACATTTTTATGCAAATCGACCAAATCATAATTTGTTTCCGACATATTTCCGATTTCAAAACCTTTGAACGGATTTTCTTTTTGAAAACCAGCCTCTATTGATTTTTCAATGGCATTATATAATTCTTCGACAGAACCAATCAGCACTTCTTCTTTTTTGTCTTCGGTTCTCCAGATTGGCAACGGAATTCCCCAATATCTTGAACGCGAAAGGTTCCAGTCGTTGGCGTTTTTCAACCAGTTTCCAAAACGTCCTTCGCCTGTAGATTTTGGTTTCCAGTTGATGGTTTCATTCAAGTCGAACATTCTGTCTTTGACATCGGTCACTTTGATGAACCAAGAATCCAACGGATAATACAAAAGTGGTTCATCCGTTCTCCAACTGTGTGGGTAACTGTGGACGTATTTTTCAACTTTGAACGCTTTGTTTTCTTCTTTTAAACGGATGGCAATTTCAACATCTACCGATTTTTCTGGAGCGGTTCCTGCGTCATAATATTCGTTCTTCACATATTTTCCAGCGAAATCGCCCATGTTTGAAGTGAATTTTCCTTGCAAATCTACCAATGGAACTGCAGTTCCGTTTTCGTCTAAAACCAACATTGGCGGTACTTCTGGCGTAGCTTCTTTGGCTACTTTCGCATCATCAGCACCAAAAGTTGGAGCGGTGTGCACGATTCCTGTTCCGTCTTCAGTTGTTACAAAATCTCCTGAAATTACTCTGAAAGCATTTTCTGGATTTTGATACGGCAAAGTATAAGGCAACAATTGCTCGTATTTAATTCCGACTAAATCAGCACCTTTTCCTTCTGTCAATATTTTATAAGGAAGCTGTTTGTCGCCGTTTTTCACTTTGTCAAAATCAGCCTCTTCTTCGCTTGCAAAAAATCCTTTCCCAAATTGTTTTCCAACTAAATTTTTAGCCAAAACTACATTTATCGGTTCGAAAGTATATTGATTAAACGTCTTTACTAAAACATAATCGATTTTTGGCCCAACTGTTAAAGCCGTGTTTGAAGGCAAAGTCCAAGGTGTTGTTGTCCAAGCCAAGAAATGCACATCACCAAAACCTTGTAAAAAAGAAGGCAATGTTTCTGGCAAAGACTTAAATTGCGCCACAATCGTGGTATCCGTCACATCGCGATAAGCTCCAGGCTGGTTTACTTCGTGAGAAGACAATCCGGTTCCTGCTTTTGGAGAATACGGTTGGATTGTATAGCCTTTGTACAACAAACCTTTATCATAGATTTGTTTCAAAAGCCACCAAACCGACTCCATATATTTTGGTTTATAAGTCACGTATGGATCTTCCATATCAACCCAATAACCCATTTTTTCGGTAAGGTCATTCCACACATCCGTGTAGCGCATTACCGTTTTTTTACAAGCTTCGTTATATTCTTCGATAGAAATTGTTTTTCCAATGTCTTCTTTCGTGATTCCGAGTTCCTTTTCAGTTCCCAATTCTACTGGCAAACCGTGAGTATCCCAACCAGCTTTTCTCTTTACTTGAAAGCCTTTTTGGGTTTTATAACGACAAAAAATATCTTTAATCGCACGAGCCATCACGTGGTGAATTCCAGGCAATCCATTTGCTGAAGGCGGTCCTTCAAAAAATACGTAAGGTTGGTTTCCTTCGCGAGTGGTTACGCTTTTCTCAAATATATTCTCTTTTTTCCAGAAATCAAGTACTTCAGACGCTACTGTTGGCAGGTCAAGTCCTTTATATTCAGTAAATTTTGTGCTCATTATTGTCGTTTTCTAAAATCAATTTGCGAATGTAATAAATTGTAGTGAGAAGTGAGTAGTGAGAAGTAAGTTTTTGGTTTGAGTAAACTTCAACTATTCGCATTTTGTTTGATTTACCTCCCTTTCCAATAAAAAATCAGATCATTTAATACTTCAGCAAGTGTTTCGAGCGAATTTGGTTTGTGGAAAAATCCGTTGATTGATCTTTTAAAGGCTTCTTCTGACGTAAATTCATTCCACGCGCTCGTAAAATAGAGAAAAGGAATTTTCTTTTCAACGATTGACGGTTCCTTGAGAATTGCATCGCGAAGTTCAAAACCGTTCATCTTTGGCATACTAATGTCTGAAATTATCAAAAACGGATGGCAATTTTCTTGTAAAAGATAATCAACCACCAATGTACTGTCGCTTAAAAGCACAATTTCATTTGGAACAAGGCTAGAAAGCACTTCTTTAAAAAAATCTCTATCGTCTTGATCGTCATCAATAACCAAAATTGGCCCATCTTTTTTCATTACAAAATTTAAAGTGGCGTAAAAGTAATCCACGAATTGCGCGAGGTTATTACATAATTTTCGTTTTTAGTTAAATGATCACAATGAATACTTGCGCTATATTTGACAAAATTATGCCCCAATGCAAATAAGACCTTTTCAAACCTCAGACACACCGCGCTTATTGGAACTTCTCCGATTAAATACGCCAGAATATTTTTCTCCAGCCGAAGAAAAAGACTTAATTTATTATTTAAAAAATGAAATTGAGCAGTATTTCGTGCTTTTAGAAAATAATAAAATTATAGGTTGTGGCGGATTTAATTTATCTGAAGACAAGAAAACTGGAAAAATTTCTTGGGATATTTTTCATCCCGAAAGTCAAGGAAAAGGTTTTGGAACCGAATTGACAAATTACCGAATCGAGCGAATAAAAGAAATAAAAAGCATTGAAAAAATCTCGGTGCGAACATCACAATTGGCATTTCGGTTTTACGCAAAATTTGGATTTCAACTAAAAGAAATTGTGAAAAATTATTGGGACAAAGGTTTTGATTTATATCATCTGGAAGCCAATATTGATTTAGTTAAAATTCGATAAACCTTGAATCGCCTTAAAATCGCTTCGTTTTTTTTCATAATATTGAAGAACACACAACACACAATTTTATGCCAAAAATTACTTTTACAAAAACCGATTCTAACAACGGTGATTTTCAAAAATTAGTAGCACTTTTAGACGATTATTTAAAAGAAATCAACGGAGAAAATCATTCTTTTTTTTCAAAATTCAATACTATCGATACACTAAATCATGTACTCGTAGCTTATTCTGACGGAAAACCTGTTGGCTGTGGTGCATTCAAACCGTTTTCTGAAAAAGAGGCCGAAATCAAGAGAATGTTTGTGCTGGAAGAATTTAGAGGTCAAGGTTTGGGCAGAAAAATTTTGAAAAATCTGGAATATTGGGCAGAAGAATCTAATTTTGATTTTTGCATTTTAGAAACCAGCAAAGACATGCCAAATGCTATAAAATTGTATCAAAAAGCGGGTTATTCAACGATTCAAAATTATGGTCAATATAAGGATGTGGAAAGTTCTGTTTGTATGAAAAAATGGGTTTCTGAGATTTAGGCAAATTAAAACAATAATAAACAAACTTATGAATCAAGCTTTCGAAATTACACAGCAAAACAGAAAAATACTGCACATTTATCTCCAGAAATATTCTTTGGAACAATTGAACAAAATTCCGGAAGGTTTCAGCAATAATTTAATCTGGAATATTGGCCACATCATAGTGGTACAACAACTTTTAGTTTACAAATTATCCGGATTACAACCGATGGTTTCGGCTACATTAATTTCAAAATATGCGAGAGGAACGCGTCCGGAAGGTGATGTTTCGCAAGCAGAAGTTGATGAAATTGAAAGCCTTCTTTTCAAGACAATTGAGCAAACAAAAACCGATTTAGAAAATAATGTCTTTAAAAATTATCACGAGTTCAAAAACGAATTAGGCTTTACGATAAAAAGCGCCGAAGAAGCAATTGCTTTTAATTATTTTCATGAAGCCACGCATTTGGGAATCATGATGAGTATTAAAAAGTTTGTTTAACTTGCAATCAACACAATGTTAAATCGAATTCAACTCTTATTTTTATCACTACTTTTCATCAATTGCAATTCAAATACTGCTGAAAAAGCGAGATCTTCAGAAAATTTTGACTCTTTTTATGAGAAATTCCATCGCGACAGTATTTTTCAACTGTCCAGAATCAAATTTCCGATTGAAGGAAAGAAAATTCAGGAATTCAAAAAAGAAGGATGGAGTTCAAAAAACTGGGAAGTCTTGCGTTCAAAAATTAGCGATGTCGATACAACCAAATTTAAAATTAGTGCAATTAAAACAGATTCAACATTTATTGAAAAATGTTATATTCCAAATTCAGGTTTTTATACAGAATACCGTTTTAAATTAATTGATGGAAAATGGAATTTAGTTTATGCACTTGACCAAAATATTTGATTACTTGATTTTCAAAAACTTATCCACTTCACTATACGGAATCAAAACTTCTTTTGGACCTTCAACATAAGCTGCAATTTCATAAATATTGTAGTAGAGAAGCAGACCTTTGTCAGTATAAAAGTAAGTTTGAGGCAATTCAAAAACTTCCTTCATAAACATCATTCCGGTAGAATTTATCGGTTTTCCCGCCGGAATTTTGAACTTCTCACGGAATTTTGTCTCGGCCAAAGTTTTAAAAGCAACGGTATCTTTCAGAATGTCATTTTTCTCTAACGACTTGCCGGTTACTTTGTCAAAAATCAGGGAACGATTGCCGTCATAACCGTGCGCTCCGCCAGTGAATGTGTAGTTGTGTAATTTTATATTTAAAATTTTATCAGAAGTATAAGCCACATTTGCTTCAATTTTTGCTTCCCAACCTGGTCTTTCATCGGCATATTCTTCTTTCAATTGATCATAAGAATTGATGAAAGCCGTCATTACTTCTTCGTAATTTTTCCCGTCAGAAGGTTTTTCTCCAAAATAAACAATTCCTCGAACGGTATTAAAAATCTTCTTATTAATGCTGTCTGAAACCACCGGAATATTCGAAGCTTCGGGAACCACGATTTTCACCTCAGCACAAACATCAGTCTTGCACGGAAGCGTTGTTTTTTTCTCATACGTTTTTGTCTGAAACTCAAGAGTAGCCGTTTCTGTTTCTTCGGTTTTATCTTTTTGACAGCTTGCAAAAACTGAAATTATTGCTAGTGATATTATGATTCTTTTCATGGTTTGGTTGTTAATTATTTATAAAGATACCCTTTTGGGTTGGAAATTAAAAGGTAAATTTGTCCAAAATATTGATATTTAAATAATCATTTACATGAAATTTAACACCAAAGTTATCCACGGAGGACAACATCATGACCCGTCAACTGGCGCTGTAATGCCTCCTGTTTATCAAACTTCGACTTTTTTACAAACCAGCCCTGGAGTTCCGGTTGGTGAATATGAATATAGCAGAGCGGCAAACCCAACGCGTACGGCTTTAGAAAATGCTTTAGCGAGCATTGAAAATGGAACGCGCGGTTTGGCATTTTCTTCGGGATTGGCTGCGACTGATTGCGTTTTAAGATCATTTAAAGCTGGCGACGAAATCATTGCCATGGATGATTTATACGGAGGAACTTACCGAATGTTCACTAGAATTTACAAAGATTCTGGTATCAAGTTTCACTTTGTGGACATGAACGATTTAGAGAAATTTAAGTCGTTAATCAATGAAAATACAAAATTGGTTTGGGTGGAAACGCCAACAAATCCGTTGATGAAATTGGCTGACATTGAAGCTATTGCAAAAATTACGAAAGAAAAAAACTTGCTTTTTGCTGTTGACAATACTTTTGCAACGCCTTATTTGCAAAAACCATTAGATTTAGGTGCTGATATCGTAATGCATTCAGCTACAAAATATCTTGGCGGCCATTCTGACGTAATTGCTGGTGCATTAATTACAAAGGATGAAAAATTAGGCGAGCAATTGCATTTTCAACAATTTGCAACCGGCGCAACACTTGGACCGCAAGATTCTTTCTTGGTTTTAAGAGGAATCAAAACATTGAGCTTGAGAGTGCAAAGACATTGTGAAAACGGAGAAAAAGTTACTGAATTTTTGAACAACCATTCAAAAGTTAAAACGGTTTTTTATCCAGGATTAGCTTCGCACCCTTTTCATGAAATTGCTAAAAAGCAGATGAAAAATGGTTTTGGCGGCATGGTTTCGTTTACTTTTGAATCAGGAAAAAAAGAAGACGCGATTTCATTTTTAGAGAAATTAGAAGTTTTTACCTTGGCAGAATCTCTTGGTGGCGTTGAATCTTTGGCAAACCATCCAGCTTTGATGACGCACGCTTCAATACCAGAAGACAAGCGAAAAGAAATTGGGATTTCTGATGACTTGGTTCGTTTGAGCGTGGGAATTGAAGATATTGAAGATTTGCTTGCTGATTTAGAACAAGCTTTGAAATAAAATAGTTTTACAAATAAAAAGTCCCGATGAGAATCGGGACTTTTTTATGTCAAAAAATTTTAATTCAAATAATAAATATATCCAAAGTTCAGCCAAACAAGCCAGTCATTAGCTTTATTTTCAGGATATCTTGTTGGATCTGGGCTCAATCCGTCTACCCAATTTGAGAAGTAATATTGAAATCTTAAATCAACCATTAAGTCTGAAAGTTCGGTCAATTTATATCTTGTTCCAACGCTCGCAACCGCAGACCACGTATTTCCAGAATCATTTGTAAACGCATCTCTATATTTTACTGGCGTGTTCAACACAGTTAACGGTCCGTTTACAGAAGTTGCTTCGGGATTGTAGTGGCTAAATTGCGCTCCCGCACTAATAAAAGGTGCCCAAGCACCATTTGTTGCCGTAAAATCTCTAATGCTCAACGGAAAATATTCCAATTGCATTCCAATATTTGTAACAGCCGTGCTTCCTCTCATATCGCGCAATTGCTGTGCGCCAACCGATGTTCTTTCTGGAGCAACCCATTCGCCAAAATGCTTTAGTTCTGTTTTGTTATAAGAAAGTTCACTTCTGATTTTAAAGTGGTCGTTAAAATAAGTGTAAGAATTAAGACAGTTACATTCTGGATTATAAGCAAAGTTCAAATAATGCACGATTCCAACTCCAAATCCCGTATTTCCAGAATTGGTACTCAAATCATATCGTTCTCCATAATCAGATTGAAAAGCAACCGGACCTGCAATCACACCAATTTCATGTGAAATTCCTAATTGTGCCGTAGCAACATTTAGACCACCAAAAAGTAAGGCTGTTAATAGTAGGTAAATTCTGGGCATCTGTCTTGTTTAAAAGAATTTAGGGACAAATATATAAAAACATAAATCACTTATTAAATAAAATAAAAAAAATACTTTTTTGGTTCGAAAAATATCATAAAAACTTTAAAAACAGCTCATAAAATACACTATAATTAAAGATTCCTTAACAAATAAATAAATCTATTGAGAAATCAAAAAAATATCGTCAATTATTAGTTTAAGATGTATCTTTGTACTATCAAACGAAAACGTTTTCTTAAACGTTAATAACTTAATAATCATGACAGAAAGTATTCACTCTTTTGTTGAAGCAGTTGCGAAGAGAAATCCTAATGAGCCTGAATTTATGCAGGCTGTAAAAGAAGTTGCAGAAACTGTAATTCCTTTTATTGAAGAGAATAAAAAATACCAAAACAAAATGCTTTTGGAAAGAATGGTTGAAGCTGAACGTGTAATTATGTTCAGAGTTGTTTGGGTTGATGACGCTGGAAACACGCATGTGAACAGAGGTTACAGAATCCAAATGAACTCAGCTATAGGGCCATACAAAGGCGGAATTCGTTTCCATCCTTCTGTAAACTTAAGCATCTTGAAATTCCTTGCTTTTGAGCAAACTTTTAAAAACAGCTTGACTACATTGCCAATGGGTGGTGGAAAAGGTGGTGCTGATTTTGATCCAAAAGGAAAATCAGACAATGAAATTATGAAGTTCTGTCAAGCATTTATGACAGAGTTATCAAAACACATCGGTGGAAACACTGACGTTCCAGCCGGAGATATTGGTGTTGGAGGACGTGAAGTTGGCTACATGTTTGGTCAATACAAAAGATTAAGAAACGAATTTACAGGAGTTTTGACAGGAAAAGGAATCTCTTTTGGAGGTTCATTAATCCGTCCGGAAGCTACAGGTTATGGCGACGTGTATTTTGCACAAAGCATGCTTGAAACTAAAGGAGAAAGCTTTGCAGGAAAAACTGTTGTTGTTTCTGGTTCTGGAAACGTGGCGCAATATGCTGCTGAAAAAGCAACACAGTTGGGCGGAAAAGTAGTTACTCTTTCTGATTCTGCGGGCTATATTTATGACGAAGCTGGAATCGATGCTGAAAAATTAGCTTACGTAATGGAAATCAAAAACGTAAATTACGGAAGAATCAGCGATTACTTGAACAAATATCCAAACGCAAAATATGTAGCAGGAAAACGTCCTTGGGAAGTTAAATGTGACGTGGCTTTGCCTTGCGCAACTCAAAATGAGTTGAACGAAGAAGAAGCAAAAACGTTGGTAGCAAACGGATGTATCTGTGTGGCTGAAGGTGCAAATATGCCTTCAACTCCTGAAGCAGTTACTGTTTTCTTAAATGCAAAAATCTTGTTTGCTCCAGGAAAAGCTTCAAATGCTGGTGGTGTTGCGACTTCTGGATTAGAAATGTCTCAAAACTCTTTGCGTTTAAGCTGGACTTCTGAAGAAGTTGACGAAAGACTAAAAAGAATTATGCTTGACATCCACGCTTCATGCGTAAAATATGGAACTGAAAAAGATGGTTTCGTGGATTATGTAAAAGGAGCAAATATCGCAGGTTTCGTGAAAGTTGCTGATGCAATGTTGGCACAAGGAATCGTATAATCGATCGATTTATATACAATTAAATGCTCTCCATTGTGAGGGCATTTTTTTTGGATAAAACTTTTCAAACGACTATTTCCAGTTGTCTTTATATGAAAAAAGAAATAAATTCGTTTTGTATTATATTTGTACACAATTTAAACCCCACGATGAGAAAGCTTTTCTTCTTTTTTCTTTTGATTTCCCAAATTGCTTTTGCCCAAAATCGAAATCAATTATGGAAAGGTTATTTTTCTTATAACGAAGTAAATGACTTGACAGAATCGCCAACCAGAATTACGGCTTCTACACAAAAAGCGCTTTTTTCAAAGCATTTAAATACCAACGAATTAAAGACGATTACCACAATTGACGGACTTTCCGGACAAGATATTACTTCCATTTATTACAGCCAAAATTTCAATAAAACATACATCGGACACGCAAACGGACTGATGTTGATCATAAACGGAAGCGATGGCGAAATTAAAATCGTACCCGGAATCAGAGATCAAAACGGAATCACGCCTACAAAAAAGAAAATCAATCATTTTTTAGAACACGAAAACAAGCTTTATATCTCGACAGATTTTGGTTTGGTTCAATTTAATTTAGAAACGCAATTATTCGGCGATACTTATTTATTAGGAAATTCAGGCCAAGAATTACTTGTTTACCAATCGGCAGTTTTAAATAATTTCATTTATGTAGCAACTGATTTAGGCGGAATCAGACGTGCCGATTTAATGAACCCAAATTTAAACGATTTTGCCCAATGGCAGACTTTTGATCCCGGATATTGGGCTGGTATCACCAACCATAACAATCAACTTTTGTGCTTAAACGCCAACAATGCGGTTTATCGTCACAATGGCACCGGATTTTCCCTAGTTTTGAATTTACCGCAACCTGGCCTTGATATTCGATCGTATCAAAATGTACTTTCGGTTACAACGAGCAATCACGTTTATACTTTTGACCAAAATTTAATTCAGACTTCGCACGTTATCAGCACGAATATTCCAGATATTGTGGCAACTTTCACTTGCGCCACCGTCATTGGAAATTCCGTTTTTATAGGAACAAAAGAAAACGGTGTGATTACCGCTCCAGTTGCAAATCCATCTACTTTTCAAATCATCAAGCCTGACGGGCCTTCTCGAAACAATCCGTTTTCAATTCAATCTACGCCAACCAATAACCTTTGGGTTTCTTATGGCGGACACACAATTTTTTATGAACCTGATTACAGTACTTTCGGCGTAAGCAAATTAACTGAAACCGGCTGGTTGAATATTCCTTATGACGAAACCTTGCAATCAAACTCTTTAGTGCGTGTTATTGTAAATCCAAAAGATGAAAAAAATGTCTTTTTTGGCTCTTCACACACCGGCCTTTTAGAATTTGAAGACGATGTTGCTATCGCAAAATACGACCACACAACGCCCGGCGGACCAGAATCTGTAATATTGACTGATTTTCCAAATTTTAGATCTACTCGTGTGCGTGGTGGCGCGTTTGACAGATCAGGAAATCTTTGGATCAACAATTCACTTGTGAAAAATGCCATTAAAGTACTGAAAACTGACGGTTCTTGGCAATCGTACTCTATCGAAGAATTTGTTCAAACCACAGATCAAAATTATGGTAACCTTGTAATTGATAAAAACGGCACAAAATGGTTTCCTTCAGAAAATGGTTTGATGGGTTTTAACGAAAATGTAACGCCTAAATTTAAAAGGGCATTTTCAACCGATGATGCAGGAAAACCTTTTGTAAATAACACAAGAACCGTGGCAATCGACAATAATAACAGAGTTTGGATCGGAACTTTGGGAGGTTTGCGAATACTTTCAAGTACTGACCGATTTTTAGGCGAAGAAGATCTTGACGTAAATCCAATTATTATCATTGACGATGGACTTCCTCAAGAACTTTTGTATGAGCAATCCATTCTTGATATTGCGGTTGATGGCGCAAACAACAAATGGGTCGCAACCGGAGGCTCCGGCGCGTTTTTACTTTCTCCAAATGGGCAACAAACGCTATATCATTTCACACGAGAAAACTCTCCATTGCCAAGTAATTCTATCAATGACATCGAAATAAATTCAAATACCGGCGAAGTATTTTTTGCCACCGATGCAGGTTTGGTTTCGTTCAAAGGAACTTCTACCGGCGCAGCGGATAATTTGAACAATGTTTATGTGTACCCAAATCCCGTTCGTCCTGAATTTAACGGAACCGTAAAAATCGCCGGATTAATTGATGATGCCAACGTAAAAATTACCGATATCGAAGGAAATTTGGTTTACGAAACCACTTCTGAAGGCGGTACCATCGAATGGGACACCAAAGCTTTTGGGAAATACCGAGTTGCTTCTGGAGTTTATATGATTTTCATCGCTTCAAAAGACGGCACCGAAACCAAAGTTAAAAAAGTAATGATTATTCGATAGGTTAAAGACACAGGGTAAAAGGTCTAAGTACTCACGAAACCCTAAACCTGACACCCATAACCCTAAACCTATGAATATCAAAACCAAAGCCATTGTCATTTCCTCCTTAAAATACCAAGAGAAAAGCCTCATTGTGAAGTGTTTCACCGAAACGGATGGTTTAAAATCATATTTTGTACACAATGCCTTTTCGGGAAAAAATAATAAGCAGAAAGTAGCTTATTTTCAGCCTTTGAATATCTTGGAAATCGAAGCGGTTCACAAAAACAAAGGAACTCTGGAAAATTTTAAGGAAGTAAAACTTTCCACCGCTTACCAAACCATCAATACTGATATTTTTAAAAGCACCATCATTATTTTCCTTTCGGAAGTGTTGCATCACAGCATTCACGAAGAAGAAAAAAACGAAGACCTTTTTCACTTTTTAGAAACCGCGCTTTTGTGGCTAGACCATCATTCTGAAATTTCAAATTTCCACCTAATTCTTTTAATTGAAACCACAAAATTCTTAGGATTTTATCCCGATAGTTCAGACAATGACTTAAAATTCTTTGAAATGACCGAAGGAATCTTCACGCCTTTTCAGTCGCTTTCTTGTTTATCAGAACACGAAACGCATCTTTTCAAAAAATTATTAGGATTAAAATTCGATAGCGACCAAAAGATTTTCGCCGGAATCGAGCGTTCCATTTTGCTAAAAATCATCCTAGATTATTATGCTTTCCACTTAGACGGATTTCGAAGACCAAAATCTTTGGAGGTTTTAAAGGAGGTTTTTTCGTAGTTATTCTTGGATTTTCGTTTCTTCAACAATCATGATTTTTAATGATTTTATTCCGACGAGGCAATAATTATTTGGATTTGATTGACGAAAATTCTCTAGCGTAAATATTGAACCAATTTTCAGTTTTTCTATTTCGTGTAAAGCTATTTCGTTCAACTGATTTCCTGTAACAATTATTGGCCTTTTATTCGGAAGGTTTACAGTAAAACTCTCCAACGTAAATTTTACGTCGTGTAAAAAATCATCTATTTTTAATTCTATTTTAGCTGTTTCCAAATCCTTTTTTGAAAATTCTAAAATACATCCGAAACAATTCTTTCCATCAACATACGCCTTAAGTGAACCGACACCTTTAATCCGAAAAATTTTTTCTTCCACAACAATTGAATCATTTGGCATTACCGCTTCAATTGTAATTTTCATTTCATTTCCAGCGCCAGGTGAAAGATTATATTTCCCTTTTACATCAGTTTCCTTCAAACCCAAGCCAGTTGCTTTAAAAGATTTGGCTTCGGGAACAGAAATAGAAATTGGGTTAATAATTCCTCGATAAACCACATTCATTCTATCTACAGAAACAATTGATTTTGCAGGTTGTATTATTTCTTGAGCGAAACATTGAAAAGACAAAAGGAAAACGAAAATAAGATTTTTCATAGAAGTTTTAGCTTCAGATATTTAATGCAAATTAGAAAATAAAATCTCAAAATCTTTCAATTAACTTATAAAAAGAATTTCCTTTGTAAAAAACTAAACTATGAAAGACAAAATATACTACTTAGCTTCTTGCGATACCTGCCGAAAAATCATCAAATCGCTTCCAAATATGGACAAATTAGAATTTCACGACATTCGCCAAAACCCAATTACGCCAGAAGAATTAGAAGAAATGTATAAGCTTTCTGGAAGTTATGAAAAGCTTTTTAGTAAAAAAGCACAACTTTACAAATCATTAGGTTTAAAAGACAAAAACTTACAGGAAGAAGATTTCAAGAAATATTTGTTGGAACATTACACCTTTTTGAGCCGTCCGGTTTTTATAATTGATGATAAAATTTACATCGGAAACAGTCAGCAAAATGTGCATGCGGTTTCGTTGGTTTTAAAATAATAAATCAGCCACGAAATCACGAATTTTTCTTCAACTTTATAAATAAAAATTTGTGAATTCGTGGCCAAAAAATTCAATTAGTCGCTTCGACCACTTTTTACTACATTTGTAGCTATTTAAATTTGAATATGATACAATCAATGACTGGTTTTGGCAAAGCTTCTTTGCAATTGCCAACCAAAAAAATTACTGTTGAAATAAAATCCCTAAACAGCAAAGGTTTAGATTTAAACGTAAGAACGCCTTATGTTTATCGTGAAATGGAACTGGGATTACGAAATCAAATTGCCCAAAAATTAGAAAGAGGAAAAGTTGATTTTTCTTTATTTATAGAAATTACCGGCGAAGAAACATCTTCAAAAATAAACGTTCCGATTGTTCGAGGTTACATCAATCAGCTAAAACAAGTGGTTGACGGAGACGAGACCGAATTACTAAAAATGGCCGTTAGAATGCCGGACGCCATGAAAACTGAGCGTGAAGAAATCGACGAAAACGAATGGAAAACCATTCAAGGAGTCATTGAAGAAGGCTTAAAAAATATCCAAGAATTTAGAGTTTCAGAAGGTGCTGCTTTAGAAAAAGAATTTCTTTTGAGAATTGCGAATATTTTGTCTCTGATGAATCAAACTGTAGCTTTAGACAGTGAAAGAATTGAAACGGTGAAAACCAGATTGAAAACGGCAATTGAAGAATTGAGCGTGAACGTTGACGAAAATCGTTTTGAACAAGAATTGATTTTCTACTTAGAAAAATACGACATCACGGAAGAAAAAGTACGTTTAGAAAACCACCTCAACTATTTCATCGAAACCATCGCAGGAACAGAAGCCAACGGAAGAAAATTGGGTTTTATTACCCAAGAAATTGGTAGAGAAATCAACACGATGGGTTCCAAATCCAATCATGCGCAAATGCAGAAATTGGTCGTTCAGATGAAAGATGAATTGGAAAAAATTAAGGAACAGGTTTTAAATGTTCTTTAGAAGCTTTAGGCCGTAGCTTTAAGCTTTAGGCAAAAAACCGATTACAAGAAACCCACCTAGCTTAAGGCCTAAGGCTTAAAGCTTAAAGCAAAATATAATGAATAACGGAAAATTATTAGTTTTTTCAGCGCCATCTGGTTCCGGGAAAACTACAATTGTAAGATACCTTTTAGAACAGAAAGAATTGCATTTAGACTTCTCTATTTCAGCAACTTCACGCGAAAAAAGAGGCGAAGAAATCCACGGAAGAGATTATTATTTTTTGTCGATGGAAGAATTCCAAAAAAAAATTGACGAAAACGCTTTTGTGGAATATGAAGAAGTGTACAAAGACAATTTTTATGGCACGCTGAAAAGCGAGCTGGAACGAATCTGGGCTTTAGGGAAACACGTTATTTTTGACATTGACGTTATTGGAGGATTAAAAATCAAGGAGCAATTTCCGAAGGAAACTTTAGCGATTTTCGTGAGTCCGCCGTCTGTGGAAGAACTGGAAAGAAGACTTCGTTTTCGCCAGACTGAAACCGATGAAAAAATTGCAATGCGTTTGGCCAAAGCCGAAATTGAAATCGCAAAATCATCTGAATTTGACGTAGTTCTAAAAAATTACGACTTGGAAATTGCAAAAAACGATGCATATAAATTGGTTTATGACTACCTAAAAATGATTTAAAAAGTTTAAAGTGTAAGGTTTAAAGTTTCGCAAGCAACCTTAAACCTTAGGCCTTAAACCTTAAACCTTTTTGAAATGAAAATAGGATTATATTTCGGAACCTTCAACCCCATTCACGTTGGGCATTTGATTATCGCCAATCATATGGCCGAGTTTTCTGATTTGGAACAAGTTTGGATGGTGGTCACGCCACACAATCCGTTGAAGAAAAAAAGCACTTTGCTGGAGGATCATCATCGGCTGCAGATGGTTTTTTTGGCGACCGAAGATTATTCGAAATTGAAACCTTCTGACATTGAATTTAAATTGCCACAGCCAAATTATACAGTAAATACTTTGGCTTATTTACAAGAAAAATTTCCTGAGAATGATTTTTCATTAATTATGGGCGAAGACAATCTAAATTCGTTTCACAAGTGGAAAAATTACGAAGTTATTCTTGAAAACCATGAGATTTATGTATACCCGAGGATTTCTACGGAAGTCATAAGTCCGGAATTTGAAAACCATCCTAAGATTCACATTATTGATGCACCAATTGTGGAAATTTCTTCAACAAAAATCCGCGAAAGCATTAAGTTAGGGAAGAATGTAAAACCCTTGCTTCCGGAGAATGTTTGGGATTATATTGACCATAATTTGTTTTACAAAAAATAAAAAAAAATGAGCCAAATTTTAAGACAGCAAATCGAGAAAATAACACCGCTTTCTGACGAGGAATTTGACTATATCCTTACTCATTTTACAGCAAAAAAATTCAAGAAACACCAATTCCTTATTCAAGAAGGCAATGACGTTCCAAACGATTTTTTTGTTTTGGATGGTTGCCTGAAGTCTTATCACACAAGCTCTGACGGAAAAGAACACATTCTCCAATTTGGGCTTCAAGATTGGTGGATTTGCGATTTTAATGCTTATTTCAACCAAACAAAAGCTACCTTAAATGTTGATTGTGTTGAAGACACCGAAGTACTTTGCCTCTCGTTGTACAATCGCGAGAAATTGTGTTCTGAAATGCACAAAATCGAGCATTTCTTCCGAAGAAAATCAAACGCTGGCTATGTCGCTTTACAGCAAAGAATCTTGTCGATGCTGAACAATAATCCGCAGGAACGTTATCAGCAATTGTTAGAATTGAATCCGATTTTATTCCAAAAAGTTCCTAAAAAACTGATTGCTTCTTATTTAGGAGTTTCCCGTGAAACCTTAAGTCGATTCGGTTCTTAAAAAGTGATTTTTGTCACACCAAAATCGTGACTTCCCTCATCGTCAGAAAAACTTCTTCTGCCGAACTTTGTCCTATCAAATTATAAACACAATTTATTATGAAAAATTTACTCACATCAGGTTTGATGGTGCTTACCTTTTTTGCTGTCGCATTGAATACAGAATCTGGAAATGCACAAACTAAAAAATCTAAAAAGATGGAAAAGAAAATTTTATTCGTAGTTTCTAGCCACGATAAAAAAGGAGAAACTGGAGAAAAAACAGGTTATTATTTAGGCGAAGTTTCCCATGCTTGGGAAGTTTTGAAAGACAATTACACAATTGATTTTGTAAGTCCGAAAGGTGGAAAACCTCCCGTTGACGGTTTTGATTTAAGCGATTCGATCAATAAAAAATTCTGGGAAGATGCGGTTTATCACAACAAAATTGACAATTCGATGAAACCTTCAGAAGTAAATCCAAATGATTATGTTGCGATTTATTATGCCGGCGGTCACGGTGCGATGTGGGATTTCGCAGATAATGTTGAAATCGCTAAAATTGCAACAGCAATTTATGAAAAAAATGGCGTTGTTGGAGCTGTTTGTCACGGTCCGGCTGGTTTGGTGAACATCAAATTAAGCAACGGGAAATATTTGGTTGACGGCAAAAAAGTAAACGCTTTTACCAATGAAGAGGAAGTTGCTGTGAAATTAGAAAAAGTGGTTCCGTTTGCTTTGGAAACAAAATTGATCGAGCGCGGTGCCAAATTTGAGAAATCTGGTTTGTGGCAAGAGCACGTGACTGTTGATCAAAGATTGATTACTGGTCAAAATCCGCAGTCTGCTAAAGGTGTTGGCGAAGCGATTTTGAAAGAATTGAAATCTTTGAAAAAATAAATTTTAAAGAGAAAGCCTAAACGTGATGTTTAGGCTTTCCCTTTTTTTACTATTTCTTGATATTTTCTCGAATTTCAGAAAGCGAAACGTCAACCAGAAGTTTTCCATCCCTGAAAACTTCCTTCAGCTCGCCTTTAATTTCTTCCTCCCAAGAAACATTATCGGTCAATTTAAAGATTCCGTTTTCTAGTTCAATTTTCATCAAGCCTTTTGCTGATTTTTTAGTTCCGTCATCGGTGATTGGATCTTTGAAAATCGCTCTTCCTTCGCCGTTTACCTCGCCATAAGTGGCTTTCATTGCAAAACCAAAAGTATCTCTTGTATTGTATTGATACGTAAAAGATCCGATTCCCAAAACTACATTTGTAGAAGCAAAACCTTTATTTTTCAAATTTTCACAGATTTGTGTCGCTCTTTCCACCGTGATGCTGTCGCCATAAATTGCCCCGATTTGCGGAATCAATTCTTTGTAACCTTTGTCATTTATGCTTCCTCCAAAAGTTTCCCATAAAAGTTCGACAACGCCTTTTCTTTCTTCTTCCGATTTTCCGTTTGGATTGCCACATAAAATTAAAATTGGGTCGCCACTGTCAGGTCTAATCACGACTTTTCCGTCTCTTCCGGAGATTTCTTGTTTTAATCTTGGCAAATAATTGGTCAAAACTTTCCATAAATCCCAAGTATCAGAAACTATGGAAACAATTCCTTTTGAATACACTTCTGTAATCAATCGGTGGAAAGTTTCAAATTCGCCTTCGGTTGTTCCCATGCACATCACAGAATGTTCAGTTGCGGGAACAGAACCTCCGATCAATTCGGTATCAGAATTTGCATTGTAGTACTCTTCGAAGAAATCAATTGCCGGAATATTATCCGTTCCGGTAAAGCTTAACAAATGTCCGGCTGCTGAAGTTATTGAAGCTTCAATTCCAGCCATACCGCGCATTGAAAAATCGTGTGCTTGCCAATCTACAAATTCTGGAACCGACGAAGTTTCTGAAGCATATTTGTCTAGAATTTTTCTGTATTGTTTGGCGATTGTAGCTGAAGTACAAGGCATCCAGATTACAGCAGAAAGCAAAGTTTCGAAGTAATTTGTCAGCCAAAAAAACTCTGGTTTTGTGTTAAACATCGTGAACATCGGAACACGAATTGGCACGCTCGAACCTTCTGGCAAAGCTTTAAAAACCATCGGAATATATCCCAAATCGTGCAAATCTTCAATGTGTTTTGTCCCAACTTGGTTTTCGCCCAAATAATTATTGATCCTTCTTGAATATTTTTTTATGACTTCTTCCTTTGGCTGTTTGAAAAAATATTCCTCAAAATCGTGAATGATATATTTTTTGATGAAGTATTGCAATCCGAAGAAAACCACTTCTTCCACATTTTCAATTCTTGATTTTCTTGGCGTCCAGTTTGAATATACTAAGGTCGTGCCGTCTGGATATTGTCTTCTATGGTCAACTTTGTAACCGTCTGTTAATAATAATGGGTTCATGATTTTTTTTTTGGTATTGGTTTAAAATTTTTAATCTTTAAATTAAAATTGAATATAGTTGGAAGGAACGGTATTGGTCAACCAAACGTCGTTTTCAGATTGATAAAATTTGAATCCGTCTTGATGCATTTTTGCGCAATCGACGATCAAAATTATCGGATTTCCTCTTCGGCTTCCCACTTTAATCGCGGTTTCTTTGTCTTTGCTCAAATGAACGTGCTGGCGACTCATTTTTAAAAGCCCTTTTGATTTTATTTCTGAAATAAATTTTTCAACCGTTCCGTGGAATAAAATTTCTGGTGGCACAATTTCCTGCAAAGCCAAATCAATTGTAACGGAATGTCCTTGGCGCGCCCTGATTTTTGTCTTTTCATCATTGAAGGCAAAACGTTTTTTGTCATTTGTGTCCACAATTTCTTCCAAACTCTCAAAGTCAAGATTATTTCCTTTGGAATTCATTTTATCTAAAAATTCTGGAACTGAAATCCAGCCATTTTCATCTAATTGCAATCCTATTTCTTGAGGTTTATGCCGAAGCACCAAACTCATAAAAGTGCTTATTTTTCTCTTTTGCTGTTCGTTCATTGGTTTTATTTTAAGCTAATAAAGCTTTGTACAAATCATAATTCTCATCATCAAAGCAGACGAAAATTATCTTTTCAAATTCTTCCTTTCGAGGAAATTCTTTCACAGTTTTAATTGCAATTTCAGCTGCTTTATCTTTCGGGAAATGATAAATTCCGGTGCTGATATTTGGAAAGGCAATTGTTTTGATGTTATTCTGAAGTGCTAATTCCAAGCTATTTCTGTAGCAATCTGCCAGCAATTTCTTCTTTTCTTCTTTGTCACCATTCCAAACCGGACCAACTGTGTGGATCACAAATTTAGACGGAAGATTTCCAGCTGTCGTTATTACGGCTTGACCGACATCACAACCGCCTTGCCTATTTCTGATGGCAACACATTCTTCTAAAATTTGCTTTCCACCTTTTCTGTGAATCGCACCGTCAACACCACCACCGCCCAAAAGTGACGTGTTTGCTGCGTTTACAATTGCATCAGTAGCAATTTCTATTATATCTGATTTTTGAATTTCGATTTTCATTATCTAAATTTTTCAATCTTATTATTCAATTCTGAATCACTTGACAACTTAAATCCTTCACCAAAATAAACGTTTACAATTTCAATTGTGCCAATAATATTCTGATTAAATTCAGGCAATTTTTCTGAGGGAATCCACAATTCATTATGAGATTTATCGCCAACATTTTGAATTTCAAATTGCTGCAAATACTCTTCATCTACTTCAAAAGCAGTGACAATTCCACAGAATCCTGAAAATTCATCTGGCGTATTCCATTCATTTGCAATTTGTTCTGCATATTGCTGATTCAAAACCGGATAGAAAATGGGTTGCCATTCTAATCTTGCTGGAAATTTTCGGTAATTACTTTCAGCAATCAATTCCATTTCTCTCAATCCAACTGGTCTGTATAGTGTTTTTGTTTTCATCACATTTTCAATTTCAAAACCTCAACAATTTCCTCATCAAATTCTCTGAAAGAATCTGTGGTGAAAATTTTCTCAAAAGCTTTCATAGACTCAAAACCTTTATTGAAAATTCCGTGGCTTACTGCGAGGTATAATTTGCCTGCGTTTTTCTTTTTTAATTCTTCGGCAAGGCCGATAAAAGTCCCGCCTCCATCACAAATATCATCTACGATCAAGCAATCCATTCCTTGCAAATCATCGTCATACACTTTGAAACCAGAAAGTTTTCCGGTTTTCACATCACGGCTTTTACTGCATTCCACAACATCGATGCCACCTAAATATTCTGAAACTTTGTAGATTTTTTTCAAAGCGCCGCCGTCTGGTGAAATCAGCTTTACGTCATTGCCAATTTTTTTCAAAACTTGAGCGATAAAATCGTGATTCGGGATTACTTCGCAATTGTCTAACAACGCTGAAGTTACTTCAGAATGCGCATCAAAAACCATAATTTTATTCAATTTTAAGCTGTTTAAAATATCGGCATAAACCTTTACTGACAAGGGTTCGCCAGCAATCATCACACGATCTTGTCGCGCCGCAGGAAAATAAGGAATAAAAACGTTGATCAATTTCACATCCATTCTTTTCAAAGCGTCAACGGCCAACAGCAACAAACCAAAATCATTGAAAGAATTGATTCTGTGCGTGATTGTCACGGTTTCTGAAACGTCAAAATCGGGTTTGATTTTGATGTGCGGTTCGCCACCTGAAAAGATGAAACTTTGAAATTCTATTTCTTTTTTATCTGAAAATGGTCTGAAATTTTGGTCTAAATTGAGTATCATGATTTCTTATTTTGTGTATTTGTTACGCAAAGTTAAATGAAAAGAATTTTACAACCAAACTATTTAGTGTAAAATTTACGCAAATTTGATTTCGAAGTGGAAACCTTTTTTTTGCAATGCGTTATATTTCTGTTTATTGAATCGGAATAATTTTGCCGGACGGCCTGATTTTACTGGAGAAAAGTGTTCTGTTTCTTCAATAATTCCGAAGCTTAAAATCTTTTTTCGAAAGTTTCTGCGATCAATTTCTTTTTCTAAAATGGTGCAATACAGATTTTCTAATTCTGAAAAAAGGAATTCTTTTTGCAATAAATCAAATCCAATTGGTTGATATGTAAGTTTAGCTTTTAATCTTTCCACCGCTTTTTTTAGTATTAAATTATGGTCAAAAGCTAATTCTGGAATTTCATTTATTTCAAACCATTGCACGTTTTCAGCATCGGAATCGGCTTTGATTTTAAATTTTGAAGAATCAACCAAAGCAAAGTAAGCAACGGAAATTACTCGGTTTCGGGAATCTCTATGAATGTCGTCGCCAAAAGTATAAAGCTGTTCGAAGTAATTGATTTCTACGTTTGTTTCTTCCTTCAATTCACGTTCAACGGCTTCTTTCAAGGTTTCATTTTCTTGAACCAAACCGCCTGGCAAAGCCCAATAGGCTTGCTCAGATCCAAATTTCTGTTGAATTAAAAGTACATAAACTTTGTTATTTTGATAGCCAAATACTATCGCGTCAACGGCAATTCTGATATTTTGATTTTGAGACATTTTTTATGCGTATGATTTACACAAATATAATTATTCCTTTTTGTAAAAAACAGGTTTCGCTTATTTTATCATTCCAATTCTTAACAGGAATTTACCATGAAGCCCTTGCCTGTTTCGTAATTTTGCCTCAAATTTAATTACTATGCTAAACTTCGAATTATACAATCCTACCAACTTGGTTTTTGGTAAAGGACAAATCGCAAAAATTTCCTCATTAATCCCAAAAGATGCCAAAGTCTTGATCACTTTTGGTGGCGGAAGCATTTTTAAAAATGGTGTTTATGACCAAGTTCGCCATGCTTTGCACGGTTTTGACGTAACTGAATTCGGTGGCATCGAGCCAAATCCGAGATATGAAACTTTGATGAAAGCAGTGGAAATCATCCGTGAAAAGAAATTGGATTTTATTCTTGCTGTTGGCGGTGGTTCTGTAATTGACGGAACAAAATTTATTGCGGCAGCCGTGAATTTTGACGGAAATCCGATGGATATTTTGCACAAGAGAATTCGTGTGGAAAATAACGCCATTCCTTTTGGGACGGTTTTGACTTTGCCAGCAACGGCGAGCGAGATGAATTCTGGTGGCGTGATCACGATCAACGAAACGCAAGAAAAACTATCTTTTGGAGGTCCGGCGGTTTTCCCGCAGTTCTCCATTTGTGATCCGCAGACGGTTTCTTCGTTGCCAAAAAGACAGATACAAAACGGAATTGTGGATGCTTTCACGCACGTTTTTGAACAATATTTGACCTATCCGCACGACGCTTTATTGCAAGACAGAATTTCTGAAGGAATTTTGCAAACTTTGATTGAAGTTGGGCCAAAAGTGGTTGAAAATCCGACGGATTATAAACTGGCTTCGAATTTTATGTGGAGCTGTACGATGGCTTTGAACGGATTGATTCAAAAAGGAGTTCCGACAGATTGGGCGACACATATGATTGGGCACGAATTAACGGCTTTGTTTGAAATTGACCACGCAAGAACTTTGGCAATCATTGGTCCGAATTTATATCGTGTGATGTTTGAAACCAAAAAAGAAAAATTGGCGCAATATGGAAAACGCGTTTGGAATGTTGCTGACGGAAACATTGATGAAATGGCAAACCAAGCGATTGAAAAAACGGTTGAATTTTTCCACACAATGGGAATGCAAACGAAGCTTTCTGAATATACTCCAGACTTTAAAAACACAGCTGATTTCGTGGTAAAACGTTTTGAAGAACGTGGCTGGAAAGCGATGGGCGAAAAACAGAATATTACTTTGGAAAAAGTGAAAGAAATTGTGGAAATGAGTTATTAAAAACTTCAAATTTTAAATTACCGCAGATTCGCAGATTTTTTATTTGTGAGGTGAAATAAAAGATTCATCTTTCGAAAACATGAAAAAAATCTACAAATCTGCGGTTTTTTTGTAGATAATTTTGTCACGCAATGGTTCAAAAGTTAAAAAGAAGCCTGAAGTTTTTAATCTAGCCCTGATGGTGGCGACTATCCTTTTTTGCCGGCCCCGACGCTTCGGGACGGCAGAAAAGATTGTGCCAACCAGCAGGAAAATGATTTAAAATATATAATAGTGTTTCGCTTCAAAAATAAATACATAAAATCAAAAGGCACTCCTGAATAAATTTCAAGAGTGCCTTTTTCAAAACACCAAAAACAAATTTTAATTAATTTGGTAACCTCTAATAATTACCAAATAACGTATGTATTATCTAACCAACTCATTTTAAAAAACGTAAATATTGCGGTTGCATTGTGTTGAAAATCATAATTTTAAGTTAAAAATAAAATTCTGAAATACGCTTGTAGAAAGTTTCCTTCAAAAAAGGACAGACAATGTGGTTTTTAATTTTCTATTACGGCTATTTTGAGTATTTTTGGGCAAACAAAGAACAAAAACAAAATGAGTCACGATCCAAAATTTGCTGTAATTGGTGGCGGAAGCTGGGCAACTGCCATCGCAAAAATGCTTTGCGTGAACCTTACAGAAATTGCCTGGTATATGCGAAACGAGAGCGCAATCGCACACATACAGGAGTTAAAACACAATCCGAATTACCTGAGTTCAGTTGAATTTGATACTAAAAAATTGAAACTGACGAGCAATATCAACGAAGCCGTTGCTTATGCCGATTATATTATTTTTGCGATTCCGTCTGCTTTTTTGAGTGGCGAATTGGAAAATCTTACTGAAAGTCTTGACGGAAAAATTATTTTCTCTGCAATTAAAGGAATCGTTCCTGAAACGAGCTTGATTGTTGGGGAACATTTTCACGACAAATATGATATTCCGTATGAAAATATTGGTGTAATTACAGGTCCTTGCCACGCAGAAGAAGTGGCGATGGAACGTCTTTCATACTTGACAATTGCGTGTGGCGATGCTGATAAAGCAACAATTGTAGCCGATAATTTGAGCGGGAATTATATCAAAGCAAAGATTTCTGACGATATCATTGGAACAGAATATGCGGCGATGCTGAAAAATATTTATGCTATCGCGGCGGGAATGGCACACGGCCTTGGTTATGGAGATAATTTCCAGGCTTTGCTGATGAGTAACGCGATTCGTGAGATGAAAAAATTCATCAGAAAAGTGCATAAAATGAAACGAAACATCAATGATTCTGCTTATTTGGGCGATTTATTGGTGACTGGATATTCTGTGTTTTCGAGAAATAGAATGTTTGGGAATATGATTGGAAAAGGCTATACCGTGAAATCTGCAATGATGGAAATGAGTATGGTGGCCGAAGGTTATTATGCCACAAACAGCGCTTATAAACTGAATGAAAATCTGGGTGCTAAAACTCCAATTATCAACGCGGTTTACAGCATTTTATACGAAGGAAAAGAACCGAAAAAAGTGTTCAAAAAATTGACCGAAAAACTTAACTAATTTAGCATAATGCAAAATCTTCCTGCTGATCATTTAATCAATCATCCCGGAATTCTGGGTGGATTTTCAATTTTAATTATCATAATGTTGCTTCTTGATTTGGGTGTTTTCAACAAAACCAGCCACGTCGTTTCAAATAAAGAAGCAGCGATTTGGTCAGTAGTTTGGATTTCATTGGCGATGGGATTCAGTGGCGTCATTTATTATTTGATGGGCGTTGAACAGTTCACTCAATTTCAATCGGCTTATTGGATTGAAAAAGCACTTTCTGTCGATAATTTATTCGTATTTATTTTAGTTTTTGGATTTTTCAATGTCCCTAAACACTTGCATCACAAGGTTTTATTCTGGGGAATTATTGGAGCTTTGGTTTTTAGAGCCATCTTCATTTTCACCGGAGTTGAGCTGATTAACATGACGTATTTGCCAGAAATGGAGGTTTTTGGATATATGGTTCGCATCAATGTTGTGCTTTCGATTTTTGGATTTTTCTTGGTTTACGCGGGAATAAAATCATGGTTTTCTGAAGACGATGATGATGAAAATAAAGACTTTACTAAAAGTCCTGGAGCAAGAATTGTACACCGCTTCTTTAAGGTTAGCGACAATTATGACGGTGATAAATTCTTTACCGTGAAAAACGGCGTGAAGATGGCGACGCCTTTATTGGTGGTAGTTGCCGTTATTGAAATGACCGATTTAATATTTGCTGTCGATTCTATTCCTGCGATTTTTGCGATCGCGCCAAACGATCCGTTTATTCTTTATACTTCAAATATTTTTGCGATTTTGGGCTTGAGAGCTTTGTATTTCTTACTTGCAAACTTCATGTACATGTTCAGCCGATTGAAATTTGGATTGGCGATAATCCTCGCTTTTATTGGTGTAAAAATGCTAATCAGCCCGTTCTATCACATTTCGTCGCCAGCTTCTTTGATGGTTGTCGGAAGCGTTTTGGTTTTATCAGTAATTGCGTCTTTGGCATTTCCTGTAAAAGAACATAAAAACTAATTATTATGAGCGAAAGATGGAAATATCAGCTAAAAGTTGGGTTGCCTTGGGGAATTTTCATGTCGATTGTGATGATTTTTTTTGGCGTAAATGACAGACCTTTTACAGAACAAATCCAATCTCAATTTTTCTACATCCAAACTGTTGGCTTTTTACTTTTTGGAGTTTTTGTTCTGGGTTATTCAAGCTGGAAATCTAAAATAAGACGAGAAGGAAAGAAATAATTTTAGAAGAATTCCATATTTCTAATCTTTAACAAAAAGCTAAATTATAGCTAAAATCTTACCGCGTGTTGATATTTTTTGTAACTATGAATAACCAAAAAATATCTGACCAAAATGCTACAAGAAACTTTAAATTCCAATCAATTTGACCAAGCTTTAGAACTTCTTAAAAACGGAGAAAAACTTCCAAAAAACTTAGAAGATTTCAAGAAAAATCAAATCTTTGACAAGCTTTTACGCGAGAAGCAATTCGAAATTCTTTTACATTTTACAAAAGACAAAACCATCGAAACCGATATTTATGAATTGGATAATTTTGACCGAAGTATTTTCCAAAGTATTTTATATTATCTCCCAAAAGACGAAGAATCAATAGCTTTTTTCAAAGAATTTATTTCAAGGTTTGACAACTTAAGCGACGAAGTCAACGCCAAAACCTTACTCGGATTTTTCTTGGAAAAAGGCGCTTCTCTTGAAATTATAAAAATTTTGGCAGAAGCCGGTTGCGATGTAAATTTCCTTAATAATGCAGATGAAAATTATTTGCATCAGGTCATCAAAACCAACTTGATGAAACCAGAACTTTCACTTTCGTACTTGGAATTTTTAATCAACGAAGGTTTAGACGTAAATCATCCGAATATCGTCAAAAAAACGCCATTAATCTCCGCCATTGAATTTAATCGAAAGGAATATATCGATTTATTATTGCAAAACGGAGCCAATCCGAATGACTTGGACAATGAAGAAAATTCAGCTTTTTTCTATGCCGTGGCGCATAAATTAGATTTTGATTTGTACAAACAATTGAGTGAATTTGCTTCGCCAGATTTAGACCATTTGAACAAAAATCAAGTTTCTACATTGTTTGAATACACTCGAATGTTAAACGGGAGATCAGAAAAAGAAATCCAGCTTTTGGTGCAAATGATTGAAGACGGAGGCGATTTGTATCATCCGAGTCAGTATTATTCAAAGGACAAAACGCCTTTGGACCAAATTGCAGAAAAACCTGCAGAAATCTTGGAAGCCGTTTTAGAAACCGGAAAAGTGGAAATCAACCGCCAAGACGATAATGGTAATACGCTTCTGCATAAAGTTTGCGCTTTCAACGTAAACTACGATGCAAATCAAGCCAAAGAAACCTACCGAAAAGTAAAATTATTGTTGGAAAATGGAGCCGATTCGTCAATTACAAATGATGAAGACAAAACCGCGTTGATGTTAGCTTCAGACGATAATTTGAAAATAAAGACGGTAGAATTATTAATGAAAAAGTAATTTGAAGGCGCTAAGATTCTAAGGCACAAAGCTACTAAGCGCCTTAGAAACTTAGTGCCTCAGAACCTCAAAAAACCAAACTTATGTCAATGTCATTCATAATCGCTTGCGAAGGCGGAAAACGAAAAATAGCCGAAATTTTATTAGAAAATAACGAAGTCGATGTCACATATACTGATGAAAAAGGCAGAACTGCCTTGCATTATGCGTCGCATCGAGGTTATCTTGATTTGGTCAAAATCTTGATTGAAAAAGGCGCTAAATTAGATTATGAAGACCACGACGGAGAAACTCCGTTTTATTTTGCTTGTCTTCAAAAACAGAAACAAACCGCTTTATATTTATTGGAAAAAGGCGCCAGAATTGACGTTAATGACAACAAAGGAAACAGTCTTTTACATTTGACAGCGCAAACGGCCCAGATTGAAATTCTGGAAAAACTATTGGAACAAGGTTTAAGCGTAGATTCTGAAAACAATGAGGCCGAAACACCGTTATTGCTCGCTTCAAGCTGGAGAAATAAAGAGATTGTACAAAAACTTTTAGAAAACGGAGCGAACGTAAATACGACAAACAAACAAGGAAACACACCGCTGTTATTCGCCGTAAAATCGAAAAATGCACCGATAGTAGAATTGCTTCTCGAAAATGGAGCCAATATCAATCATGTAAACCACGCTGGCGAATCGGCGTTGCTGATTGCGTGTTATGAAACCAATCGAATGCTGACAAAACTTTTGGTCGAAAAAGGCGCGGATGTTTTTGCTTCTTCTAAAAATGGATTGTCACCAATTTGGTACGCTTGCGCGAATAATCAAAAGGAAATTGTAAGCTTGTTTATAGAAAATGGCGTGGACGTAAATTATGCAAAACCAGTTTCGGGCAACGAAAATTCGATGTATTCGTATTTGGATTGGGTGGAAACGGCGAACAATTTAGCATCTGACAATAATTTTTCTTTCAGTTATGATTACGGCGGAGAAAGTATGCTTCATGTGGCTTCTAAAAACGGTCATCTGAGCATGGTAAAACTTTTGCTTGAAAACGGAGCCAATGTCAACATTCAAGACGAAAGTGGCAACACGGCTTTGCATTATGCTTCAGCAAACGGGAAAAAAGATATTGTAAAACATTTGCTAGAAAATCAAGCCGATGCTTCGATTGTGAATGCAAAAGAACAAAAGGCAATCGATTATTCAAATATCAAAGGTTTAAACGAAATCACAGAATTATTATTGAAATTAAGTCCGTCAAATACGCCAAAATTTGAACAGAAAGAAACATCAATTTCTTCGGAAACTCCAAAAAACGATATGGCTTCAAAAAAGCAAGCATTGTTAGATTTAAAGGAATTACTTGACGCCGGAATTCTTTCTCAAGAAGAATTTGATGAAGAGAAAAGTAAAATTTTAAAAGGATAAAAACCTGTCATTACAGGTACGGGCGCCATCACATAATCAATGTTAGCAAAGTTTGTGGATTAAGATTATGTGATTGCTTCCTTCGTCGCAATGACTATCGAACAATAACGCCGTCCTGAAAAATAATCGGCACTTCTTCCACATTATTTTCGGCGATAGAATTTGCCTTGAAGATAAAATTTTTGTCATAAAGAGTATTTCCGATGAAAAAAGTGACCATAAATTCATTGTTTAACGTCAAAACATCGTCTTGAATCAATTCAATTTTTACTGTTGAAACAGGCGGAACTTCCACAAAAGCGTGACGAAGCAAAGACGTTTTTTTCATCTCGCCATCAATCATTCCGGATGCTTTTGACACGACCATAACGCCGTCTAATTGGAAATCACTGTCATTTATTAAATGCGCATACCAAGTTTTCTGCATAAAATCATCGTTCCATTCTTGGATTGCGGCGATAAAAACGTTTTCTACTTGCGGGATGATGATGTCTTTTTTCATAAGTAAGTCTAAAAGTTGGAAAGTCTAAAGTCTTAAAGGCAAGGTGATAGACAAACTACACCTTTCGACCTTAAGACTTTAGACTTTATGACTATATGCTAGATTTGAATTGTTCCAAGAAACGGATGTCGTTTTCATAAAACATTCTGATGTCGCCAATTTGGTGCAACAACATCGCGATTCTTTCCACACCCATTCCAAAGGCAAAACCTGTGAATTCGTCTGGATTGATACCGCAATTTTTCAAAACATTTGGGTCTACCATGCCGCAACCTCCGATTTCCAACCAGCCGGTTCCTTTGGTAATTCTATAATCCGTTTCGGTTTTTAAACCCCAATAAATATCGATTTCCGCACTTGGTTCCGTAAACGGAAAGTACGACGGGCGAAGGCGAATTTTTGACTTCCCGAACATTTCTTTGGTAAAATATAAAAGCGTCTGCTTTAAGTCGGCAAACGAAACATCTTTGTCAATATACAAACCTTCCACTTGGTGAAAAATACAGTGAGAACGCGACGAAACAGCTTCATTTCTGAAAACTCTTCCTGGCGAAATCGTTCTGATTGGCGGTTTATTTTCTTCCATGTAACGCACTTGAACTGACGATGTGTGCGTTCTCAAAAGCACGTCTGGATTGGTTTGGATGAAAAAAGTATCCTGCATATCTCTCGCCGGATGGTATTCTGGAAGATTCAATGCCGTAAAATTATGCCAGTCATCTTCAATTTCCGGACCTTCAGAAACATTAAATCCGATGTTAGAGAAAATGTCGATGATTTGGTTTTTTACTAAAGAAATTGGGTGACGCGAACCGATTTTCAAAGGCTCCGCCGGACGCGTCAAATCGCCGTAGATTCCCACGGTTTCTTCCTTGCTTTCCAATGATTCTTGAATCGATTTTACTTTTTCTTCAGCCGTGTTTTTCAACTCGTTGATTACTTGCCCGAATTCTTTTTTCAGTTCGTTTGGAACATTTTTAAATTCTGCGAAAAAGTCTTTCAAAAGTCCTTTGCTCCCTAGAAATTTAATTCTAAAAGCTTCAAGTTCATCTTTTGTTTGTGTTTGGAATGCTTTTGCTTCGCCAATATATTCTTTAATCTTGTCTATCATCGTCTTTTTGTAAAGGTGCAAATTTACTATTTTTCCGTGAAAAGTTAGCAGTTTTCAGTAGCAGTTTTCAGTCTTGCTTGTTAAATCGAAATCGTAAAAGCAATTGAACGCGGATGCAACGGATTTAACGGATTTTTGCAGATTTTTTTGTAACTTTAATTCACTTCTGAAATCTATTCAATCACTTCTTTCTCCAAAAAATAATTCACAATCGCTTCTTTCATCAAAACTGATTGTTCGCCGGCTTTCAACGGAGGCAATTCTTCTTTTACTTTGTAATGTGGCCAACCTTCGCTGTCAAAATAGTCGAATTCATAGTATCCATAAGGTTCTAAAAGTCGGCAAATGGCGATGTGCATCAGGTTTACTTTTTCGTCTTTTTTGAATTTTTGGTGGATTTTACCCAATTCCTGGATTCCGATTAGGTAAATTATAGCGTCCAAATCCAAGTCTTCGCCTTGCGAAAATTGGTCGGAAAGTAAGTTAACGAGCTTTTCCCAGCGCTCTTTTAATTGTATATCTCTAGACATTTTAGTTATGAATTATGAGTTATGAATTATGAGTTTGGCGTACCTTTCTCAGATTCGATAACAAAAATTTAGTTTGCAAAGATACACTCTTGAATTTTGTTTTTCTATGAAAGGCTGTATCTTCGTCGCTTATATTTTTTTTAGATGGGATTTTTGGATATAATTTTGGGGATTTTCTTGGCTTACGGATTCATTCGTGGCATTTGGAACGGTTTTTTTGTGGAATTTGCTTCGTTAATTTCGTTGATGCTCGGAATTTATGTTGCCATAAAATTCTCATTCATAACCGCCGAATTTCTCTCAGATTTATTTTCTTGGAACCCAAAAACGATTGCTATTTGGGCCTTCATCTTAACTTTTATCGCGGTGGTTTTGGGCGTTTCTTTATTGGCAAAATTCTTTACGACGGTTGCCAATTTCGCAAGTTTGGGAATTTTTAATAAAATCGCTGGAGGTATTTTCGGAGTAATAAAAATGTGCTTGATTTTAAGTTTTGCTTTGGCTTTGTTCCAAAAAATAAATTTCAATAATACTTTTGCAGCCAAGAAAACTTTGGATGATTCATTATTTTATAATCCAATTTTGAAGGTTTCTGAGTATCTTTTTCCTGTTTTTGAGGAATGGTTCGCGGAACTTAAAAAATAGGATTTCTAGTCATTGCGAGGAACGAAGCAATCACATAATCTGAATCGACAACTTTGCTGACAATCGTGATGTGATTGCTTCGTTCCTCGCAATGACGGAACTTACTTAATTTCCTTCAAAGCTTCCTTAGAAATCCACCCAACTCTTTCATCAGCCAATTGAATTTTTCTCCAGTCATTTGAAGTTTCTAAAATTTGAACTTTTGTACCTTCGTGGAGCGTAAAACTGTCTTTGGCGCTTTCTTTTGGGTTTGCTTTTGCGGTAATTCTTTCAGCAAAAATAATCGCTGGTTTGTCTTTTTCAACTCTTGATTTTTCTGAAACTGCGAACGAAACGCTGAAAACCAATCCGATTAAAGCAAAAAACATTCCAATGAAGAAAATTCTTTTCAAAATGGTATTCGAGAAAAAATAATACGCCACGAAAAACAATAGAAAAACCACTGAAAATCCGATGGCAATTTTTCCCCAATCATCAAAAGTATACTGTGACGTGAAGTCATCTACCGTTTTTCCAAAACCTACTCTTTCAATCGGTTTTATTTCGTCGATGGTCATATTTTGGGCAAATCTCAAGTTGTTTTTGGCTTCGCCATAATTCGGATTTAGCAACAATGCTTTTTCATAATTGTAAATCGAAGGCGCAACTTTGTTCAGTTTGTAATAGGCATTTCCCAAATTAAAATACACTTCTGCCGAATGATTTTTCGAGTTTAAAATCGATTCATATTCGGTAATCGCTTCCTGAAATTTATCTTTTTTATACAACGCGTTTCCTTTTTCAAAAGCATTTTGTGCCCAGAAAACCTGCGTGAAAAGTAGAAATATATAGAGTATGTTTTTCATTACTATTAGTTTAAATCCGCTAGGACAACTGTTTTTCCAAATCAGAAATTACGCTTACGGCTTTATCAAAATCTTGCTGAATTGCCACGCTTGAATACGGCGCATATCTCGCAAATTCACAGTTTTCTGTCAAGTTGATGAATTCAGTAACCGTTTCTGGTTTTGCATTTTTCTCAAGCAAAATTTCGGTGATGATTTCCTTGCTCATTTCTGAAGTTTCGATATGCAATTTGGCCTTCAAGAAATTATGCAACGCTCTTTCCAATGCGATATAAAAAGGCTCTTTGTTATTGATTTGTTTCTTCGCTTGCGACAGATATTTCTTTGCCAAACGGTTCGACCTTTTGCTTCTATTCCCAACAATATCGCTGTCCATCGCTTCTTTTCTTTTTCTCGCCAAAATGATTATTGGAATCAAAATAAACGGCGTAAACAGCAAAATATAAAACAAAGTTGTCCCGAAGAACACTTCTTTTTTCATCGACTGCAAGTTGGTTTTCAAAGCAATTGACGCAAATTTAGCATTCTTTTTTTCGGGTTGAGTTCCAAATTTTGTGCTATCCGTTGAAGCCGTTGCTTCCGTTGGTCCGTCGATAACTTTAATAACAATATCTTCTGAAGTTACTGTTTTATAGCGTTTTGTAGCCAAATCAAAGTAAGAGAATGTCAATCCTTTTATCGTATAATTCCCTTGAAATTGCGGAACAATAGTGTATTTATCAGCAATTTTTCCTTGCATTCCCGAAAGCGGAATAGTTACTTTTTCAGTATGAACCGGGTCGTACATTTCCAAAGCGCTTGGCACAACTGGTTTTGGCAAAGTGAATAATTTCAAGTTTCCATTGCCTGAAACGCTTACGTCTAATTCTAGAGATTCTCCGTGTTTTAGTTCTGTTTTTGAAGGTTTTACGACAAAATTAAATTTCCCGACAGCTCCGCCAAAATCCTCTGGTTTTCCAGTTTCTGGCAAAGGTTTTACATTGATGGTTTTTGTTCCTGCTGAAATAGTTTTATTTGCTGTTGCATATTGAAATCTTCCCCAAACATCACGACGATTTGTTGGTGCATCGATAACCAAATCTAATGTCAATGGTTCGATGGTCAATTTGCCAGATTTCTGCGGATACAAAACGGTTTTTCTCCAAACCACCATTCCAGCTTCCTGACCTTGGTACGTGCTTCGAACGGCCGTCAAGTTTTTCATATCAATGGCTTGGCTCCAGAAATCATTGTATTTTGGGCTCGAAGCTTCTCTGGCATTTCTGATGTTTACCGTTGGCGAAAAATACAGCTTGTAAACAACGGTAACTTGCTCGTTAAAATATGGATTTGGATTTGAAATTTCTGCAACCAAATGCACTCCAGCGTCCGGAATATAGTTTGGACTAGTTGGGTCTTTTGATTCGTCAATCGCGTCTGTCACCGTGATTGTGATGGGATTTGTCTTATAAATTTCACCTCTAATATCAATAGAAGCTTGTTTTATCGCAATTTTTCCTTTTCGCGTTGGAAGCAAAATGTAGATGTACGATTTATTGAAAGTCGCGCGTCCATTTATCCAAGTTTGGCTTACTTGCTGGCTCGGACCGCCCACCACGCGAAATCCTTCAAACGATGGTGGCGTAAAATTATCGCCGTCGTCGTTCATCGTAAAGTCGATTCGAAGGCGTTCATTCAAGCCCAAAGTTTGCTTGCTGACTCTCGCCTCAAACTGCACTTGCGCGGAAAGTCCGTTGACACAGATTAAAAATAACGCTATAAAAAAATTCCTCATTTTCATCTCCACTTTTACCAATCTTTTTCGGTTTGAACCGGTCTGCCTTTTACTTTTTTGGCATTCACTTTTTCCTGAATTTTCTTTTCTTCGTTGTTTACGGCATCCAATAAATTCTGCATATTTTGTTTCGACGGACTGTTTCCTGGCTGTGGTTTTGGCTTGTCGCCGTTGTCGCCATCTTTTTTATCCTTGTCGTTTTTGCCGTCTTTATTGTCTTTTTTATCGTCGCCTTTATCCTTGTCTTTGTCGCCTTTATCGTCTTTTTTGTCCTTATCTTTGTCTTCCTTCTCCTTATTTTCTTTTTTGTCTTTGTCTTTTTTGCTGTCGTCTTTTGGCGGTTCAGGATTGTTTTTCAAATATTCTTTTGCCAAAGCATAATTGTAACGCGTTTGTTCATCACTGGGATTATTTCTCAAGGCATTTTTATACGCTTCCACAGCATCAGAATACTTTTTTTCGGTCATAAAAATGTTTCCAAGATTATGAAAAGCTCTGTGTTTTTCCGGCTTTGTCTTAGCATTTTCAATCGATTTTACATACGCCAACTTTGCTTCGCTTGGCTGTTTTTGTCTGTAAATCGTGTTTCCTAAATTATAAGAAGCAATTGCTTTCGTCGGATTTTTTGATGCTGAAATTCGGTATTCGGCTTCGGCATCGGCATAATTTTTCTCTTTAAATTCATCGTTTCCTTTTGGCAGATTTTTATCCTTCTCTTGGGCAGAAACCGCCAAAGAAAAAGTGAGCAACGCATATAAAAACAGCTTCTTCATATTATTCCTTTTCATTAAATAAATTCAACTTTTTCACCCAGTGTGTTTTTTTCTCTAAGAAGAAAATATCTATAAATAGCAACAAGAATGCAAAACCGGCAAGCCATTGAAATTGAGATTGATAATTGGCAAATTGCTTGGTTTCAAATTCGGTTTTTTCAATATTATTCAAGGCATTTTTCACATAATCAACAACTTCTTTTGTATTGTTTCCGCTGATGTAACCTCCTTTTGTGGCTTTCGCGATTTCTCTCAAAGTCGTTTCATTTAGTTTTGTAGTTACCACTTCGCCGTTTTGGTCGCGCTGGTAACTTTCAACGATGCCATTTTTCTTAAACGGAATTGGCCCTCCCTTTTCAGTTCCCAAACCAATTGTCAAGATTTTCAAGCCGTTTTTATTGGCTTCTTCCGCCACATCTTGAACGCCTTCTGAATGGTCTTCTCCGTCAGAAATCATGATGACCAACTTGGCTGTTTTGCTTTTTTCGTCGAAGTAAGTTGCCGAAAGCTGAATTGCCTCGTCAAGCGAAGTTCCTTGTGACGAAACCATTCCCGGATTCATACTTTGAAGGAACATTTTGGCAACCGAATAATCTGTTGTGATTGGCAAAACAGGAAAAGCGCTTCCGGCATAAGCCACAATTCCAATTCTGTCACTTCCCAAATTGTTGATGATTTGCGACACAATTTGCTTTGTTTTTTCCAAACGACTTGGCGCAATGTCTTCGGCCAACATCGATTTTGAAACGTCAATTGCAAAAACAATATCGATTCCTTCCCGTTTTACCGTTTCAACTTTCGTGCCGACTTTTGGGTTCACCAAAGCCAAAATAACGCAAGCCAAAGCCAAAAGTAAAATCGAAATTTTTAGCGTCGCTTTAAAAACAGATTTTTCTGGACTCAATCTTTTTACCAATGCCAAATCCCCGAATTCGCGTTGTTTTTTACGTTTCCAATATAAATTGAAAAGGTAAATCAACACCACGATTGGGATGATTATCAGCAGATAGAGATATTTTTTTTCGTCTAATTCGTCGTACATAATTTTTTAAATAAAGCTTCTAAAAACTGTATTTTTCAATAAGATTTCAAGCAATAAAAGGATTCCGGCTGCGATGGCAAAAGGTCGGAACCTTTCGTCATAATTGTAGAATTTTTGCTCTTCTATTTCTGTGGTTTCCAGCTTGTTGATTTCTTCATAAATCGCTTTCAAGCTTTGATTATTTTTTGCCCTAAAGTATTTTCCGTCGGTTGTTCTTGCAATTTCTCGCATCAGATTTTCATCGATTTGAACCTGCATCATTCGGTATTCAAATTCGCCGTTAGGTTTGATCGCGTAAGGAGATTCTGCCATTCCAGTCGTTCCAATCCCGATAGTATACACTTTTATTCCAAATTCTTTTGCAATTTCCGAAGCCATTCTTGGGTCAATCGAACCTGAATTATTGACACCATCGGTTAAAAGAATGATGACTTTACTTTTCGCTTGGCTATCTTTCAAACGGTTCACGGCTGTTGCCAATCCCATCCCAATTCCGGTTCCATCTTGTAAAAGTTGGTCGTATTTCACTGTCGACAAAGCGTCTAAAATCAAGGCTTTGTCACTTGTCACAGGAATTTTTGTGTAACTTTCTGCCGCATAAACCACTAATCCGATTCTGTCATTTGGCCTTGCTTCCACAAAATCTGCGGCTACTTTTTTCAAAGCTTCCATTCGGTTTGGCTTTAAATCTCGCGTCAGCATACTTCCCGAAACGTCAATTGACATTACGATATCAATTCCGTTTGTGATATTGGTTTTATTGCTGATATCCACTGATTGCGGTCTGGCCAAAGCTACAATCAACGCGCTTAATCCCAAGATTCGCAACACAAAAAGTATCGGTCTTAATTTTCCTAAAATCGACGGTTTTGCCTTAAACCCTTTTAACGAACTAATTTTTAGCGAAGCCTGTCTTTTTCCTTTCCAGATATACCAAGCGATTGCCACGGGAAGCAGCAGAAATAACCAGAAAAACTCGGGATTTAAAAAGGTAACATTTTTCATCTTAGTTTACTTTTTTAAGTTCAACAGAGTTTATAATTCGGTCGGCAATCTGAGCTCCAAATTCGTCACTATCAAGGTGCATGATGATGATTTCTTGCAATCCGCCGTCTTGTGCAAAAACGATAATTTGGTACGCCAATTTCACAGATTTGTCTTGTTCAGCGTCATAAACCGTCATTGAACCGTAAGCTTTTTGGCCCGTAATTCCTTCGCCTGTATCAAATTTATCTTGTTTCACAAAAACGTCTTTTGCTTTCAAGCTTGCTTCAAAAATCTTGATTTCTCTTTCAATAACTTTTTCTAGCGGCACTTGCACCGTATCTTTAAATGAGGTCGTTGCCACGGAAATTGAAAGTCCTCCGACAATGCTTCCGTAACCAAATCTTTGGCTTTCTTTTACATTTGCCTGCAATTTTGAAGAAGCAATTCTTTTCAGAACTTTTGGCGTTTCCATCGTCACGGCTGGGTTCCCATAATCACTTTTCACCCATTCGCCTTCGACCAAATCTTTTGTTGGATGTCCGATGAAATTATCTTTCAAATAATCCATTCCAGAAGTAGCCATAAAATAACCAAATGCAATCAAAACCAAGAATCCAATCCCGAAGGAAGCCATCAAAATCTTGCGCTTGCGTTTCTTTTTCAATAATAATTCACGACGTTTTGCATCTAAAATCAAGCTTTCGTCTTCTTCCTCTTCCACTTCAGGAATTGCTTTGTGCAACGTGAAAATCGTTTTTTCAATTTTGCTTCGGTCTTCGGCAATTTCAAATTCTAAAGGTTTTGATTTGGCAAATTTCACCAAATCCGCTTGACGGAGAACACGCTCTAAGTTTTCAACCGTTTCCTTTGAAATCTTCATTTTCTTTCTGACTGCGGCGCTTCTCAAACCGGCAATTACTTCAGAAGTCGTGCTTTCCATCGCTGGAACTTGAATTTCTTCTTCGATATAAGTTCTTGCAATATCGGTCAATTGCGAATAATAATCTTTGATTTCGCCTTTTTGCCAAAGCTCTTTTTGTTCTAAATTTTTAAGCAACGAAACCGCTTTTTCGATTGGCGTTGCATAAACGATTTCTTCCGTTTTTTCTTTCCGCTTGTATTTTTTAGCTAGGAAATAAATCAAGACACCGATTCCTGCCAAAAGCAAGATTCCCAAAAGCCATTTCCACCAATTTCCCATCGGTTCTTTGACCTCAGCGATTCCTTTGATGTCGTACATTTTTTGTTTTAAGGTGTCCACTTTTACGCTGGCAACCTCAACAAATAGTGAATCTGTAGAAAAAGGTTTGTTGTTAATTAAGACTTTTAAACTCGGAAGCAAGTATTTTCCAGAGTCAAATTGCGTCAATCCATATCTTTTGGTCAGCAAATAACGGTCGTTTTCTTTGACAGTATCTGTTGGATAGGATTCTAAAACTTCCAATTGCCCAAAAGTCGTTCCTTCCGGAAAAACCACATTTGACAACGTATCGACAGAAGTTTTTAAAGTAAGATTAATTTGCGCTCCGATTTTAATTTTGGTCGAATCAACCGAGGTTGTTACTCGTTTTTGTCCGTAGGAAAAAGTTCCAACCAATACCAGAAGCAGTATGTAAAAAGTGTTGTTTTTCATTTTTTTGTTCCTAATCTTTATTCGTAAAAAGGGGGAAAAAAGATTAACCTCTCGATTTAAAATAGCCCAATAATTTTGTTACGTAACTTTCGTCAACCCTGGTATTTACTGTACCCGAACCGCTTTTACTGAAAGTTTCCTTGAAATATTTTATTTTCTCCTGATAGTATTTTTCATACTCCAATCGCACCGATTTTGAACCTGTGTTCACTAGCATCGTTTCTCCCGTTTCAGCATCCAACATATTCACAACGCCGATGTTTGGCATTTTTTCTTCTCTACTATCATACACTCGAATTCCGGTTAAATCGTGCTTCTTTCCGGCAATTTTCAAGGTTTTTTCATAATCGTCATCCGTCAAGAAATCAGAAATCATAAAGACGATTGCTTTCTTTTTTATAACTCCGGAGAAAAAACGTAGCGCTTGAGCAATGTTTGTTTTTTTACTTTTTGGCTGAAATTCAATTAATTCTCGAATGATTCTCAACACGTGCGACCTTCCTTTTTTTGGCGGAATAAACAATTCGATTTGGTCAGAAAACAAAATTAATCCGATTTTATCATTGTTTTGAGTTGCCGAGAAAGCCATTGTTGCGGCGATTTCTGTCACAATTTCTTTTTTGAAAGCATTTTGTGTTCCAAAACTTTCCGAACCGCTGACGTCGACCATCAGCATCATCGTCAATTCTCTTTCTTCCTCAAAAACTTTGATGTAAGGTTCGTTATATCTTGCCGTTACATTCCAGTCAATCGCACGAACGTCGTCACCAAACTGGTATTGACGCACTTCGCTGAACGTCATTCCGCGTCCTTTGAAAGACGTGTGATATTCTCCCGAAAAGATGTGATCGCTCAATCTTCGGGTTTTGATTTCTATTTTTCGAACTTTTTTGAGTAATTCCTTTGTATCCATTTCTTTAGATTTCAGATTTTAGATTTCAGAATTCAGAATTTAGATGGTCTGAAAACTGCAAACTGCCATCTGATTAAGGTACTTCAACTTCGTTTACAATTTTATTGATTATGTCAACAGAAGTTACGTTTTCAGCTTCAGCTTCATACGTAATTCCGATTCTGTGGCGCAAAACATCGTGAACAACAGCGCGAACGTCCTCTGGAATCACATAGCCTCTACGTTTGATGAAGGCATAACATTTCGCGGCAGTGGCCAAATTGATGCTTCCACGTGGAGATGAACCAAAACTGATTAAAGGTTTTAAACTTTCTAATTTATATTTTTCTGGATAACGCGTTGCAAAGATGATATCTAAGATATATTTCTCAATTTTTTCATCCATATAAACCTCGCGAACCGCTTCTTGAGCTCTAATAATCTGATCAACTGAAATTACCGGATTTACTTTTTCAAAAGAACCTTTTAAGCTTTGACGAACCACCATTCGCTCTTCTTCCATTTTTGGATAATCGATAACGGTTTTCAACATAAAACGATCGACTTGTGCTTCTGGCAACGGATAAGTTCCTTCTTGTTCTACCGGATTTTGAGTTGCCAAAACCAAAAACGGACGATCTAATTTGAACGTCGTATCTCCAATAGTTACTTGCTTTTCTTGCATCGCTTCCAAAAGAGCTGACTGCACTTTTGCCGGAGCACGGTTGATCTCATCTGCCAAAACGAAATTGGCGAAAATCGGGCCTTTTTTAATCGAAAAAGCGTTGTCTTTAATGTTGTAAATCATTGTTCCCACAACATCTGCAGGAAGCAAATCTGGAGTAAACTGAATACGGCTAAATGAACCGTGAATTGCTTGCGAAAGCGTGTTAATTGCTAATGTTTTTGCCAAACCTGGAACCCCTTCCAGTAAGATGTGACCTTGACCTAAAAGACCGATCAATAATCTTTCAACCATATGCTTCTGACCGACAATCACTTTGTTCATTTCCATAAAAAGCAAGTCGATAAACGCGCTTTCTCTCTCTATTTTTTCATTGATTGCTCTAATGTCTAATGCAGTAGCATTTTCTTCCATAATGTAATATTTAAAGCCGTGAAATTAGTATTTTGTTTGATGGGTGCAAATTGAAAATTTATTTACTGGTAAGACGTTAAGAATCTGTTAAAAATTATTTGAAACCCTTGGCTTTAAGGATGATTTATGATTTTCTTTTCATAAATTTAGAAACTTAAATTTAGTATCGTGAAAACAGCCTTATCTCCTATAATTGCGGGAACTATGAATTGGGGTGTTTGGGATAAAAATCTCAATACCTCAGAGATGGCAAACCTCATCAATGTTTGCTTCGAAAATAAAATCACCACTTTTGACCACGCCGATATTTATGGCGGTTACACCACGGAAGCTTCCTTTGGAAAAGCCTTGACAGAAAGCAAAATCAATCGTGAGAAAATACAATTGATTTCAAAGTGTGGTATTCTTCAAAACTCAGAAAATCGTCCGTATAAAGTCAAGAATTATGATTACTCGAAAGAATATATTATTTGGTCAGTAGAAAATTCATTAAAAAATCTCCATTCAGATTATCTGGATGTGCTTTTACTGCATCGCCCGAGTCCGTTGATGAATTCGGAAGAAATTGCTGAGGCCGTTGAAAAATTGAAATCTGACGGAAAAATTTTAGATTTTGGTTTATCCAATTTTACACCTTCGCAAACGGATTTAATTCGTTCCAAAACCGAAGTTTCTTATAACCAAATCCAATTTTCTGCAACCGATTTTGAAGCGATGTTAAACGGAAGCTTGGATCACATGCAAGTAAACAATATTCGTCCGATGGCGTGGAATCCGCTTGGAACAGTTTTTAGAGAAAATACAGATCAGACAAAACGATTGAAAACGCTTTTGGCTGATTTGGTTTCAAAATACCACGTGGGTTCTGACACGATTTTATTGTCTTGGGTTTTACAGCATCCGGCAAAAATTATCCCAATTGCAGGAACCGTGAATGTGGCGCGATTACAGCAATTATTTAAAGCTACGGAGTTTAAATTGGAAAGAGAAGAATGGTTTTCAATTTGGACGGAGAGTATGGGGAATCAAGTTCCTTAAATAGTTATGAGTGTCGCTCGAACCTAAGTTTCTAAAAACAAACACTGAATGATTACAAAAATGAAAAATTCCTTTTTATACGCTTTTATATTTCTGATTTTAATCGGTTGCAATTCAAAAAAAGACGCTTACAACTTCGAAAAAATTATTTTTCACAGCTCCAGATGTTTTGGAAGTTGTCCGATAATTAACTTGCAAGTCAATAGCGACAAATCAATATTACTTTCAAAAACGTCGACCTCAACAATGAAAAAGGCGTCAGTAAGCGCGAACAATGACGAACTGGAATATTTTAAAGGAACGTTAAGCGATAACCTTTTCAATAAACTGACGTCTGAGTTAGCAAAAACGCAAAACGTAAATTTTGAAGGCATAAATTGTTGTGACGCTCCCTTAAAATCGATGATTATTTACCAGGGCGGAAAACGAAAAGAAATCGAAACGATGTTTCCTCCTGAAGAATCGGCAAATCTTATTGCAACGCTTTATGAGATAAGCAGTTTGGAGAATCTAACTAAAGTCAGTGAAAAATTTGAGATTGAAACTATCAAGCATCAAGAATAATTTTTCAACAAAGAAATAAAAAATGAAAACAGTCTTAATAACAGGTGCAACAAGTGGCATCGGAAGAGCAACGGCAATTGAATTAGCCAAAAATAATTTCAAACTAATTCTCTGTGGACGACGCGAAGACCGTTTGGCAGAGTTGCAACTCGAATTAGAACATCGCACAAAAGTGCACACTTTAAATTTCGACGTAAGAAAGAAAAAAGCAGTTCAAGAAGCAATTGATTCTTTACCTCCAGATTTTTCTAAAATCGATGTTTTGATCAATAATGCTGGAAATGCGCACGGTTTAGATCCAATTGAAACTGGAGATTTAGACGATTGGGATGCGATGATTGACATAAACGTAAAAGGTTTATTATATGTTTCTCATGCCATAATTCCGAAAATGGTGGAACAACGAAGCGGTCATATTATCAACATTGGTTCTACGGCCGCAAAAGAAGTTTATCCAAACGGAAATGTGTATTGCGCCACAAAACACGCTGTTGACGCGATAAACCAAGGCATGCGAATGGATTTGAACCAATACGGAATCCGTGTGGGAGGAATTCATCCGGGAATGGTGGAAACTGAATTTTCACAAGTACGTTTTAAAGGCGATGCGGAAAGAGCGGCGAATGTTTATAAAGGATTTGAACCGCTAAAACCAGAAGATATCGCCGACATTATTCGATTTGTAATCACAAGGCCTTATCATGTCAATATCGCTGATTTGGTCGTGATGTCAACCGCTCAAGCTTCGTCGACAATTGTAAATAGAATAATTTAAACGCAATAAGCAATAGGCTTTAAGCTTTCATCCGAAATCTTAAAGCCTTTTTTTAATCTTGGACCTTGAACCAAAACCCAGAACCCAGAAATGATCAACAAACGCCTCCTTATAAAAAACCTTCTCGCTCATAATGACGAGAGCAGTTTTTATGACAAAAAGCGCCAGTTGAACTTGCATACGCGGGAAGGAAAAGGAAAATTCCTGAAACATATTTGTGCTTTGTCCAATTCAAATCCTGCGAACAATTCTTATATTGTTGTTGGAGTTGAAGACCACGACAATGAAATTGTGGGCGATGATTTTTTTGACGACAGCCGAATCCAAAATTTAGTGAATGCTTTTTTAGAAAATCCTCCGAAAATTCAATATGAAAATGTCCCGTTTCCGAATTTGTCTAAAGATAAAGTCGTTGGTTTAGTTACGATTAAACCTAAAAAAAGGGTTTCTTATTTCAAAAAGGGAATTCATACGATCATTGCAAAACAAGCTTTTATTCGAAGAGGAAGCAATTCAATTCCGGTAGAAGAATCAGAAGTCGAGCGAAATTACCAAAATACAGAAACCGTAATCAGCATTGAAAATAATTCGAGAAACAGCATCGAACATACTTTAGAGGGCGTGATTGATTTTATGAATAATCGTCACAAAGATATGTTTCCGAAGTATAAAGTTTTTAAGGAATTATTTGTGGTTTGCTGGGCTGGACATTCAAAAAAAGTCAAAGAAAAAACCTATTTGTCTCGCGTGGACATCGAATTGGTGAACGAACAAGTCAAGCTTTTTTATTCGGCTTTGGACGAAGTTTCTATAGAATTTGACCACAACACTTTTTCTATTACCGAATATCTTCCGTTAGGCTTAAACGACAAAACGAGCTATTATCCGCTGGAAAAACAGACGATTTATTTTTATGATAACGGTTATTATAAAATTGAAACTGAATTTCTTTTTGAACCGCCAGAATACAATCGGAAGATGTTATTTCATATCTACAATTCAAATATTTCTTTGCTTTCAAAATTAGAAAAATCACTGCCTTTATCTGATCGGGAAAAGAAGGATTTGGAAAATCTTCCGTCTACATTTATGATTTGCTATTTAAACGGATTTGACGATGCAAAACAAAGATTGATTGATGCAAAACCATTGCTGAAAGCTTTTGAAAACTCGACCGTTTATATCAGTTTTAAAGAAGCTTTACGTATTTTGCGAAAGATGAAATATGATAAAAATTAGACTTTGTGTGGCTCTATATTTCTGATAAATTTTTAGAATAAATCTAAAAACATTTTAAGAAAAAAGACAAAAAAAAAGCGGAACAATTGTCCCGCTTTTAAAATATCTTGATCCTTATTATTCAATAATAAAGTTATCGATATACAAGTCATAAACTCCACCATTTCCTGTTTTTAAAGAGAAAATATCGTTACCGGCAGTTGTGTTGTAAAGCACACCTGTAAGGTCTAGAGTTACTTTAATCCAAGTGTTATTTGTATTAATCGATCCTGTGTATTGATTTGTACCGTTACCGCTTGTGTTGATTTCAGTATTTTTAGTCAACGTTACTGGAGCTGACAAGCTTGAAAGGTTGAATACATCATAACCAGATGTTGAACGGTTAACGTTAAAAGATAACGCTTTTCCTGTTGCAGTACCTTTGATCCAAAACGTAATTTTTGTTGCGTTTGTTGGAAGACCTGCTGGAGCTTTTACTGTAAATACATAGTCATTTGCAGTTGGAGTTCCGTTGATACGTAAAGCTGTTGTTCCACCAAGACCATTTGCTGGGCTTTCAGTTGCATAAGGCTTAAGACCAAAGCTGTTTACAGATGCGATGAATGCTGGGTAGTTGTTAAAGTTACCACCTGCAAACAATAGAGTTCCTGCCAATTCTGGCGGAGTTGTTCCAGGGTTTTCTGGAGTTTCTGGTTCTTCCGGAGTTTCTGGCTCACCACCAATTCTGTCTTCTGTCAATTTAATATCTGTTGTATATCTTGCAACAAATTGAAAATCAGTACCGAATTTAGTCAAAATACCTCTGATTTTTCCGCTTTTGCTTGAAACAGGGTTTCCTTTGTATTCTGCGAAATTACCAGTTCTAAAGATTAATGTAGCTCCAGTTGCATCAGTAATTTGATGATTTGTTTCTGAACCAACAACGTTTGCAGGGTTATAATAGTTTTGACCTAAAGCTGAATCTGCAAATTGAACATCTTGTAATTCAATTAACTTACCGATGTAGTCATTTGAGATTTGAGAAAGCGTGATTGAATTTACCAAAGTTTCTTCATCAACAATGTCACAAGTTCTAGCTAATTTTGCAGGATATTCTGCTGCTGCAATTTGACCAACGTTTCCTTGGTAAAGAGCTCCGATTTGTAACGTATTGTTTCTAATTTGCGTGTAAAGTCCTTGAAGCTTGATAGCCACTTTTCTTCCCACATTGTAATCTGTAAAAAGGTCAGATTGGTTTACTGCAACGCTGAAACCTCTTGTTCCGTCAAGTGAAACCATATAGATGATTTTGTAAAAGTTACCACCTTTGTCACTTGATACCACTCTTGCTTCAATAACATCATTAGCAGCATAAAGAGTTGCTGTTGTTGTTGTTTGTGCATAAATTTCAGCAACAGTTTTTGTAGCCGCAGGAGCACTATCAACACAATCTAACGAAGGAATTGCATAATCGTCATCATTAACACATCCAGTAAAAATAACTGATGTCATAGCGATGCATAAAATTGATTTTAAGAAATTTGTTTTCATATGTACGCGATTTTGTTTTTTTAATTAGAAATTTAAATAGATGTTTACGAAATAATTTCTTCCGTAGCCATAAAAATATTTTGGGCCAAATGAACGAGTTGGTCCTTGTAAATCTTGAGATACTTGACCAAAGTTAGCATTTCTTGCTTGTTCAAATCCACCTGTTTTGTACGTTTTATCAAATACGTTGTTAACACTTGCGAATAAACCTAACGTTTTACCGTTAATTCTCCAAGATTTTCCACCAACAAGGTTGAAAATTGTTGCAGGATCAAACTTTTCTTGCTTCAAAAGTGCTTTTACTTGTTCTGGTGACGCATCATAAGGGAAACCATCAACGTCGTCAGAATTCACTAAAAAGTTATTAGTTCTTAATAACGGTGAAATATCAGAATAATTGTCTGCCAAGTAGTTAGCGTTTGCACCAATCCACCAGAATTTTGGATCTCTATATTCAATTCCAAATGAGTAAGCTTGTTGAGGCATTCCTGGTTGTTTGTAATCTTTCATGTAAGCTGTTCCAAAATCAATTACTTGACGAAGGTTATCTACGTTTAATTTTACATTAGGGTTGTTGTCATAAGTGTATTGACCATAAGCCGCAACTCCTGTTACTTTAATTGTTGGAGTTAATTGATATTCAATTCCAAGTTCTCCACCTAAGTTCTTTTTGTTTGAACCAGTTACAACTTCAGAAACGAATGCGTTTGCTGTACTTCCTAAATCTGTTTGTTGTTCTGAAGTTAATACTCCAAGACCTTCTGCAAAATAGAAACCAATGTCAGTAGAATTTTTAATTGTTGAATAATATCCCGTGATTCTTGCTTTCAATTTTGGCGCTCTGATAATATAACTTGCGTCAACGCTTGTGATATTTTCACTTTCTAAATCGGCAACAATATTATTGTTTACACGAGCATTTGGAAATGTATTTCTTAACGAAGGAGCTTGTGTCATATATGCAGCGTTAACATCAAACAAATGACGACCTGTTAATTTATATGTCAAACCTCCCTTGAAACCAAAGTTTTCAAAAGTTGCTTTAGCACTTTTACCTTTTGAATTGTTTTCATAGTTACCATTTCTGTACAAACCTTCTCTTTGGTATTCAGAACGAGAGAAAGATTGCGCCATGTAAAAGTCAAACTTTGTATAGCTGAATTTGAATTGAGTAAATGCGTCAACAATATCTGCTGTCAAGTTATAATTGTATCCAAATTCATCTCCAACAACAACTTTTCTTTGTGGATTGTCGATGTCTGATTCTTGTCTGATTCCACTCAAAAATGGATCAATGTCAAGGTAAGATGTTCCTCCTAAAAGATCCAGAACACTTTGGAAATTATGTGACTTCAATTTTCTGTAGTTTGCACCAGCGTTTAAGATGATGTTGTCAGAAAGTTGTGAATTTAAAATTGAGTTCGCTGTAAATTGCTTGTCATCAGTTCTATCTTCATAAAGGATTGCAAGAGATTCTCCGTTTTCAGCGTTGTCTCTGTATAGTTTATCCCAATTGATTTGTCTGTTAGCTAAGAAATTTTCTCTAGCTCCAGCAGCGTATCCAAGATTTGGCTCTTGATCTCCAACATATTGACCTGCAGAAGTATGCATAGTCGTAAAATAACTTGGAAGATTTCTATAATACGTTGGATCTGGATTTCTTGTAAAGTTAAAATCTAAACGACTGTTCCCGATTTTACCAAATTGGTAAGCAACGTTTGTGTTTAAGCTGTTTTTATCGTTAATTTTCCAGTAGTGGCTTAACATAAGAATTGGCTCTTCAACATCTTTGTCTCTTGAGTTTCTTTTCTTTCCATTTTGCCAACCCCAATAAGAATTGTATTTTTCTCCAGCTAAATCAGTAACTTCCTGAGTATTTGGAGAGTTCTTACCTCTGCTGTTTTGAGCATAAATTGAAGTAAAGTTCAAGCTGTGCTTGTCATTGATTCTTTTCTCCACACTTGCGAAAAATGAATTTGCGCTGTAATCTGTTCCATCAAAATAACCTTCTTCAGCCCATCTTCTTCCCGCAGAAATCACATAAGCCCATCCGTCTTTATTCATTCCAGATGCATGTGTAGCCATCATTCTCCAGCTATAATTTGTATTAGTTCCAGAGAAAGAAATTCTTGATCCCGGTCTGTAGAATGACGCTCTTGTGTTGATTTCCTGAGTTCCCAAAATTCCACCAAATGTATAATCAGACGGAGCTGATCCCATTGAAAATTCTTGGTTTCTTGTAGCATCATTTAAACCACCCCAGTTGCTCCATTGTGGTCTTCCGTCATAGATTTTGTTCATAGAAACACCATTAATCATAGTTTTTCCATACTCGTTATCCAAACCTCTTACACGAAATCTAGCTTGGCCAAAGTTAAAAGCCGCCGCTTGATTAAATACATCTCTTGTAGCTTGTAATAAACCTGCAGTACTTTCAGAACCGCTATTATCATCGCCAAGATCGTTCTCAGTAATGGTAATCAAACTTAACTGTTGTTCAGTAGTAATATCTTCTTCTAAAACAACAAGACCAATGTCAAGCGGAAATCCCGCCACTTCAATTGATAAAATTTGGCGAGAATAACCAGTGCTAGAAATTTCTAACAAATGGGTTCCTGCCGGTGCGCTTTCAAAAACAAAAATACCATCAGAATTTGTTAAAGTCGTCAAGGTTGTGTTTTGTAGCGTTGCAACAACGTTTTGCAAAGGTTTTTGTGTCTTTGAATCCACAACTTTCCCTTTAACTAAAGAGCCTTGCTGTGCAAAAGCAAAAACGACTTGCATCACAAAAAGAATACTAATTACAAGTTTTTTCATAAATAAAATTAAAATTAAGTCTCTGTCGTTAAGTTAATTATTTCTTAACAGGGTGCAAATGTATAACTTTTAATAATATTAATTACTTTTGCCCTCAAGTTTGTTAGAAAACTTGATATTAAATTAATATAGCGATTTATGAGAATTAGAAATTCAATCGGCCTTTTCATTGTTTTATTATCATTAAACAGTGCATTTGCGCAAGAAAAAAAATTTAAAGTGCAAACAGTTGCATTTTATAATGTGGAAAACCTGTTCGACACAATTAACAATGTTGATGTGAATGATGAAGAATATACTCCAACAGGAACACAGCGCTGGACACTTGAAAAATACAAGAAAAAATTAGGTAACTTAAGCAGAACATTAGCTGAAATCGGAACAAGCGATCAGCAAAAAGAATCACCAGTAGTAATTGGCGTTGCCGAAGTTGAAAACCGTGGCGTTTTAGAAGATTTGGTAAAGCAACCACTTTTGATCAACAAAGATTATGGAATCGTTCACTTCGATTCTCCCGATAAAAGAGGAATTGACGTTGGCCTTTTATACCAAAAAAAGCACTTTAAACCAACAAGCTATATTAACGTGCCTCTAATTATTTATGATCAATCTGATAAAACAAAAAGAATTTACACACGTGATCAGTTAGTAGTTACTGGTTTACTTGACGGAGAAGAAATTAATTTTATCGTAAATCACTGGCCATCACGTTCAGGCGGAGAGAAAAAATCAAGCCCAAACCGTGAAGCTGCCGGAAGGTTAAACAGAAAAATTATCGATTCACTTTACACAATCAATCCAAATGCAAAAGTCATTACAATGGGTGATTTAAATGACGGACCTTATAATAAGAGTGTAAAAGTTGAATTAGAAGCAAAAGCTAAAAAAGAAGAAACTAAAGAAAGAGGAATGTACAACCCAATGGAAGAAATGGCAAACAAAGGAATCGGAACCCTTGCTTACCGCGACGCCTGGGATTTATTTGACCAAATGATCCTTTCTGAACCATTAATTAGAAAAGATTATAACTCGTACCGTTTCTGGAAAGCAGGCGTTTACAACAAACCGTTCCTCACACAAACAACCGGACAATATAAAGGATATCCGCTCAGAAATTCAAACGGCCAAGTCGGTTTCAGTGACCACTTTCCGGTTTATGTCTATCTGATTAAAGAAGTAAAATAAATTTTAAAGGCTAGTTTTCGCTAGCCTTTTTTATTTTTAGTAAATTTATATCAAATTTAAAATTATGGCAATTTCAAAACCGTTCAATCTAAACAAATGGATTGATGAAAACCGACACCTTTTAAAACCACCAGTCGGGAATAAAAATATATACGTAGATTCAGAAGATTATATCGTGATGATTGTTGCAGGTCCAAATGCAAGAAAAGACTACCATTATAATGAAACCGAAGAACTTTTTTACCAGCTCGAAGGTTCGATAAAAGTAATTATTCAAGAAGACGGCGAACGCAAAGAAATGGAACTTCATGCCGGCGATATGTACCTTCATCCCGCAAAAACACCGCATTCGCCAGTTCGTTCTGCAGGTTCCATCGGGTTGGTAATCGAAAGAAAACGTGCCGGAAAAGGCTACACCGACGGACTTCTTTGGTTCTGCGACAACTGCAATCACAAATTATATGACGTTTACTTCGAATTAAACAACATCGAAAAAGATTTTCTCCCACATTTCCAGCATTTTTACAACTCAAAAGCCTTGCGCCAATGCAACAAATGCGGCACCATCATGGAAGCCGACAAAAGATATACATTAAAACGATAACTCCCTTCATTGCGATCCCGAAACTTCGGGAGAAGCAATCTCATAATCAAAATTACACAAGACAAGTAATTTTTTTAGGAGCAATTTCCCGCCTTTAGCATCAATCCAGAAACTTCGGCACGCAACAAAAAAGCCGTGTTTTTAAATTTTAAAAAGTCCCGAAGTTTCGGGACCTCCGGTCGCTTTTTTAAAATAAAAACACTGGCTTTTTTTGTTTCCGGGGTTTCCGCTACAATCGGAGCTATTGACGCAGTTTGTCGACAAAGATTGAGACTGACCTTTCCAAGAAAGCAAGTAGTTTCTCAAATAGCCCTGATGCTGCCATTGTTTGAGCTCTTAAACTGGTGGCCAAACCAGTTTAAAGCGAGTGGCTGCAGCAGGAAAAGGGCTCGCTGAAAATCAGTTGTTATTTGCTTCTAAAAAATAATCTGCGTTGTTTTTTAAATTCGTGAAATCTGTGTTTTGAAACCTCTAAACTTTTATTATGCGATCGCTTCTCCCGAAGTTTCGGGATCGCAATGACTGTATATTGCCAAAATCGCATTTTAATTCGCAAATTCCACCTATAAATCATAACTTCGCAAAAAATATTACAATTTACAATCAAAAAGTTATAAATGGCAACAACAGCAAATCAATTCGGAATGCAGGAAGCCTTGCAACAACTAGGCATCAAAGAAATTAACGAAGGAACTTCAACAGGAAATTCATGGTTTTCAAACGGAGAAATCCTAGAAAGCTACTCACCAGTTGACGGTCAATTAATTGGAAAAGTAAAAACGACAACTAAGGAAGATTATGAAAAAGTAATGCAAAGCGCAACTGAAGCTTTCAAAACTTTTCGTATGATGCCAGCGCCGCAACGTGGCGAAATTGTTCGCCAATTCGGACAAAAATTGCGTGAGAAAAAAGACGCTCTTGGAAAATTGGTTTCTTATGAAATGGGAAAATCATTGCAAGAAGGTCTTGGCGAAGTACAAGAAATGATTGACATCTGCGATTTTGCCGTTGGTTTGTCACGCCAATTGCATGGTTTCACGATGCACTCTGAACGTCCTGGACACAGAATGTATGATCAATATCACGCACTTGGAATCGTAGGAATTATTTCTGCGTTCAACTTTCCAGTAGCGGTTTGGTCTTGGAATACGGCTTTGGCTTGGATTGCCGGAGACGTTTGCGTTTGGAAACCATCTGAAAAAACACCTTTGTGTGGTGTTGCTTGTCAAAATATTATCGCCGAAGTTTTAAAAGAAAACAATCTTCCAGAAGGAATTTCTTGCTTGATCAACGGAGATTACAAAGTTGGAGAATGGATGACTTCTGACGTTCGTGTACCGTTGGTTTCGGCTACGGGTTCAACAAGAATGGGTAAAATCGTGGCGCAAACTGTTGCGGGACGTTTAGGTCGTTCGTTATTAGAATTAGGCGGAAACAATGCCATCATCGTTACTCCAGATGCTGACGTGAAAATGACGGTTATCGGTGCTGTTTTTGGCGCCGTTGGAACTGCCGGGCAACGTTGCACATCAACGCGTCGTTTGATTATCCACGAAAGTATTTATGACAAAGTAAGAGACGCGATTGTTTCGGCTTATGGCCAATTGAAAATCGGAAATCCTTTAGACCAAAACAATCATGTTGGACCGCTAATCGATACGCATGCTGTGGAAATGTACAACAAAGCTTTGACAAAAGTTGTTGCTGAAGGTGGGAAAATCATCGTTGAAGGTGGCGTTCTTTCTGGCGAAGGTTACGAAAGCGGATGCTACGTAAAACCTGCCATCGCAGAAGCAGAAGGTCATTATGAAATTGTGCAACACGAAACTTTTGCTCCAGTTTTATACTTATTGAAATATGACGGAGATGTTGATAACGCTATCGCTATTCAAAACGGAGTGGCGCAAGGATTGTCTTCTGCAATTATGACCAATAATTTGCGCGAAGCAGAAAGATTCCTTTCTGTTGCTGGTTCTGACTGCGGAATTGCCAACGTAAACATCGGAACTTCAGGTGCTGAAATTGGTGGCGCTTTTGGTGGTGAAAAAGAAACGGGTGGCGGACGCGAATCTGGTTCTGACGCTTGGAAAGTATATATGAGAAGACAGACAAATACAATCAATTACACTACGAATTTACCTTTGGCTCAAGGGATTAAGTTTGATTTGTAAGAAAGATAATAGAATTTTTTTAAGAAATCCCGCTGGTGAAAACTGGAGGGATTTTTTTTATTTCCAAAGTAGTTGTTCTTTCCAGTTTTCAGGAAACCCCATTTCCGTTAAATATCGCTTTTGATTATTTTCAAACAATCGAATTAGCTTACCTTTAATCGTGTGCCCGTTTGAAACTTTATTTAAAATGTAAATAATACAAGACAAACTATGATACAATGAGTTAATATTGTTAGGAACGGTGATGAACTCTGACGTTGGTTTATCTAATGATTTTGGCGCGAAGTGAATATTTCTATTCCATAAACGACTGTGATGTGCAATGATATTCCTTATCACGTTAAAAGACTGCAACCAGCTTTTTAAATAATTGTAATTAGGAAGATTAAATTCTTTTGCAATTCTATTTTTGGCGCCAATTTCATTGCTTAAATTACTGTAAAGCTTTGACAAACAACCAAATGAAATTACTTCAAGAGTTTTGTACGCTGGAGGTCTTGAGTCCTTCCCATATTTTTTAAAGTGTGATTCAATAAATATTTCTTTAGTTCTATCTAATTCTTTATCAATCTCAAAAAGTGAGTCTTTGAAAAAAGACTCTGAAAAGAAAACATCCTTATTTTCAAACCACCATTGGTCTTTTTCTACTGACAAATAATAAATCATTTTAGTTCTTAAAGCAACTTCTATTCGTTCAATCGCATCAAAAATGATTAAACGCAACTTTCTGTCGAAAGTGTATAGCTCAATGACATTTTCAAAAGTTGTATCAGGTTTAAATTCGTGATTTGTTTTGTCATTTTGAAATTCCCACCAATAGCCCTGAAGCCTAAAATAACTTATATTTTTAAGAAAGTCTTTTGCTAATTCGGGGTTGTTGATAATCAATCCTCGTTCAATAAGCTGTTTGATTTGTAAATCAAAAGAAATAATCTTTTTCGGATACTCAGATTGTTTGGCCATCATATAAAAAAAAGACTCGCCTGGGTGCGCTATTACAGTTAAGTAAAAGAAGCGTGGCGAGTTCGATTAGTACAAAAGTAATACTTTTTATTTAGCTTATAAACAATTTTGGTAAAGTTATTAACATAATTTGTTTGAAATTTACTTGTTTAATTAATCACTTCTCCCACAAACTATCCGTGAAATAATTCTTAGAATCCAAGAAATTTTCCAAGACTTTAAAATCCAATTTCTCGGCTAATTCTTCAATTTCAGAAAAGCTGTATTTTTTAGAAAGCTCTGTCCAGATGGTTTCCCCTTTTTGAAAAGTAAACGATCTATTGAGCACTTTTGAGTCGAAACTTTGTTGCGCCAAACTGAACAAATAACTATTTACTTCGCCGTTTTCAGGATTATAATGGCAATAAAAATCAAATTGGCTTAAATCAATATCAGCTTCCAACTCACGATTAATTCTTTTTAACAAATTCATATTGAATGCTTTCGTGATTCCGTGTGGGTCGTCGTAGGCTTTTTGAATCGTTCTCGGACTTTTCTGCAAGTCAATTCCCATCAGCAATTTGTCTCCTTTTTTCATTCCGGAAGCAAATTTTTGAAGCAAATCAATCGCGTCTTCTTTTTTATAATTCCCGATGTTTCCTCCTAAAAATAAAAACAAATTCGGGGTTTCATCTTTAGAAATGTCAGCCAAAATATCAAAGTAGTCGCCAATTTTAGAATTCATCTTGATTTCCGGAAGCGACACACGAATGTTTTCCTCCAAAATCAAAATCGCTTCTTCAGAAATATCTATCGGAACATACGTAAAATCTGCATTTTTACCCAAAAAAGTTTTTAGCAACTGTTTGGTTTTGATTCCGTCGCCAGAACCGAACTCTACAATATTGAATTTTCCATTGAAATTTAATTGTTCCAAAATCTGCTCTGACTGTTCAGACAAAATTTCAAACTCGCAATTCGTTGGATAATATTCTGGCATTTCCATAATTTGCTGAAAAATATGACTTCCTTCATCGTCATAAAAATAACGCGAAGAAAGATGCTTTTTTTCGTCGGACAAACCTTTTAAAACGTCTTCCGCAAAGGCTTTGTTGTATGTTGGAGTATTGATTTTCATGTTTTTTATTTTGCCAAACGAATGCTGTTGAATTGCCAACGTTCGTCTGTGTGAAAGAAATTCCGATATGTTTTTCGGCTGTGATTTGGTGGCGTTGCGCAACTTGAACCACGTAAAACCATTTGGTTTACCATAAATTTTCCGTTGTATTCGCCGATTGCGCCTTCTGGTTTTTTAAAATTTGGATACGGTAAATAAGCCGAATTTGTCCATTCCCAGCGCTTTCCCCAGTTGAATTTTTCGGATGCAATTTCCCATTCAAATTCTGTTGGAAGTCGCATTTTTTTCCATTCGGCAAAAGCAGAAGCTTCATAAAAACTGACGTGCGTGACAACAGCTTCGGGATTCACTTTCTGCAAACCGTTCATTGTAAAATGAAACCACTCGCCGTCGATTTTATGCCAATACAAGGGCGCTTCGATTTTATTTTCGGTCACCCAAGACCAACCTTCGTCTAGCCAATATTTGAAATTTTTATAGCCGTCAGCGTTTATAAATTCAAGATATTCTGAGTTTGTAACCAAAGTTTTCGAAATCTCAAATTCGTGCAAATAAACGTTGTGATTTCCGTGTTCGTTATCGAAGGAAAAAGCTTCAGAATCGTGGCCAATTTCATAAATTCCTTCTTCAATTTTTGCAAAACCAGTTTCAGCATTCGTGTCGTTTTCCCAATCTAAATCTTCGTTGTAGATTGGGAAAATTGGGTTGTGTCCCAGAATATATTTAATGTCAGTTAGCAATAACTCTTGATGTTGCTGTTCGTGATTTAATCCGAGTTCCAGCAATTCTCTCAGTTCTTCCGATTTCAACTGCAATAAAATTTGCATGTGCATATCTACATACGCGCGGTATTCAAAAACTTCCTGAACACCGGGACGCGTGATGTTTCCTCGGTCGGCACGAAAAACGCGCTTGCCAACGGTGTTGTAATAACTATTGAAAAGAAAGGAAAAATCGTCGTTGAAAACTTTATAATCTGGCAAATGTTCTTTCAAGACAAATTGCTCGAAAAACCAGGTGGAATGCGCCAAATGCCATTTCGGCGGGCTCACAAAGTTCACAGGCTGTGGTACAAAATCTTCTGTTTTCAAGGGCTGACAGATGATTTCGGAGTGTTTTCTAACGGAATTGTATTGTTCTGAAAGCGTCATTCGTTTGTTTGTTGTCACATAAATTTACAAAGAAAGTTTCGGGAGAATTTTGAAAGCTTCGATTTTAACCATTTTATAACAGTTGTGAAATGGTGCTTTTTAGTGACTTCAAATTCTTAGCGACTAAAATATTTTAAAGTTTGTGAGAATTTGGAAGCAACCTTTTGAAAATGTTTACGTCTAAAAAGAAAAAATACTATGAAAAAAATTTTATTATTTATGTCGGTTTTGGCTATTTCTTGCAACAGCAATGATGACAGTAACGACGGCGTGACAAATTGTACCGAAGAATTTGTTTATGGTTTGAACGTAAATGTCAAAGATGCGGTTACAAATGCCGTTTTGCAAGAAGGAGTTTTGGTGAAAGCCGTGGACGGAACGTATTCTGAAACTTTGGAGATTGTGGAAAGCGTTCCTACTTTTATTGGAGCTGGAGAACGCGCCGGAAATTATGTGGTAACGGTTTCAAAAGAGGGTTATCAAACTTATACTTCGCCAGTTGTCACTGTGGAAGCAAACGTATGCCATGTTCTGACAGAAACTTTAAATGTGTCTTTGCAACCAGAATAAACGATAATTTATTTCGACTATATGGGCAAAGTTTAAAAGAAGCTTAAAATTTGCTTCTAAAAAAAATCCGATTCAGTTAATTTTGAATCGGATTTTTTGATTTTTATAAGTTGAAAGAAGCGCTTAAACTTACCGTAAATTGGTTGTTTAAATGCTCATATCCAAAAACATCGCTGTCATATCTGGCGATCGGCGTGCTCAATTCTGTGAAAACACCAAAACCACTTGTGAAAAAATAACGTCCGCCCAAATGCGCTCCAAAATTTCTCAAACCAAGATTCAAACCTGGGTAAATATCAACTTGTTCTGGCAAGCCGATAACGTTTCCGATGTTTGCGCTGAAACGTGCTTTTACATCAAAACGGTCGTCAAATTTTGGATCACCAAGATTATTATCAGTTCCTAAAAGATAGGTCGTGTAAACCCCGATCGACATGTTTTCACCGATTCCGTGGTCATAAGTTGCCATAATTCCGGTTGCCATATCTTGAAAATTGACTCCAACTTGAAATTTATCGTCACCTTTTCCACTAAAAGCTTGAGCGTTTGCGAAGCCTGCTGTTAAAAACAAAGCCAATGTTATAATTCTCTTCATGTGTTTGTTATTTTCTACAAATATACGATTTAATACGAAATTACAACAAATTTAATTTCTTCCGTTTTCATCTGGATATAACTCTGGAAGCGGATCGCTTTGCCAAAACTCTTTGGTATCAATATCTAAAATCGTTAACGGTCCACGAAATGCGGCGCCAGTATCGACATTCCAAACGTTTGCTTTGTTCATCGGATTGGTTTCGCCAACGCGCGTGACAGGCGTGTGCCCGATGAAGATTTCTTTATAAAGCGTAAATCTTTTGGGATAATAAGGACTGTCTTTCTCAATTTTTGGATCTAATGAAAGTGCGTTTTCCCAAAGCGTTCGTTCCCAATAAAACATTTTTGGGAAATATTCATACGCGACTCCGTTCAAGTTTGTGAAACCTGCGTGAATGAACAAACGGTTTTCTTCGTCGAGATAATAGTTTTCCAGAAGCTTTAAAAACTCAATATGCGGTTGCTTTTCAGCTTCAGACAAAAGGCTGTATTTTTCCATCGTAATCTTGCCTCCGTGATTAAACCACTGCGGATTGTCCTTGTTGATTTCAAGCCAAGAAAGCAGCAAATCATCGTGGTTTCCTCGAAGAAAAATGCAAGCGTGCGTTTCCTTCAATTTCATTAAAAAAATAATGACTTCGGGCGATTCGCTCCAGCCATCAACATAATCTCCAAGAAAAATTAAGGTGTCGTTTGTGGTGACATTTGCTCTTTCAAAAATCTGATGAAGCGCGCGAAGGCCTCCGTGGATGTCGCCGATTACTAAAGTTCTGTTCATTTCTTTGTAAGTCTCTTTTCACAAATATAATTTAAAAATCGCCGTTTCTACCAGTTTTTCGTGTTAAAGGAATCTTCTAATTTGTTAATTAAAGTTGATTTTTGAGCGAATGTCTGAGTTCAATCAGTAATCCATTTTCCCGCTGCCTTTCCAAATCTCGCAATAAAAATGCGAGGATTTTCCCTTGCATCGGGGCTATCTGAATCCATTTGAATACCAGTTAGCTTTTACAAGATTGTGTACCAATAGCAGTTATTTTTTGGCGAATTACAGTTCAATAAAAGCAAAAAAAGGTGGCCAATTGGCCACCTTTTAAAATATAAAAAGAAGATTATTTTTTTACAATTAAGAATTCACTTCTTCTGTTTTGAGCGTGTTCTTCTTCAGTACAGTTTTCTTTGCAGTCCACTTTAGGCTCGCTTTCGCCATAACCTTTTCCTGAAATTTTGCTTGCAGCAATACCTTTTGAAATAACGTACTGAACAGTTGCTTTCGCTCTTCTGTCAGACAAATTCATGTTGTATTGGTCGCTTCCTCTGTTATCTGTGTGTCCTTTAACCATGATAACAAGTTGACCGTTATTTTTCATAACTTGAACTAACTTATCTAATTCAAAAGCACCTTCTTGGGTGATATTTGATTTATTGAATTCAAAGAAAATTTCTTTCAAAATAATTTCTTTTTCAGTCACAATAACATCAATTGGTTGCAAGTCAGCAGCAATATTCACGACACCGCCATTTGTTTTTGCAATTGGAAAAGTATTGCTTTCAAAACCATCTTTTGCAACTTGAAAAGTATAAGCTTTGTTGCAATCAACGTTATAAGAAACGATACCGTCTGCACCAGAATTTCTTGTCTCGATAACATTCTTTTTGTCATCTAAGATAGCAACTCTCGCTCCAGATAAGGTTTTTCCAGTTTTTGCATCTTTAACAGTTGCAATTGCCTGAACACCACAAACCGGATTAGCCTGGTATATCTTGTCTTTTCCTGTCTTGTTGCTTGAGAAGAAACCCACGTTCTTTGTCTTGTTGAACGAGAATGCGAAGTCGTCTTTCGAGGTGTTTACCGGCTCGCCAACA